>JBNJGM010000069.1:0-8759 GCA_051747685.1 Thermodesulfobacteriota bacterium | reverse complement strand
TTTACGCCCACCGGCGGGGTGATGGCGCCCAATGTGGTGACCATGGTAATAAGTACAGCAAACCAGAGCGGTTCAAATCCGAGGGTTTGGGCTACCGGAAAAAATATGGGCAAGGTGATAAGCAAAAGCGCCAAAGCGTCCATCAGTGCGCCGCCAAGAAGGTAAAGCGCTATAATAGCGAGTATTATAAACGTAGAGGAGAGCTCAAGCCCGGTAATCCATTGGGCCAAAAAAAACGGGAGCCGGGTGACGGCCAGAAAACGTCCGAAAATGACCGCCCCGATAACGATGGTGAGGATCATGCAAGAAATTTTGAGGGTGTCTTGCACAGCGGCTGCAAACCCTCTGCGGGTTAGGCGGCGCGTGACTAGGCTGAGCACTAAGGCGCCCCCGGCCCCTGCAGCACCGGCTTCGCTGGGTGTAAACCAGCCCCAAAAGAGGCCGCCCATAACCAGGGCAAAGAGGGCCAGTATTTCTATGGAACCGGGGAGACTAGCCCATTTTTCCCGCCAGGTGCTTGGTGGGCCGGCCGGGGCGAGGTGGGGGCGAAAGCGGCAAATGAGCAAAACACTTAATAGGAACAATACCGTCAACAGCGCACCGGGAATCACGGCGGCCCAAAAGAGAGCCCCGATGGGTTGTCCTGTTTGCAAGCCGATAACAATGAGCACCACGCTGGGCGGGATGAGGACGCCCAACGTCGAGCCGGCCGCAACCGTGCCACTGCTGAGCACAGGATGGTAATTGTATTTTTCCATTTCCGGCAGGGCCACAGTACTCATTGTAGCCGCAGTCGCGGTATTTGAGCCGGAAATGGCCGCAAACCCTGCACAGGCTAAGACGGTGGCCACGCCGAGGCCTCCACGTATAGAGCCAAACCAGGTGAAGGCGGTGTGGTATAACCGGGTATTGACCCCGCTGTGAAAGCAGAGTTGCCCCATGAAAATAAAAAGGGGTATGACTGTAAATCCGTACGCGGAAAGGATATTCCACGTTTCTGTGCCCACCATGCCCAAAGCGGCCTGAAGGTTTATTGCTGCCCAAAAGCCCCCAAAGCCGACCAACGCCAAAGCAAATCCCACTGGCAGGCGTAAAGCGAATAACAGCAGCAAAAGGAGACCGATACCCAGCAGGGCTAGAGCAAGAGGGGACATATCACGGTTTCCTGTCGGGCTTCAAAGATTGCCAAAGCAGCACTACGGCCAAAAAGCCTGTACCTCCGCCTACGACATAGGGGAAGAGAGCGTAATTGATGCGCAGGGTTTCCGAGACCTCGCCGTTTTGCCATAAGGAAAACCCGAAGCCTATACATTGCCAGCTAATAAGGCCAAAAAGTATCCCCGCACACCCTGTGCCGAGGCGATCCCCAAAACGGCTCCAGCGTTGGGGAAGCTTATCGGCGAGCAGCCCGATACTGATGTGCCCTTTTTCCAATTGGGTGGTTGCCAAGGCCAGAGAGCCGGCGATGGCACCACAATACCCCATGAGCTCGTAAGTCCCTTTGAATGGGGTCCCTAGGCTGCGGGCAAGGATGTTGGCGCATCCGATAGCGACCATCAAAAGCAGGGCGCCTCCAGCACAATACAGGCAGATTCCGGAGAGTGTTTTGAAGAGTTTTGGCATAGTCCGGCGCCTTGGCCTGTGGTTCAGTTCGCTGACGGGGCTGTAGGCTGTAAATGGGTGCGGAGGTCCTCCAGAATGGCCTGGGCCGGGATATCGTTGGCCTCGGCTTCTTCAGCCCACTCGTTGACAAGGGTATCTAGCTTCGGTTGCACTGCGGCCCGGTCGGCTTCAGAAAAGGAGTGCAGGGTCAACCCATGTGTTTCTTGGGCCCAATCCACGGCCTTTTGGACGTGTTCGTCCATATATTTCCCGGTCCAGGCTGCTTGTTCTGAAGCCAATTCGTTGAGGATTTTTTTGTTTTTGGCTGAGAGCCCCTCCCAGGCCGAGGCATTCATAATCACGGCAAACGGGTACACCTGGAGCTCAGTCCGGGTGACATGGTCACAATACGTGGCAAAATTGAGGTCTTTGAGTACCTCCAAAGAGGAGAAAAGACCCTGGACGACCCCTTTTTGCAGGGCCTGCGGGGTATCCGGCATGGGCATGGAGACCGGAGTGGCACCCAAGGCTTCAAGGATGCGGGAGGCCGTGCCAGAAGCACGCAATTCAACGTTCTGCAGGCTCTCGAGGTCCGGGAGGGCTTTTTTACTCATTATATTCGACGGGGCCGAGGTAAACATGGTCAATACCTTGACCTTGTCAAAGGCCTTGGGTTCATAGGTGGTGAACACATCCCACATAAGTGTGCTTGCGGTTTGCGCGGAGGTGAAGCCAAGGGGCAATTCCATGACTGACATCATAGGGAAAAGACCAGGTTGATAGGCTAAACTGAGGCAGCCAATATCCGCTTGTCCGTTTTGTACGCCCCGCCACATTTGTTTTGCCCCGAGTAGGGTGCCCCCGGGGAAGGTGTTCACGGTGATTTCGCCTTCGGTGCGTTTTTCTACTTCCGTGGCCCAGCGCTCCATTTGGACGCAGGGAAACGTCTGCGCAGGAGGGAAATTGGCGTAGGTGAAGGTGGTTGCGGCGAAGGCCGCCGGGCTTGCAGCAAGAGTAACAGCAACAGCCAGAAATATTTTCAGCAAGCGCGACATACGATGACTCCCGAAATGTTGGAAGGAAAAAGAGGGCCGCAGGATGGGGTGTTCCTGCGGCCCTCAAAGACGATGGTGGACTGTGGTGCTACAGACAGCGCCCCGCCATGCTACAGGATTGATTCCGCCCGTGGCGCCACAGCGCGTACCATGGCTGCGGGGACGAAGGGGAGGGCGGGCTATATCTGCATCACTTCGATGGCTAGTGAAACCGTTTTTTTCTGTCAAGTGCAAGCTACTGGCCGGGTATACACCCTTGTCTCCTGCGGACCTGTGCCCAAGAAGAGAACCGATATATTCCAAGCCGCGAACGACTGTGTGTTGCTGGGGGCAGGGCGAGAACTCTCGTGTTGTTGAATTTTTGAGAAATATTTTGAAATCTGATTACATGGGCCGCGCATTGAACGCATATAACCATGAGGACAAAAGGTGACACTACCGATCCGCTATTTTCGTTTAGTTGCCACGGCGCAGGAGGCACAAACAGTGGACGCGTTGCTGGCTGCTGAAGGGTTTTTGGGACGACAGGAGGCGGTCTATGGCCTTGCCAGACGTCTCCAATCCGGTCCCTATGCCTTAGGGCGCAGCGTTGCTGCCCAATTCGGCCGGGTATACATTCAGGATAAATCCTCGCTCTTGCCCCCTTTATGCCTAAACCCCGGCGTTGGCGACACTGTGGTTGATATGTGCGCCAGCCCCGGTAGCAAAACGGGGGTGTTGTCTCATTTAGTAGGGCCTGCGGGGCTTGTGGTGGCCAACGAACCCAATCCCGCCCGTTTGGAAACCTTGCGGGCCAACATGCGCCATCTTGGGCTGCCCAACGTGATCACCTTGTCCGAGCGAGGGGAAGATCTGCGCCTGGGGGAAAACGGGGCCAGTCATATTTTGGTCGATGCCCCCTGCAGCGGGTGGGGCACGGAGGCTAAAAACCCCAATGTGCGCCAGATATGGCATGAGGGTAACGTGCAAGGGCTCATTGCCCTGCAACGTCGGCTTTTAACCCGAGCGGCCCAACTCGTTCGTCCAAACGGGTGTTTGGTGTACTCGACTTGCACCACAAATCCCCAGGAAAACGCTGAACAAATCGCCTGGGCGGTTCAAGAGCTTGACTTGGAAGTCGAGCCGCTCAGTGCTCCGGACGGTGTCGAATGCGAATCCCGGGGGCTTCAAGATGGCCTTTTGCAGGTTCAGGGCCAAAAATCCCAAAGTCAGGGGTTTTTTATTGCCCGGTTGCGCAAGAAAAGCCCTTCTGAAACGAGAAAGCGGCCTGCGGGGACGTGGACCGCGCTGCTTTCCTCCAGCGTTCAAGAGGCTACCTCCGAGGTGGTGCAGCGCCTACCCGGCATTGATGGCCGATGCCTTGAAACGGGCCGGGTTTGGGCCTTCGGGGAAAAACTTTTCTACGCCCCGCAGCAGGTTCCTGAGATTCTCCCTGCGCAGGTCCCCTGGCACGGAGTGTTTCTCGGACGCCGCAAAAAAGAGAATATTTTGGTCGACCCTCGGGCGCGTTGGCTCTTGCCCTCTGCACCCGGGGGGTCGGCATTGGATGTGGGGGAGCTTGCAGAGCTCGAGGCGCTTTTGCGCGGGCAGCGTTTACCTTGCCAGCGGGAGGCGAAACGTATTGGCTTGTATTGGCGGGGTTTGGCGCTTGGGTGGGCGGCAGTGAAGGGCAAACAAGCGGTTTGGACGGCGAAATAGCCTTGTGCATAGCGCATAGCCGGCAAAAACGCATTCGCCCAAGGTGCGCGGGTCTCGGGCCCAACAGCCGGTGGCAGTTTTGAGAGTGCTTTGCCCGGCAGAGCCTCTGAGAAGCGATTGAGCCGGCAGGAGTAGAAACTGCCTCATTCGTTCAACCAGCTTCCAGGCCGGGTTCAAAGAGCGCAGGCCTTGATATGGGTCTCATCCGTGGGGGATATGTCGGTAAAATTCAGGGTGCAGGAGTAAAGGAATAAAGCCTGGATTATTCCTCGTCGGGTTTCATGCGGGCCAACTCACTATTGTAAAAGGCGATGACCTCCCGGCGTCTGAGCATTCCCAAAAGCTGTGTTGGGTTATTGCTGTCCAGCACGGGCAGGCAATCGAGATTTTTTTTGGTAAATTTGGTCATGACTGTCCCGAGATCCTCTTCCGGAGTGGTGGTGATGAGGTCTGTGGTAGCGATATCCTTGACCACGATAAGGTCATCGACCTCGGTTTCGAAGAGGATAGTTCGGATGTCGCGGTTGGTAAAAATGCCGATCAATTCGTTGTTGGCGTTGACCACGGGAAAATAGTCCTGGGCAGTATCGGAAAAGAATTCCTTGAATTTGGCAAAGGACATATTTTCCGGCACAGTCACGAATTTACGCAAGTGGCCCATAAGGTCCTGTACATGGAAGGATTGGAGAATATCGACAAAGAATTCCCCTGCATGGGCGGGGGAGGCAAGTTTGTTGCTGTATTGCTCTACATAGATAGTTATTTTTTGGGCCAAGATTTGGCATAGGAAACACACCAGAAGGCTTGGTAACAAAAGATGATAGGAGCCGGTCATTTCGCTGACAAAAATAATCGTGGAAACCGGAGTATTGGAAACCGCCGTGAAAAAACCGGCCATGCCCACGATAATAAACGCACCGGGGTTGATCAGGTTCGGGAGAATCGCGTCCACCGTTTGGCCCACCGCCCCGCCCAAGGCGCCTCCAATAACCACCGAAGGCCCGAAGACCCCCCCGCTACCGCCGGAACTGATGGTAAAGGAGGTTGTCAGGATTTTGCCTAAGGCCACGCCGAGCAGAATCGGAATTCCAAGTTGACCAAGCAGCGCCTGTTGGACCACCCCGTAGCCAAAGGCTAAGGTTTGGGGGAGAAAAAAGCCGATACCCCCAGTGAGCAGGCCACCGATGGCGGGCTTTAAATGGTTTTTGATTGGGATTTTGCGAAAAATATCGCGGACCCCATGAAAGCATTTGACGTACAGGTAGCCCCCGGCCGAGAGGACGACGGCCAAAAGCGCGTAAGGGCCAAGTTCAAGGGGGTTGGTGAACGTGAAGTCTGGGGAATGGAAAAGTGAGCCCCAGCCGTAGACCAGGCAAAACAGGCAATAAGCCACGGCCGAGGCGATGCCCGCAGGAATAATGACCTCGGATTCGAACTCTGGTTCACGGTACAAGACTTCGGCGGCAAACAGCGCTCCGGCCATGGGCGCACGAAAGATACTTCCCACCCCGGCGGCGACGCCAGCGGCGAGCATGATGCGCCGTTCACGTTCGGAGAGGCCGAGCTGGTTGCCTAAAAAGGACCCAAAACCAGCTCCGATTTGGGCGATGGGGCCTTCCCGGCCTCCGGATCCCCCGGTGGTGAGGGTGATAGCCGAGGCAACGGTCTTGATGATCGGCACCCGGCCCCGGATTTGCCCCCCTTTATTATGGTAGGCGTCAATAGCGCTGTCTGTCCCGTGTCCTTCAGCTTCCGGGGCATAGGTGTACACCAGCCAGCCGCTGACCAGCCCGCCAAGAGCAGGAAGGATAAGCAAAAGCCAACGCGAAAATGGGGTATCCGTGGGGGGGAGCAGGGCGTGTTCGCCGGCCGGTGTGGAGGGACGGTATCCGGCTATGCCATCCAAGAAGAAATGCATCCCCAATTCACAAAGGGTGTGGAAGAGAATGGATCCCAAACCGGCGATGATTCCGATCACAATATAGACCAAAAGCCATTTGCCGGTACGCTTCAGGGGAGAGGTTTCGGAAGTAAACGTTAAGGTTGCCCGCACGGTCCGGAGGAAATCCATGGGCCGCTCACAATTCTTTGAGGTCTTGAAGTGCTTTTTTATAGGCCATAAACACATCTTCCCGGGCTAAGAGCCCTAAAATCCAGCCCGGATCCTCGGGCGAGACCACAGGGATTTGTCCCATATCGGTATCCACAAATTTCAGCAAGGCCGTGTAAAGATCGTCCTCAGGATGCAGGATAACCGGGCTGCGCGCAACATCTTTCGCCAGCAGGAGTTCGCACAGGCAGTCTTCAAACAGCACCCGTCGCAGGTCCTGGACGGCCAGTATACCGGTTATGGTTCCCTGGGTATTGCGAACGGGGAAATAGAGTTCGTTGGAATTGGTGATCAGTTCGGTGATTTCCTTGAAGGTTGTGGACTCTTCCATGGTGCTCACCGCACCGTGTTGGTAGTAGTCCTTTACCTGTAATCCCTCCAAAACATTAATGGTGGCGTCGTCGATATGGGCCGGGGAGTCGAACTTATTGTCGACTTGGTTTTCGTAAAGGGAAATATTGCGATTAATAACCAGGCACACGGTCGAAGCCAGCATCAACGGGGCTAATAAGCCGTAGCCCTGGGTCAATTCACAGACCATGATCAAGGGGCCGATAGGGGCATTGGCCACCCCCGCAAAAAAAGCGGCCATACCTACCAGAACATATCCCCCGGGCTGGGTGACGATACCCGGATAGAGATTGTGGGCAGTATACCCGACCAAGCCTCCACTCATGCCCCCGACGAAAAGGGCCGGAGCGAACATACCGCCGCTCATGCCCGAGCCCAGGGTTACTGAGGTCGCTAAGGTTTTTCCGACCAGTATAGCCCCCATAAATCCCACCGAGAGCTGTCCGACCATGGCCATCTCCAGCCACCCGTAGCCGCCGCTGAGCAGTTGGGGAAATTGCATACCCAACAACCCCATGAGCAGCCCCCCCAAACCGGTGGTCCAAACCAAGCCTACCTTTTTTTTGATCTGTTCAAAGACCGAGTACTTAATAGCGAAAAATGTGCGCACGTAAAACCAGCCGGTCAGTGAACAGACCAGGGCCAATACGCCGTAAAACAGCAGTTCCCTTGGATCATGGAAGGAAAAGCGGGGAATGCCGAAAATGGGGTCGGTCCCGAAGACCAAGGTGAAAAGGGTGTAGGAGACTACAGAGGAGATAACGGCGGGGAGCAGGGCTTCGGTTTCAAAATCTTCGCGGTAGATGACCTCAATGGCTGTCAGGGCCCCGCCGAGGGGGGCCCGGAAGATGGCCCCTAAGCCTCCGGCGGCTCCGGATAAGAGGAGGATGCGGCGTTCTTTTGTCGTCAATCCCATCTGCGTGGACAGCCACGACCCAAAGCCAGCGCCCATTTGTGAAATAGGCCCCTCTCTTCCGGCCGAACCGCCCGCAGCGATGGTCAACATAGCAGTGCCGCTTTTGATAAGCGGCACAATCGGTTTGATCACCCCTCCCAACCGGTGGAAGGACTTGATCATGGAGTCGGTTCCGTCCGTGCCGTTGGCATGGGTATGCGGGATCCACTTGTAGACCAAAAAGCCGGTCAAAAGGCCTACAGCGGTGGTGAAAACTGGAATGAGCCAGGGCCGGCTTGGTCCGGCAGACCCGTGGAAGAGTTCTTCACCTGCCGGCGCAGGAAGGGTCATGCCAGCGAGTTTGGTCAATAGTAAGAATCGGCATCCTTCAATCCCAGCGAAAAAAAGGATGGCCCCGATTCCGGATAATAGGCCCACCACAATACCAAGTAAAAGCAGGCGGACGGTTTTGACGGTTCGGTAGGTTTTTATGGCCTCATGCCAGATGCGGCGTAATGGGCGCATGAACATCACGGGATATCTCCGTTGCTGTTGTAGCAACAGCTATAGAGTAAAGAGCGTCTGTGCTGAATTGTGCGAGAGTGCCCAGGGGGGGCACCGGTTCGGCGTCCCCTTTTGTCTGGCGCCCTCAATCCGGCTGGCGATCAGGCTTGGACACAATTTAGAGAACAGGCGCGGTAAAGGTGTTTTCCGGACGGGCCAGGATTTCACGCCCGGTCTCGATATCTTTGAAGATTTGTTCCATCAAGGCGTCTAAGGATTCGAATTTGCGTTCAGAGCGCAGTCGCTCCACGAAATGGACGCGCAATTCACGGTCGTAAATGTCCTGGTCAAAATCCATGATGTGTACTTCAACGGATAAGGCTTCGTTGCCGAATGTCGGGTTGTAGCCGATGTTTGCCACTGCCGTATAGGCCTGGCCTTGGAATTCCGCCCAGACCGCATACACCCCGGGTTGGGGAGCGAGTTCGTCTAGCAGTTTTAGATTGGCAGTGGGGAAGCCGAGAAGACGTCCGCCTCTATTGCG
>JBNJGM010000068.1:4462-8900 GCA_051747685.1 Thermodesulfobacteriota bacterium | reverse complement strand
CCATCCGCGCCGTGCCGTTATAAAATGGCAATGCCGCGGCTGTGGCCGGCAGTGCCGCGCGTTTGGTCTGGACCGTGTATTGCGCATGGTTTGCGGCTTCGGCCTGGATATAGGCCAGGGCCACGGCATATCCCAGTGAGGGCGCGAAGGAGGCGCTGGTGATGCTCCCGACTGGAGTGCCAGCGGTATCCAAGACCGTGTCCTGGCGGTGGGCGGTGCGGCGGCCGTCAAAGCGAAGGGCCACCAGTTTTTCGCGCACGGTGAAGGCGTGTTCCCGTCCAATGTACGGCGCCTGGGAAGTAAGCATTTGGGCATAGCCCGCTTCAGCCGGCGTGTGGTCGCGGTCGAGATCCTGGCCGTAGAGCAAAAGCCCGGCCTCCAGGCGCAAGGTGTCCCGGGCGCCGAGGCCAGCGGGCTGCACAGTGGTATCTTCCAACAAGCGCTCCCAGAGGCCGACGGCGTGCTCCTGGGGCAGGTAGATTTCATATCCGAGTTCGCCGGTGTAGCCGGTGCGGCTGACCCGCAGGGACTGGCCGCCAAAAGAGCTCTCGCAATGGCCGAAAAATTTGAGTTCCCGCCAATCACCGGGCAGAACCCGCTCCAGGGCGGTGATGGAACTCGGGCCTTGGAGGTCGATTTTGGCCGTGGCTTCGGAAATGTCCTCGCAGCTCACGCCCGCGGGGAGGTGCTGGCGCAGCCAGGCGAGATCGGTGTCCCGGCAGGCGGCGTTGACCACGAGCATAAACTCGTCCGCGTCCAAACAATAGACGATGAGGTCGTCTTGGACCGTGCCTTCAGGGGTCAGCATAAACCCGTAGCTGCAACGGCCCGGGCGCAAGCGCTCTAGATTATGGGTCACGATGCGATCCAAGGCCTGGCGGGCCCCGGTCCCGGCGATGCGGTATTCGCCCATGTGGCAGATATCAAAAACCGAGGCGCTCCTGCGGGTGTGGTGGTGCTCGGCTAAAATGCCGGTGTATTGGATGGGCATCTCCCAGCCGGCAAAGGGGCCCATTTTGGCGCCGTGGTATTTGTGCCACGTTGTGAGCGGTGTGGGGTGCAGGGTGTCCATACGCGTCGTGTCCTTGCGGTTCAGGGTCCAACATGCAGGGGCCAAATGGTTGCTCTTTTCCCGAAGGCCCGGTTCTGAAATTTTGTCCCCGGCCTGGAAACAGGGCGTGCGCCACCCGCCCCTAACAAGCGGCAGCAGAGGGGGCGTAGCCTGGCTTAGGTGCCGGCGCGCTCGTTTTTGGTCCGCCCTGTTCGAAAGTGGTCCTGTCGGGATTTCCGGATGCCGCGGATCTCGTCGCGGACTTTGACCAAATGCCCGTAGACCTTCCGGACCTCGCGGCCGTACTCGGTGAGGGAATCAAGGGGCGGTTCCATATAATGGCGCTTGAGGTATGTATCGCCGAGAACGTGGCTACAGATTTGCAGGGCATGTTCAACTAATTGTTCAAAATAGCTGACAATATCGAATTTGAGCTCATTCATGATTTCGGTCATGCCCTGGAGCATCTGCAGATAATTGATCCGTTTGCCCTTGAATTCGCGATCGGCCAAATCCTCTAATTCCTTTATTTTCCGGGCCTGGCGGATATAGCTGTATTGGCCGAGTACCTCCTGGTACAGGGCGTTGTATTCCTGAAAGGATTCATTGAATTCGGGATTGAAGAGAAAACTGTCCAGGACTTTGACCACGTTGGTGTAAAATTCGTCGGAATACCCGAGTATGCGGCGTTGGTGTTTGTTCAGCCAGGCGGAGAGGAATTTGAGCCGCTTATCAATGCTGTCGGTGTTCTCCACGATTTCGTGCCGCCGGTATTTGATCCGACCCACGAATTCCCCGCGCACGATATCGTTGAGCTTGAGGGTCATCAGGGAGGCGTCCTTGACGACGTTGACCGGCGGGGACTTTTCTGCGGTTATGGGATGGATCAAACATTGGTCCATGACCGACATGGCCCGGTCTTCGCGGATATTATAGGGATTGTATTTGTGCTGGCGGTAGCGGACCCGAACCAGCGCCGCGGTTTGGCCATTGGCGCGCAGGAAAAAACCTTTTTCATCCAAGCGCCGCATCTGTTTGGACTGCTCAGGGGAGACCGCAACCAGGGCGAGTTTTTCCACGAAGGGCCAATTTTTGGCCTTGGGGTGGGAATAGAGGCTGGTGATTGTGCGGTCGGATTGGCCCAAGGCCCGGACCAGAAAATCCTCGCCCATCTTAAACAGCCGCCGGGCGAAAAGCGCTGCCGAGGTGCGCCGTTCAGAGGCGATGGGAAAGCCGTAAAGCTCCATTAAAAACTGGTAGACGAACAGGCGGTGGCGCTCATAGCGGGCGTTATCCCCGCTTTTGAATTTGCCGATGCGCAGGCCGTAACGCTTGATTTCCGAATCCAAATCCGAGGGAAAGGAGCCGTAGACCCCGCCGAGGTAAAAATCCCCGTTGGCGTTCAGCGCCAGGATGTGGGCGCGGTCCATGTGCAAGATATACGGCAAAAGAGCCGGATACGCCGACAGGGAGGCGATATTGGTCTGCTCAAGTTTCTGGCGAAACACTGTGTGGAGGTGGCGGGGCAAACGGCTGACACAGGTTTCCAGATTGTTGGTATGGATGGGCTGTTCGAGCAGGCATTGCGGCGAGTTCCCGGAGTCGGGGACGTCCGGGCAGTGCAGAATGTCGAATTGGAAAATTTCGCGAAAATAATCCAGGCTACGGCCGAAGGCCACCAGGCTGAAGCCCGGTAAATCCGTATATTCATACAGATCCGTTTCAAAGGAGGGCAAAAGTTCCCGGGCCTCGACAAGGGGATAATGGGGTTTTTCAAAAAACGGCTGGAGCAGGCAGATTTTGGCGTGCAACAGGTCGAGGCGTTCTTTCAAGTGTTCAAGGGTACTTATGGAGTTTACCGCCCGATCGCCGGACAGGGAAAACCCGCCGTCGCGGCTCTGGCTGAACGCCTCGCTCCATTGTGTCAAGGTGGAATTCTTCATGGTCTGTAAACAAATATACTGGAAATTGACGGTTTTGAAAAGGGAACGTGTGCAGAGAGTTTGCTCTAAATTTTCAATGAATACAAGATATTGACAGAAGGGGGTGGAATTATCTACAAAAAGCAGTTGAATCTTTGACCAGTGGTTTTTTGCCAAGGAGTCGGCTATGAGTTCTTCGAAGCAGGACCAATGCCCTCGGATGCACATCAATACTTCGTATTGCAACTGCACGTATAGCGGGTGTCCGCGGCACGGGTTATGTTGTGAATGTCTGCACTACCACCGCCAGCGTGGTGAGCTGCCGGCCTGTTATTTCACGACCGAAGAAGAAAAGACCTATAATCGCAGCCTGGCCTTTTATTTTCAGCGGCACATGCGCTAAACTCCGGGGCATCTTCTCGCCCTTCGAGGGGCTGGGATATAGGAAGAGGGGGCATACGCCATATTATGCAACGATACAACTGCCTTGAGCAATTGCTGGGCATTATTTGCAGCGTTTTTGACGCCTATTCCGCTGTCTTGTTTTTGCCCGCGGCAAAAGGGCAATATACCCTGGCCGCCTCCTTTAGTTTGGGGGACAACCTCATTTCCGGGGCCTCTGTGGGCCAGGGCAAGGGACTGGTGGGCTGGATTATCAGAAACGACCAGCCGTTATTGGTGAATAATTTTGACCGCGAAAGCGGATGCTTGGGCTATTATTCCCAGGAAGGGGAAGCGAAAATAAAAGCCTTTATGGGTCACCCCTTGGGGCAGGGGAACGGGGCCCTGTGTATCGACAGTAAAAAGACCTATTCGTTTACCACCAAAGACCAAAAAATTCTCGACCAATTCACGCGGCTCATCAATTCCCTGTGTATGGATTATACGTCCGTACAATGTAGCCAAGAAGAGCACGCCTTATATACCTGCCTGCAGGCCTTGCACGCGTTGCACACCCGGTACCCGCGTTGGTCCCAGTATTTGAACCGGTTCGTGGCCACTATAGCGGAGTATACATCGTTTTCGCATTGTTTCCTGGCGGCCCGGGATGAAACCGGCAGCAGCTATTTCCTCGAAGGGTGGAACCAGCCGCTCTTTACGGCAGAGGGGGCGCATTACGAGCATTTCAATATCAAAAGCGGTCTGATCGGGTGGGTTTTCAAGCACCAATCCATTGTCAGTTCTGGCTCCGAGGCCGAACCCATGTCGGCTCCGGTGTTTGGGCGCGATGTCAAGGCGCCGGACTTTTCCAGTGTTATTTGCTTGCCTTTAGTGGTCAATAAGATCACAAGAGGCGTATTGGTCTTGGCAGATGAAGAGGTGAAGCCGGTCAGCGCGCAATTACGGACGTTTCTAGAAATGGCCTCCGGTCAGTTGGGGTTGTTGCTGGAGAACCTGTATCTGAAAAGCCGGCTGCACAAATAGCCCACCACCGCGAACATCACCCTTTGCGCAGTTTTGCAGG
>JBNJGM010000068.1:0-4362 GCA_051747685.1 Thermodesulfobacteriota bacterium | reverse complement strand
CCTGCACGGCAACGTCGGCGCTTTGCAGGGCTAAAAGAGACTCCAAAATGCACAACCCCAGAGCCGGGTTGGGGAATATTCCCGGTGTACGTGTGGACAGGTCAGCCAAAGCCAGGGGAGGTGGGGAAGCTGATGATTTTTGACAGATTATTGCGGTTTTTGGGCAAGGACCTGGCCATGGATTTGGGCACGGCGAATACGCTGCTGTTCACCTCGGCCGATGGGATTGTGCTCAATGAGCCCTCGGTGGTGGCCTTGGACGCCCGCAAGGGAGATGTGGTTGCGGTGGGCAAGGAGGCCAAGGAGTTTTTGGGACGCACCCCGGACAGGATCCGGGCGATTCGGCCGCTCAAAGATGGGGTTATCGCGGATTTTGAAGTGACCAAGGCGATGATCTCCTTTTTCATCCGCAAGGTCATCAAAGGGATGAGCCTGGTCAAACCAAAGGTGGTCATCGGCGTGCCCACCGGCATTACCCAGGTGGAAAAGCGGGCGGTGATTGAATCCGCGCAACAGGCCGGGGCCCGGGAAGTGCTGCTGATTGAAGAGCCGATGGCCGCGGCCATTGGCGCTGGTTTGCCCATTGAACAGCCCCGGGGCAATCTGGTGGTGGATATCGGCGGTGGAACCACCGAAGTGGCGGTGATCTCCCTTTCCGCAGTGGCCTACTCTGAATCGGTCCGCGTGGCAGGAGATGAACTCAATGATGCTATCCAGCGCTATTTGCAGGATGAATTCAAGCTTTTGGTTGGCGAGAATATGGCCGAACGGGCCAAACTCACATTGGGCTCGGCCGTGCCGCTGACAGAGAGCTTGACCATGACCGTTTCCGGCAAGGATCTTGTCGACGGCCGACCCCGGAATCTGGAGCTTACCGATAGCCATGTGCGACAAGCGATCCATGACCCGGTACAGACTATTGTTATGGCCGCGCGACGGGCCATGGAAAAGACCCCGCCGGAACTCGTGGCGGATATCGCCTCGAACGGCTTGCTCCTCGCTGGCGGCGGGGCGTTATTGAAGGGTCTGGATACCTTGATCAGCGACACGGTCCAGGTTGCGGTGCACGTGGACGCGGAGCCGTTGACCACTGTGGTGCGCGGAGTGGGACGGACCATCCAGGAACGCAAGACGTTTGATTCCGTGTACGTCAATTAAGCGCGAACGATGGCCTCAGACGGGGAGGAAGGAGAACGTATGACCCTGCCTACGCAAGACCTCCGGGATCTCGCAGTCCAGGCCGAGCAGTGCGTGCGCCAGGCTGGCGCCATGATTCAGGACCAATGGGAGCGGCCGAAAGCTGTCCAGCATAAGGGTCGCATTGATCTGGTCACGGAGACGGATACCGCTGTGGAGGATTATCTCACTGCGGCCCTGCACACGTTGCTCCCCGAGGCCCGCATTGTGGCTGAAGAACGGGCCGGTGACGTCGCCCCGGGGGAGTTGGCCTGGGTTATCGATCCCGTGGACGGGACGACCAATTTTGCGCACGGCTTAGCCCATGTCGCGGTTTCCGTGGGGTTGTGGGCCGAGGGCGAGGTTGTCTTGGGGTTTGTTTATGTCCCTCGTTTAAATGAATTTTTTGTCGCCCGGCGTGGCGGCGGAGCCTTTCTCAATGCGACCCCGATCCACGTGTCCGAGGTGGGCAGTCTGGAGCAGTCCGTGGTGGCCACCGGATTTCCGTATACTGTGGCGGAAAATCTGGAGACCATCCTGCCGCCCTTGGGTCGGGTGCTGGCGGCGACGCGGGGAATCCGGCGTTTGGGCGCGGCAGCTGTTGATCTGGCCTACACGGCCTGCGGTCGGTTCGGCGGGTTTTACGAATACGGGCTCAAGCCGTGGGACACGGCAGCGGGATGGGTGTTGGTGGAAGAGGCTGGAGGGCGCGTGACGCAAGTCGACGGGCAGACCCCGTATGCGTTTGGCAGTCCCAGTATTATGGCCACCAATGGCCACCTGCACGAGGCCCTGGCCCGGACGTTGGGCGGGGAATAATCCTGGGGGATACAGAGCCCGAGGGAGGCGTTCACCGCGTTCGGCTGAAGAGGAGCCCTTGGCGCCAAAAATGGTAGAGCGCCGGGGTGATCTGGTCGGTGAAATGGTTGCAGAGGCAGTCGATCTCGTCTTGGTCGAGATAGGCCCCGTTCTGGACTTCGGCGGGGTTGGGCTGTGGTTGTTGCTGGGTGCGGCCGGCGGAATACAGGGTCACGAATTCGTGGTTGGTCTGCGAGCTGGCGGGCAGTCGGGCGATTTCCCGGAGTTGGGTCACCTGAAGCCCGATTTCCTCATTGACTTCGCGTATGGCGGCATCGAAGCGGGATTCACCGGGCAGGACGTGGCCGGTGGCTGAGAGATCCCAGCAGGCGGGGAAGGAGCTTTTACGGGAGCTGCGTTGCTGGAGATAGAGTTTGTCCTCTGCGTTGTAGACCAAAACGAGTACCGACCGCCGCGGCAACTGCTGGGCTTGGGCGGTGTGGCGCGGGATGACCAGCACCGGCTGTTCGTGGTGGTCCAGGACCTCCACATATTCGATGGGCGCGCGGCGTCTTTTTTTTGCGGTGGCCGAAGTAGAGTGTGTCATGTCGGAATTGGCAGTGTTCCAGTTAGCTAGTGGTGATATTCCAGCGTGGGCGGCCCTGGAAAAAAGGTGTTTTGCCCGACCCTGGTCAGCAGCGCAAATAGAAAATGACCTCAGGCAGGGATGTTTGGCCGCTTTGGGGCTGAAACAGCAAGGGGAGCTGCTCGGGTATATTGGCTATTACCATATTGCGGATTGTTTGGAAATTTTGAATATTGCCGTTGTACCCCATCAGCGCGGCCAAGGCTTCGGCGCTGCGCTTTTAGCGGCGGCGTGTCAACGGGCGCGCGCCTCTGGGGCTCGCCATGCCGTGTTGGAGGTCGGGGCTGCAAATGCTCCGGCGCTTCGTCTGTACGCCCGTTTGGGGTTTGTGCAAAGCGGCCGACGTCCTCGGTATTACCCGGAAACCGGAGAAGATGCGCTTTTGCTGGAGCGAAAGCTGGACCCTTTGGAAACGACAACCTGAAAGGAGGCTGCCATGCGCAGTATGGCGGATATCGATGTCGGCGGCAAGACGGTCCTCGTTCGCGTTGATTTTAACGTTCCGTTGGACGAGCAGCAGCGGATCACTGATGATAACCGTATCCGGGCAACCCTCCCGACGATTGAGGCCTTGCGGGACAAGGGGGCCAAAGTGGTGCTCATGTCCCATATGGGCAAGCCCAAGGGCAAACGGGTGCCGGAGCTTTCATTGGCCCCGGTGGCGGCGCGCTTGGGTGAATTTTTGGGGCAGGAGGTGGCCCTCGCGCCGGATTGCATCGGCGAGGAAGTCGCCCCTTTTGTGGAGCAGTTGCAGCCCGGAGAGGTGCTGCTGTTGGAAAATCTGCGTTTCCATGCCGGTGAGACCAAGAACGATCCCGAGTTCAGCCGGACGTTGGCCCGTTGGGGGGAGATCTACGTCGACGACGCCTTTGGTGTGACCCACCGGGCACACGCCTCAGTGGTCGGGGTGACCGACTATATTGAAACCTGTGTGGCCGGGCTTTTGTTGAAAAAAGAGGTTGAGTACCTCAGTACGGCCATGGAGAACCCCAAGCGTCCCTTTGTCTGTATCGTCGGCGGGGCCAAGGTTTCTACCAAGTTGGGTGTGCTGGAAAATCTCATGGGCCGGGTGGACCGCTTCATTGTTGGTGGGGCCATGGCCAATACCTTTTTGAAAGCCCAAGGGTTTTCTGTAGGGACCTCACTGGTCGAAGACGATTTGCTGGACACGGCCCGGGACATCATGGAGCGGGCCAAGGCGGCTGGCGTGAGTTTTTATCTGCCGGTGGACGGCGTTCTGGGCACTGATCCCAAAGGCAAGCTGGCCAGCGGGGTCTGCCCCTACCAGGACATTCCCGAGGGCGAGATGCTTTTG
Source organism: Thermodesulfobacteriota bacterium (assembly GCA_051747685.1). GTDB lineage: Bacteria > Desulfobacterota > Desulfovibrionia > Desulfovibrionales > Desulfohalobiaceae > Desulfohalobium. The sequence goes on along the minus strand of JBNJGM010000068.1, from coordinate 427 downwards.
GACATCGGACCCGCCTCGCACACCCTGTTTGCCGAAGCGCTCAAGGATGCCAAAACCGTGGTTTGGAACGGGCCAATGGGGGCCTTCGAAAATCAGGCCTTTTCCCAGGGATCCGTGGGGCTGACCCAATTCATAGCCGGGCTGGAGGCCATGACCATTGTCGGCGGCGGAGACACCGACGCCTTGGTCCATTTGTGCAAAATGGCCGACAAGTTCAGCTTCATTTCCACCGGCGGCGGATCCTTTTTGGAATTTTTAGAGGGCAAGGAATTTCCAGCCCTGCAGGTGCTGCAGAGCTGACGGTCTGCGATAGGATACTTTAAATCCAAATCCAAATCGAAATCGGGATCGCTATCGGGATCGAAGCAATATGGCGCTTGGCCCCGGGATACTGGTCAAGAGGCGCTGCTGGTTGTTGGCACGGCGC
>JBNJGM010000067.1:3004-9035 GCA_051747685.1 Thermodesulfobacteriota bacterium | reverse complement strand
CAAACACGCGCCTTCTTCCAACAGGCCGCGGGTGGTGAGCGCATCCCTGGTGTATCCGGACATATAGAGCACCTTGAGCCGGGGGGCCTGGGTGCGGAGCTGTTTAAAGACTTCGCGGCCGTTGTATCCCGGCAGGACCACATCGGCCAAAAGCAGATCAATAGACGGGTGCTGGGCGAAGATCCGGGCGGCCTCGGCACCGTCTTGGGCCGTGGCCACCTGGTAGCCCAATTGGTGGAGCATTTCCGCGGCCACATCGCGCAGCAGATTATCGTCCTCGACAATAAGTACACGCGTGGGACGCTCGGCGTGGGGGAGGTGCTGCGGGGCAGCGGGGCGCTCCTTTGTGGCCGGTCGCCGGGTTTCTGGAAAAGTGATCTCGAAACAGGTCCCCTGCCCCGGCCGGCTCTCGACCCAGATGCTGCCGCCGTGCTGTTTGACGATCCCGTACACCGTGGCCAGTCCGAGGCCGGTTCCCTTTTCTTTGCCCTTGGTGGTGAAAAAAGGGTCGAATATCTGCCGCTTGGTGTCTTCGTCGAGCCCCTCGCCGGTATCCGCAACCAGGAGTCGGAGCGCGGGGCCGGGCTCTACCCCTGGATGGCGCTCGGCAAACTCCGCATCCACCACAAGGCGCTCGGTGGTGATGGTCAGGGTGCCGCCCTCGGGCATGGCGTCCTGGGCGTTGAGGGCCAGGTTCATCAGCACCTGCTCTATTTGCCCCACGTCGCCCCAAAAACCGCTGGCAGGGGCGTTGAACACGGTTTCCACCCGAATGTCCTCCCGAAGGGTTTTGCGCAGGAGCTTCAGAAGATCGGAGAGTACGTGGTTGAGGTCCAAAACCTCCAGGGCGAGGTGTTGCCGCCGCCCAAAGGCGAGAAGTTGCCGGGTCAGATTCCGGCCGCGTTTGCCGGAATCGTAGATGTATTCCAGGCATTCGTGGACTTTGTCTTGGCTTATGCGCCCTTGGAGCAAGAGCTCAGAATAGCCCAGGATAGGGCTCAAGAGGTTGTTGAAATCGTGGGCCACGCCCCCGGCCAGGCGGCCGATGGCCTCCAAGCGCTGGGCACTGGCTAATTGCCGCTCCAATTGGCGCAACTCGGAAATATCCTGGATGCGCAAGAGGAAGCGACACTGTTCGTGTTCTAAACGGCTGATGGCGATAAAGGCCTCGAACAGGCTGCCGTCAAAGCGCTTGCAGGTAATGTCGGTACGTTCGACGTGCTTGTGCTCGGCCAGGGAAAAATAGGTCCGCAGGAGTTTGGGGGTAAAGATCCCGTCGTGCTGTTCGTTGGGAAAGAAGAGGTGCAGGGGCAGGCCGAGGAGGTCTGCTTTTTGGGTGGCCTCGAATATGTCCATGGCGGTCTGGTTGCAGTCCGCCACCGCCTCGTTTTCAATGATGAACTGCGCGCTGGTGGATTTCTCAAAAAGGGTTTTGTAGCGCCGTTCGCTTTCGCGCAGCCGCTGCACGGTGCTGTTGTTGGCGGCGACATTGTCCAGCATGGCGTCGATTTCGCGTTTGCCCATGTCAGTGGCGAAATGCCGCTCCGGGGGAATGTAGTAGATATTGTGCTCATAAAAGTCGGTGTTGTAGAGCAAAATGGGGTGCGCCCGGATGGCCGCCCTGAGGACCGTGGTGGAAAATCTGTGCTTGTCGTACACGCACAGGGAAATGAAGGGATAGGTGGGGAACAGGTCCCGGTTGAGCAGGTTTTCGTATTCGATCAGCGCGTGGAGATTGTTTTTTGCGCCGTGCAGGGCAAAGGCGGCCTCGCCGATAACGCGCAGGGCGCGGTAGCCTTCGGCGCGGGCCGTCTTGGTGGCCTCCTGCCAGAAGCGGATGGCCCGGGCGCCGTCGAAGTCGGATTCAGAAGTGTATTGGTCTGCAGCGCTGCGGATGGTCAACTGCCCGCTCGCACAATACGCGGCCGGGTCAAGGCCCTGTTCTTCGAGGTCCCTATGGATGCGGTACGGGGTGTAGGCCTCAGTGGCCAGGATGCATTTGTCGTGGCATTCCAGGCCGTGGCGGATATATTCCGAGGCTATGGCCCTATACGCGGAAAGCGTATCATAGATAAGGCAGAGGTGGCTGTGGGGCTGGATCCGCTCTTTGAACGGTGCAATATAGGTATAGTCCATTCGTGGCCCCCTTGAAAAAACGTCCGCGGTGCCGCAACGCCGGTGCGGCAAAGTGGTCAGGCGCTCGTGAACACGGGGCAGACCCTGGATCCGCCATTTCCCTCGTACCGGAAAAGAGAGTTTTCCTCAGTGGCCTGCGGTCCTGGAACTGGGTCCACGGATGCAGGGCGCCCCGTGTTGGCGTAAGCCCTCAGGCGGCGTCCTGGGCCATGGTGACAATGGCCTCCGAGTCCAGGATGGTGTCCATATCCAAGAGCATATGGACTATGTTATTGAGTTTGGCCATGCCCAGGACAAAGGATTCCGCCTCCTGCATACCGATGCTCGGGGTGGGCTCTATCTCTTCCGCCTTGATATCCACCACCTCTTTGACCCCATCCACTCTGACGCCCACGACCACGTCGTTGCCGGCCTTTTCGATTTGGAAGATGATAATACTCGTACTGCGGGAATCTTCTTGTTCGGGCATTCCGAATTTGACCCGCAGGTCGACGACTGGAATGACCTTGCCCCGCAGATTGAGCACCCCCTTGATGTAGGGCGGGACCTTGGGGACTTTGGTCAGTTCTTTAATCCCGATGATTTCCTGGACCTTGAGGATGGGCACCCCGTAGACCTCGTCGGCGAGGTGGAAGGTCAGGTGTTTTCCGGCACAATGGGCCAGGTCGGCTTTGTCGTGGTGCTCGGTGGTTTGCATAGTCTCTCTCCAGGATTGTGGTCTTTGCTTAGGCGGTGGTCACAAGGCGGCGCCTCGTCTGCGTGGTGCGGCACCGACCCGCGCCGGTGCCGCACACCCCAAGAGGTGGTTAATGTTAGAAGTCTTTGAACTCGTCATCGTCTAAGGGAATGACCGTTTCCGCGTTGCCCTGCTGTTGGCGGTTCGAGGCGGAGGTGTCCTTTTGGGAGGGTTGCGATTGGCCCACGGATTTGTGCTGCGTGGCCCTGGAGCGCTTGTGCTGCCCGCTTTTTTGCTGTTGCTGTCCGCTCCGGCCTTGGAATGAGCCGGCCTGGCCCTGTCCGCCGTAAATGATCTGGGACAAGGTCTGCACGGTGTGCATCTGTTCTTCGGCTTGGGCGGAGAGTTCCTCAGCGGCGCTGGCGGATTCTTCCGAATCCGAGGCGTTTTGCTGTACCACCTTGTCCATTTCCGCCACAGCGGTGTTGACCTGTTCGATGCCCTGTTCCTGCTCCTTGGAGGCGGCGGAGATTTCCCCGATAAAGGTTTTCATCTTTTCCGCGTGCTGTTTGATTTCCGTTAAGTAGCCGGCCACCTGTTCAGAGACCTGGACCCCGTTTTCGGCCCGGGTTTGGGACTGTTCGATGAGGCTGGAGGTGTTCTGGGCCGCTTCAGCCGAGCGCTGGGCCAAACTGCGGACCTCCTCGGCGACCACGGCAAAGCCCTTGCCGGCCTCACCGGCCCGGGCGGCCTCCACTGCGGCGTTTAAGGCCAGCAGGTTGGTTTGGAAGGCGATGTCGTCGATAGTTTTCATGATTTTCGAGGTTTCCGCGGCAGAGTTGCGGATGTCCGCAATGGCCTGCTGCATCTGCTCCATGGCCTGGACCCCGGAGTCGACCACGGCCACGGTCTCGCCCATGCCTTGGTCGGCCTGCTGGGCGTTGTCCGCGTTTTGTTTGGTCATGGAGGCCATCTCTTCCAGGGAGGAGGAGCTTTCTTCCAGGCTGGAGGCCTGTTCACTGGAGCCCTCGGCCAGGGATTGGCTGGCTGAGGAGACCTGGTTCGCGGCTGAGGTCACGTGTTCGGCGTTGGAGGTCAGGCTTTCGATGATCCGGATGACCGGTTTGGTGATCGAGCCGGTCATGAACCAGGCCACGAGCAGTCCCAAGAGGATGGTGATCCCGAGACCCACGAGCATGATCGTTGAGGCCAGGGAGAGGTTGGCCATGGAGGCGCCAGCGATTTCGTTTGTGTGAGTAAGGCCGGCTTCGGCGAGATCGCGGGAGACAGCGATGAGTTCGGAGCCCGCCTCATCGCGCTGGTCGTTGACCGAATCCATCTCGCGCCAGGAGTCCAACAGGTCGGCCATGGCGGTCTTGTAGTCCTGGCCCGCGGTTTGGACGGTGTCCAAGCGTTGGATATCCTCTTCCAGGAAGGTGACCTTGCGGATCTCCTCGAATTTGGCGTCGATGGCCTCGAAGTTGCGCATGGCCTCGGCAAGGAGGTCTGGCTCGCGCAGGGCCTGGGCCTTGAAGTTCTGCACCCGGCTCGCGTTGCCGAGGTCGATGATCTCGTTGGCTAGGGTGATTTTGGTTAGCCGCTGTTGCATGTCCGTGACCAGCTTGTCCTGCTGGGTTTGCAGGAAGGCGTTGGCCGCCTCCATGAGGGTCTCCGCACTGCTGTCCATATCCCCGGTCAAGGCTTCGAGTTCGGCCTGGGAGCGCCCGGCCTGCAAGGCGCTGCGGTAGTCTCCGATGGCGCTTTGGTAGGTTTTCGCGGCCTTTCCGATGCTCTCGAGGCGTTTTATATCCTCGTCATCACGGGTGATATCCGTTATTTCGGCAAGAGAGGCGTCTATTTTTTGCAGTTCGTCCTGGGCCTCTTGCAACAGCGCAGGATCCTCCTGGGCCTGGCCTTTGAAGTTGGCAACCCGGGCTTCATTGGCCAGGGCAACGATGTGGGTGATGCTGCCGATCTTTTGGGTCCGCTCGCTCAGATCGGTCTTGAATTTTTCGTTCTGGCCCTCCAAAAATTCCCCGGATTGCTGCATATATTCTTGGGCATTGGTGTCCAGCTTGCTGCGCTGGGTGTCCATTTGCTGCTGCAGGCTTTCGGTGGAGTCGACCAGATCGGCGTAGGTGTTTTTGTGCTGTTGCAGGCCGGCGATGTGCTGGTCCAGGGCTTGCAAATGTTCGGCATCTTGATTGAGGGTTTCGGCCTCTTCAATGCCGGAGGTGAGGTTTTGGAGTTCTTGCTGGGCGGTTTTTTGGTAGTCTTGTTCTCCGGTAAGGCTGTAGCCGCGCATGGCGTACATAAGGCGGTTGGTGGCCCCGCGTACGTTGGCGGCGATAGTGACTTCCGGCACATATTCCTTGGCGAGCATGGCCGCGCCGTCTTCGGCATCATTCATCTTGACCACGCCGATTGTGCCTAAAATAACAGCAAGCACGAGCACAAGACTAAATCCCAAGAAGATTTTCTTTCCCAAACTCAATTGTCGCATCGCATTCCTCCTTTCCCCTATACGAAATGTGTTGATGTGGCGGATATTTCGCGAGCTCACGGTTTGGGCGGAGCAATGCATAAGGTGTACCATGCCGCCGGGCGGTACGTTCAACAGGGCACAAGGTGGGGCCTGAGAGGAGGATCCAATGCTGTACTAAGCTTGGTTGCGGAAATGTGTTTTGGCCTGGAAAAAGGACGTGGGGTGGAATACTCGAGTCCGGGTTCGCAAATGCGGGCTACGGGGAATTCGAGGACGGTGTCCTGTGCGGCAGTATCCTGTCCTGCGCGGCAGGACACGGTCTTGTGCGCAAAGACGCGATGGCGGGGTCAGTGGCGGATATGGTGTTTTTTGAGCAAGGCGTAGAGGCGGGAACGGGACACGCCGGAGATGGTGCAGGCCGTAGGAATGTCGCCGCCGGTGTGCTCCATGAGCTCGCGGAGGTAGTCGTGCTCCGCCCGGGCGATGGCCTCTTCCCGCACTTGTTGGAGGGAGGGCCGTTTGTGCTCCGCGCTCGGCGGGCTCTCGTGGCCGTGGGCGATTTCGCAGCGCAGGTGGTAGGCCCGGATGTCCTCCGGCAAGTGGCGGGCGAAAAGCACTGGTTCGTGCCGGGCCACACTCACCGCCCGAAAGACGGCGCCGACCAGTTCGCGGACATTGCCGTGCCAGGGATAGCTTTGGGCTATGGTGAACAGGTCGGGGGAGATTTCCTTTTC
>JBNJGM010000067.1:0-2904 GCA_051747685.1 Thermodesulfobacteriota bacterium | reverse complement strand
CTCCGCGTGGAACTGGCGTGGATGGCCCGGGCGTAGAGTTCCTTGCCGGTGCCGGTCTCCCCGGTCAAGAGCACGTTGATGTCCGAAGCCGCGGCCTGGGCGGCCTTATCCAGGGAGCGGTTGAGTTCCGGGCTGGAGCCGATGATCTGCCCCCGTTTCAGGGTCAGGGATTGGCGCGCTTGCAGGTGCTGCTCCCGGTAGGCCAGGGCCCGCTCAATGCTCACGGTGAGCTGGTCCATGTCCGGGGGCTTGAGCACATAATCCCAGGCCCCGTAGCGCATGGCCTGTTCCGCCCCGTCCGGATCGCCGTAGCCGGTGATGACGATGACTTCCGGTTGGCCCGGGGTGGCGCGCAGTTCCTGTACGGCCTCAATGCCGTTGCCCTCAGGGAACGAGACATCCAGCAACACGAGATCCACGCCGCGCTCTTGGGCCGTGGTTACCCCGTCGTGCAGACAATGGGCTTCCACAGGGTCGTGCCCGCTTTGGCGCACGGCCTCGGCAAAGATGCGGGTCACGATTTTTTCGTCGTCAATAATCAAAACGGTGCCCATAGGACTCCTTGATTCTTGGCGTTCCATTTCAAAGCGGAGCATTTTTCGTTTTTTGTCCAGGCCCCCTGGCTTCTCCCACCGTGACAGGAGGGAACCAGGTTATCCTGTATCTTGTCGGGCCACAAAGGACAACCTGTGTTCTCGGAAACATGGTTTTTTATAGGAGGAGGCCCGTCTTTTGGCATTGATAATGCATCTTATCCGATCCTGACGGGCGGTGCATGGGGCGCATACGCCTGTCACAATATGCCGCTCACCACGCCCCTAGAACTGGGCTTTTTCTATGCTGCGCCCCAAATATATCCAAACCCGATTCATGCTGGCCCTTGGGAGCCTGATATTTGTTGGCGGCCTTCTGTTGGTGCTCATCGGGCACCAGAGCATGCGCGAGCAGGCCCTGCACGAGGCCCGGGACAAGGCCCGTCTTATCTTGGATCGCAATCTCGCCACCCACGCCTATTTCAACCACCAGCTCAAGCCGAGCATCTTTTCCTGGAGCCGCCCCTTTCGCGACCCGGAGTATTTTGATCCGGTGTGGATGTCCTCGACCTACGCCATTCGGAAGATCGAGACCTATTTCCGGCAGGTAAGCGCGGAGGACTACGTCTATACCGAGCAAGCGCTAAACCCCCGGAACCCGGAGAATCAAGCCGACTCCCTGGCCCGAGAGTTTCTGGAGGACCTGCGCGGGAATCCCGCCCTGGAGCACCGTTCCTTTGTGCGCTCGGTTGACGGCACCCGGTATTTGGAGGTCCTGCGCCGGGGCGAGCAGCTCGAGCGCGGTTGTATGCGCTGTCACAGCGAGCCGGAGCGTGCCCCCGGGGATCTGGTGGCGCGCTACGGCCCGGAGGACGGGTTTGGCAAATCTTCGGGGACAGTGGCCTCGGTGCTTGCCGTGCGCATTCCCCTGGAGGACGCCTTTGCCCACGCCGACCGCTTGGCCAGCGGGCTATTTCTCGCCTTTGCCGGTTTGTTGGCGGTGGCCTTGGTGCTGCTGCGGTTTTTGAGCACCCGGCTTGTGTTTTTGCCATTGCAGCGCTTGCAGAATCAAGCGCAGCGGCTCGCCACCGGGGAATTCGTCCCCGGCCAAACCTTGCCTTTGCCCCAAGGCGAGGAACTCAAAGGATTCACCCGGGTCTTTAACCGCATGGCGGAGACGATCCAGCGCCAGATCCAGGAACTGGACAGTCAGGTCCACGCCCGAACCTTGGAGTTGCAGGAGGCCAATGCCCGGCTGCTGCGGGAGGTGGAGACCCGCAAGCAGGCCGAACTCGCGCTGTGGCAGGAGAAATGCGAGTTGGAGCAGGCCCTGCAAGAGATCGATGTCTTGAGCGGCTTGTTGCCCATCTGCGCGAATTGCAAGAAAATCCGTGATGATAAGGGATATTGGAATCAGATCGAATCCTATATCCGGCAATATTCCCGGGCGGAGTTCAGCCATTCCATTTGCCCGGAATGCGCTGCCGCCCTGTACCCTGCCTATTACCGGGGCGATGGCGGGGAAGGGGGCAAGCAAAAATAACGCGGAAAGGGGCTGCAGGCCACGGCCAGGAGATGGGGGTCGGGTTGGGGCAAAATGCCCATGGCTGTAGGTTTTGCTGGCCGGGATATTTGGAATACGAGTTGCATAAGGGTGTTTACCGGGCGGCGTCCGGTCCTATGGGTACAACCAGCAAAGGTCAGTCTCACGATCAGGCAGGGCCCAGAGCGGTGCTGGTTTTTCGAAATGGCCAACAGGGGGAGGGAGTATGCGATCGATGCGTTTGAGTACCAAGTTGATTCTTTCGTTTTTGGTGATGGGGATTGTGCCCTTTGCGGTGATGGGCGGGGTCTCGCTGGTCAAGTCCGGCAATGCCCTGGAAAACCAGGCCTACAACCAATTGGTCTCCATGCGGGAGGTGAAAAAAAATCAGATTGAGTCCTTTTTCCAGGAACGCCAGGGGGATATGCAGGTCCTCTTGAATACGGTGGAAAAGGTGCAGACCGAAGCGGAAAATAAATTGAGCAGTGTACAGGAATTGAAAAAGAGCCAATTGGAGCAATTTCTAGATAAAATCCGCGAGGACATTACGGTGCTGTCCAAAAGCGATGATGTCATGCGGGCCTACAACGAACTCAAAGCCTATCACGACGATAGGGGGTTCGGCCATGACAGCGCTTATGATACGGACAGTGAGCGGTATGAGGGGTTGTGGGAGGAGGCTTCACGGTCCTTGGGCAAGTATGTCGAAGATTTCGGGTATTACGATGTGTTCGTGGTTTGTAAGCCCCACGGGCATGTCATGTTTTCCGAGGCCGAGGAAGACGACCTGGGCACCAATCTCGGCAGTGGCCCGTATAGCGATGCGGG
>JBNJGM010000066.1:0-9207 GCA_051747685.1 Thermodesulfobacteriota bacterium | reverse complement strand
AGTGACCAGCAACGACTTCAAAGGACTGCGCAAGCTTCAGAATGCTGTACATACACGGTTTGCTAGTGGGGTGGTACTCTATGACGGGGAGGCTGTAGTAGGTTTTGGAAACAACCTGTACGCTGTACCCATATGCAAACTGTGGGAGGCAGGCTGATGGCATACACCGAAGATTCGTAAGCGCCAAATTAACCGCACCTACCATATCCTGCACGCCTATGGTAGGTGCGGTTAATTTGGCGCTTACTTTTCTGGGCCGGCATTTCTCGTTCCGCAGGACTGAGCGCGAACACACACCCCATCACGGCTGCGGCCCAGGCCCAGAAAAGAAGCGACCCCTCTTGTCCGGCCCAAAAAGCGGTCAGTCGGTAGAAAAACGGTAAGGCCCGATTAGTGTAGTCCGCCACGTAGGCGAACGAAAAATCACTGCTGACTAAGGCCCAGGCCAATATGGTCGCGGCAATGGTCAAAAACCCGCCATTGGCGAATATCGCCCACCGGCTGATTCGGGCGTCTTTTGTCTGCGGCCGCTTTACGGCAGCGAAAAGAGCAAATCCGGCTCCGGCCAAAGCCGCGAGCTGTGCGGCCAATAAAGCGGCATACCCCAAGTACTGCATAACAACTCCTTTTTCGGTAAAGTGGAGCTGCTTATGCAAAGGGCCTGTCAAAGAGGTAAGTAGCTAAAATAATGTACTTTTTTACAAAAAAGCTGCGCGCAACTTTGCCACTCGTGCAATTTTGTGCACCGACTCAGTAGCCCAGGCACAACTGGCAAGAGATGTACGTTACCTGCGAGCGGGTTTGACGCGGATCTGGGAATGTGGGGGTCGTAATGATCACTGACTTCTACCCCGCCCATGTGCAGACCTTCGGACAGTGGTTGCCCCAGTCTTTAAGCCCAAGCATGAGGCAATTTTTTTGTTCTTAGAGGTCGTTTTTCATCCGCTCGAATTGGTCTTTATCAATTTCCCCGCGAGCGTACCGTTTTTTGAGGATGTCCAGAGGGGTTTCCTGATTTCCTGGGCCCGGTGAAGATGCAGAATGATCACTTTGTCGCCCGGTCGCCCGGAAAAGCCCCACAACAACAATCACCACGACGATAAAAAGCAGGATCATTCCCCAACTGCCGAAGGGCATCATATGCCCCCAGCCCCCAGGGCCTTGCCCGTATTGGGCCGTGAGCGGTAATCCATTCCAGAACATAATGTATCCTTTTAAGGAGCTGTCCCGAAGCGCCGTCTGCGCCCCTCGGGACACAACCCCTAGCTTGTATTTACCAATTGTTCTGCATCCATCCCTGGCCCATTCCGGGGCCACCCATCATGCCCGGGCCCATACCATAACCAGGCATCATGCCGGGGCCACCTCTGTAGCCGCCCATCATACCAGAACCCATGCCAGGACCGTGCATCATGCCAGGTCCCCTGCCATAGCCACCCATCATGCCGGGATTCATGCCATACCCCTGTTCAATGCCTTGGGCTTGGAGTTCGCTACGCTGCTCAAGGCGGAGTTCAAAGAGATCAGCCTGCACGTCCTGTACCTCTTCATAGACGTCCCGGGCTTTCGCCGGGTCGACCTGCGAATCGGCTAGCAGGGCCTGCATCTCGGCACGTTTGTTTACAAGCTTGGTGCGTAATTGAATAAACTCTTGTTGGTATTTTTGACCAATCTCCTGCATGGCTTGGTATTGTTCCTGATCCATGCCGTAGGCTCCGTACATCGCTCCTTGTTGGTTGGGGCCACCACGCATCATCCCCTGGCCGCCTTGGCGCTGGGCCCAGCCGGCTGAGGTAGCCAATACACCCGCCAACAGAAAAATGCTTGCGGCAATCATGAGTCGCTTGTTCATACTTTGCTCCTTTTTGCTGTGTTTCCATTTGCTTTGCGCCCGAAGGAAAAGCAACATCTGTTCCATCTTTGATCCTTATTGTCATAATCGCATTTTCCAACGCGCCGTCAACATTTTTTTTAAAATTATGTGCAATATTATGCACTAGTTGTGCATATAGTAACAGAAATCCAATATCGGTGCACATGGCTGCGGTCAGGCGATGACGGAAGTATCCACAGGAGCATTGAAAGGTCCAGATTTCGGGGGAAACTGTAGGCCAGGGAAAAAGTGAAGCTTCTATCAGTGCGCCTTGCGCTTCCTGTCCCGCCGTTTGTTGCTGATCCAGGTCGCAAAAGCGCCACCGCATCCGATCAGGGCCAAAATGCCCATTATCACTGCAAACGCATCCATCTTTATTACCTCCCATCCAAAAAGGATCCCCAAGCAAAGAATCCGGTGGCTGCAAGCAATCCAAGCACGATGCCAGGGCGGGGAGGTCCCCGGTCCACAAGGGCTTAATTACGGTCAGTAGGGCCACGCCTTTACTCATATCGTAAAGGTATCCGGCGGCATTGTCCTTGTGCTTCTCGTTCATGCTTACAACCTCACCCTTGGGCTTGCTTGATGTCAATTACTTTGCCATCTCGATCCCGCTTTCCGGTCAAGATCGCCTTTAGCTCCGCTTCCCGGGCTTCCAGGGCCTGGTGCTTTTCCGCGTCATAGGTGTGGCGGTCATAGATTCCGCCCACGGTGCGGTCCTTGTGGTTTAAGACAAGGTGGGGTTTTGAATCAGAGAATTTGAGGTCCTAAAGAGGAAGGGGAAGACGGGGTGAAATCCGGTGAGAAGTTTCGCAAACAGAATGTGGGCTCAGAAGGCCAGAGTTCGAGCCTCCTCAGTTCCATCAAATAAAGTCAATAAAACCGATCAACTAAAACGGTGTGTGACTGAGCTTGAGCAGCAGTTGGGCACAAGGATTCGTTGCATCAAGCAATTCGTCCTTCCTCAGACCCGCCGTACAATAGACAGTAACGCCGTAAAAAAGCCAAGAGGCCAAAAAACTACGTGAAAAGGGCACATGAAAAAAAATGTGCTCACCGTGTGCCTATGATTCTAGAGCGAAATGGCGTCAGTTAATTGGGCGAATAGTCATTGTCCTCTGTCTTTTGATGCTCACTGTTGCAACAGTATCGAGCTCTCAATCGGCTTTAATGTGGACCTCTGATCGATTACATTTTATTCAAATGGTTCACCTATTATAATATTCAAAATTCTGTTTATTTACAACAGAAACCATTTTATTTAAAAAATTGAGAAAGTCCCAGATATTGTGATTTGAATAATATACTCATGATCAGCGTTGAAACAGCTATGCCAGCTGCTGGAGGGTCAAGATGGTTACTGCCATGATTGTAAAACATACGTGCACAGATCTCTTGTATAAATGCAGCCAAGAGCCCAGAAAGACCCGCTACCAGCAAAGAATTGGTGTACAGGTATCCTAGGGCACCTATAATGGCCATGCAATGAGTAACCGGCGTCTTTTGACGACTCCCCTCACCCAGCTGGAGCATGGTCAACATGAGTGCGGACAGCCCCCAACCAAAAATCAAAGGGGTTATGAAAGCAGCTGTCTCAGCAACCCGTCCATCTTCGACCATGGGTTGGAGGTGCTGTTCAATGCCCATAGCGATCCCACCGGATAAAAGACCTACGCCCGCACCGATGACTGCGAATCTTGAAGGAACAGCCATCCAAGGAACCCAGGATATGGACCTGTTATTTGTACCCAACCAGCCGTATTCCTTTATTGAGCTTTTTTTGCCCCAGGGCATCTCGCCTTGGAAAATGAGCCGAGCTAACCAAATATTTATGAGTATCGACAGAGCTAATAGGTCACTTTGATTGACTATAGGGATTTGGGCCAATACCGGAACCAGTATAAGACCAAAAACGGCTGCGAAACCTCCGACCAGGGGGACATCCCAAGACGTATCAACCAGACCGGACAAGATATCCTTTGCATCTCCGGTCGGATGATTTTTTTTCAAGCCAGCGGCATACGTAGCAGCCACTATTCCAGCAACGAAACCACCAGTATGCGGCCCAAATATGGGCCCAAGGCCAACTTGCAGCAAGAGAAAATCCGGTCCACCGGAAATAACTACTAAACATCCGGCTATTGTTAGAAACCCGCACAGACAAAAGGACCACAAAGCCCCGAGCGAGGCCCCAAATATCCCTCCGCCGAATGCGAGTAAAATAGCATCCATGCTCCATTGTTCCATGCCTTCATTACCTCCATTGTTGGCCGGGCGAAATATGGAATGGATCGTCTTCCTCTCTTATGGTAAGAGGGGAAGACAGATATTCAGCAAGATTCTCTGAAAGCGATACTGAGGGCACCCTCGTATGAAACTTGCGGTTGGCTGTGTATTCCACGAGGACCGCCCAGTAGACGCGATGGTGGCCACCATCGTGTGGATTCGGTGGTCACTTTCCCATGGATTCACTGGTCATCATGCTGTGGAATCAGTGGCCATTTTCCCGTGGAATCCGCAGTGAGTTTTTGGGGGGTACTGATTTTGTCTTCCGGGATCGCCAGTCACGCGCAGAGGCGTGACTGGCGATTTTGATGCGAACTCACTTGAGCCATCCAACACTCACCACGCTACATGGCGTTTTTGAATAGCTGTACAACATCCTCCACGGTTCCGATACGCGGGTTGGTGCCGGCGTTACCGTCCTGCATGGCCTGTTTGGCCATGGGTTCAATATCGGATTCTTTGACCCCAAGCTCCCGCAGGCCTTGCGGAATGCCGATATCCTTGGACAGGCGGACTATGGCGTCGATGCCTTTTTCAGCGGCATCCATCGTCCCCAGTCCGTCGATGTTTTCGCCCAGGGCTACCGCGATATCAGCGAATTTCTCCGGGTGCACGATAACATTGTAGCGTTCCACATGGGGCAACAGCACCGCATTGGCCACACCGTGCGGCATATCCAGCAATCCGCCCAGTTGGTGGGCCATGGCGTGCACATACCCCAGCCCGGCGTTATTAAAGGCCATGCCCGCCTGATACGAGGCATAGGCCATGCCCTCCCGGGCTTCCATGTCCTGCCCGTTGGCCACCGCGCGGCGCAGGTACTTGCCGATCAGTTTGATGGCGTGCAGGGCCAGGGCATCGGCGTTGTGGTTCGGCTCCTTGGTCACATAGCACTCTACGGCGTGGGTCAGGGCGTCCATACCGGTCGCCGCGGTCAACGCCGGGGGTTTGCCGACCATGAGTTCGGGATCGTTGATGGACACCTGCGGCAGGTTCCGCCAACTCACGATAACAAACTTCACTTTTTGGGCCGTGTTGGTGATCACGCAATGCCGCGTGACCTCACTGCCGGTACCGGCTGTGGTGTTCACCGAAATGATTGGCGGCAAAGCGTTGGTCAGGGTTTCAATCCCGGCGTAATTTTCGAACAGGTCGCCCTCGTGCGTGGCCGCTATGCCGATGCCTTTGCCACAATCGTGGGAACTGCCCCCGCCGATGGTCACGATCATATCGCAGCCATCGCCTTGATACTGTTTGAGCCCGTCAGCGATATTCGTATCCTTGGGATTGGGCTCGAACCCGGTGAATACGGTTGTCTTTACCCCGGAGGCGTCTAGGGACTGCTGCACGGTCTCCAACGGCCCGCCAGGGATCTGGGCCAGACCCGGATCACAGACAACCAAGGCCTTGGAGCCGAACATGGCCGCCCGAGACCCGACTTCGCTGACTGTTCCTTTACCGATAAAATTGACTGCGGGGCACAAAAAATCTGCCATAATGTCCTCCTCGTGGGGTTAGCGATTCTTCCGCCTTGGCCACAGGGCCGAGGCGGGTTTTGCCGGAATTATTCGGCCTCGAGCCGTTCCCGCCGCGCTTTATGCTTGGTGCCCAAACGCCGAAACGTGGTAGCCACCTCGGAAACAGGCTTGAGACGCTCGGCAGCCTCCGCATAAAAGGCCTCGGCCCGTTGTTCCCGGGCATGGGCCTCGTGCAGCGGATCGCCGCCAATCTGGGAAGGATCCAAGGTATACGCGGCTTCATCCAGGCCTTGGATGGGCTCTAAAATCATTTCCGTCACATTCTCTTGGCGTTCGCGCAAGAGCTTCTTGGTGTTCTTTGTATTTTCCTTACTCCAGGCCTTGAATTCCTCCTGTCGACTTTCCGAGGCCCTATCCTGGAGTATGCCCTGCAAAAAGGCTGTATCCTGCTGTTCGATTTCAATGGCAAAATCCAAAACATTGCCAAAATTTTTCAGTGACATGGCACCCTCGCTCTATCTGGAGCCTTAAAACCAACGGTTGATGATTACCTTGGCGTCGGTGAAGAATTGGAACACATCCTGCCCTTGGCCCTTGTGGGTGCCGAACATGGAATCTCCGGCCCCGCCAAAGGGGAAAAAGCTCATCGGCGCGGCCACACCGATATTGACGCCCACCATGCTCGGCTTGACCTTGTATTTGAACTCCCGGGCCGCAGCCCCGCTGGAGGTGTAGATACAGGCCGCATTGGCCAGCCCCCGGGTATTGGCGAAATCAATGGCCTCTTGCAGGCTCTGCATACGGACCACCGAGACCACCGGCCCAAAAATTTCTTCCTTGGCGATGGTCATGTCCGGGGTGACGTTGTCAAAGACCGTGGGGCCGACATAAAAGCCGTCGGAATTGTCCACGTCTGGCTGGCGGCCATCGAGCACCAGATCGGCGCCCTCGGCAATGCCCTTTTCAATATATTCCAGCACCCGGTCCTTGTGCGCGGCGGAAATCACGGGTCCCATCTGGGTCTCCCCGTCCAAGCCGTCGCCCACTTTGAGCTGGCTGGCCTGGGAAACAAATTTCTCCACCAATTCGTCCGCAACCTCGCCCACCGGCGCGAGTACGGCCCCGGAGAGGCAGCGTTGTCCAGCGCAGCCGTAAAATGAGGTCAAGAGCGAGGGCAGGCCCTTGTCGATCTTGGCGTCCGGCATAACCGTGACGATATTCTTGGCTCCGCCCAAGGACTGGACCCGTTTGCCGGTCTCCCCGCAGCGCTTGTAGATGTACCTGGCCGTGGGGGTGGAACCGACAAAGGAAATGCCTTCGATATCCGGATGGTCGAGCATCCCGTTGACCACATCCCTGGAGCCGTGGACCATATTCAAGACGCCTTCCGGCAGATCAATCTCTTCCACAAGTTCGAAGATCAGGCTTTGGGTCATGGGCACCTGTTCTGAGGGCTTCAAAACATAGGTATTTCCAGTGACCAAGGCGTAAGGGATAAACCACCAGGGCACCATGGCCGGAAAATTAAACGGCGGAATGCAGCCGAAGACACCAACGGGCTGCCGTTCGCTGCGGCAGTCGATGCCTTTAGCGATATCCTCCAGGGTCGAGCCCATCATCAGGGAGGTCACTCCGGTACTGTGCTCGACATTCTCGATCATCCGCCGCACTTCGCCGCGCGATTCGTCCAGGGTTTTCCCCATTTCCCGCACCAGGGTCTTGGAGATATCCTCAAAGTGTTCTTCAAAAACCTCTTTCAAGGCGAACATATATCGGGCCCGCTTCAATGGGGGCACGCGCCGCCACTCCTCAAAAGCTCCCTTGGCGGCCTGCACAGCCGCATCCACCTCGGCCGCGGTGCTGTGGGGCACTTGCGCGATTTTCTCCCCGGTGGCCGGGCACCAGACATTGCCGTATTCAGTGGCCTCAGCCGTTCTCCATTCACCGTCGATAAAATTTTGCATTACCGGCAGGGACATACCTATACCTCCACGGTTTTCGATTTACGCCGCATAGAGCCTGTCTTACAGCGCCTGAAAATAGAGTTCGATGATTTCTTCCCGCGTGGCCTTGCGGGGGTTATTGCCTGGACTGCCGCTGGCTAGGGCATCCTCGGTCATTGTCTGTACCTGGGCCTCCAATTGGCCCCGTTTAACGCCGAGGGCGCTCAGGGAGGGGATTTTCAGCTGCGCGATGAGTTCTTTGGTCCGATCAGCGCAGCACTGCCCCGCCTCCAAATCGGTCAAACCGGCCACGGACAGGTCCATGGCCCGCGCTAAACGGGCATACCGGTGTGGCGCGCCGATGAGGGAAAAATCCGTGACCAAGCCCAAAAGGGCGGCATTGGAGACGCCGTGCGGCACATGGAATTTGGCCCCGATGGGCCGGGACATACCGTGCACCAAGGCCACTGAAGAATTGGTAAAGGCCATGCCCGCCTGCAGGGCCCCCAAATGGACCTGGCTCCGGGCCTCGAGATCATCGGGATTGGCCCAGGCCCGGGGCAAAAAACGATTCAGCAACCCGGCCGCAGACAACGCCAGGACATCGCTCATGGCATTGGCCTTTACCGAGACATAGGCCTCAATGGCGTGGGTCAACGCGTCGAGACCGGTGCTGGCGGTTATGTGCCGCGGACATTTCAGGGTCAGCACGGGATCCACAATGGCCGCACAGGGCAGAAGGTACGGGCTCATGATCATCATCTTTACGTTGGTTTCCGTGTCCGTGATGATGGTGACCATCGTGGCCTCGCTTCCGGTGCCGGCCGTGGTGGGCACGGCCAAAACCGGCAACCCTGGGGACGGGATCTTGTCAATGCCCATGCATGCGGCTAAATCCGCGCTGTTTGTCGCCTGGATGGCGATAGCCTTGGCCGCGTCAATGGGGCTGCCCCCGCCGCAGGCCACTAGGGCGTCACACCCTTCCTCCTGCAGCAAACGCATCCCTTCCTGTACATGTTCGACACATGGTTCGGTATCCACGCCGTCAAACACCACCGGGTCCAGCCCTTCCTGGTGCAGCGCATCCAACACCGGCGCGATCACCCCGGTTTCTTTGAGCATGGGGTCGGTGACACAAAGCACTTTCGTGGCCCCGCACCGCGCTGCTTCTTGGCCCACACGTTGCGTGGCCCCTTCCCCGAAATGGATCGTGCCTGGTGAACGAAAAGAACTCATCTGCATAGCGCATCTCCTTCGGCCCTTCCTGCCCCGCAAAACAGAGCCCGGGACCGGGACAATAGCTTGGGGCCGTGATTCGACGTTGGTACCGGACCGGTTTCGGTATTCGCCCCCCGGCCTGAAAAAGGGCGCGTGGGCCATTGTGAACCAAAGCTCCATTTGGGGGGTGCGGGCTAGGGGCACAAGAGTCCCTCCCGACTATGGCCCCTGGAACTGAGTTTATGAACGCTCCGACGAGGATGGCTCCGACCGGATATGCCGCATCGCGTGCTCCACAGCGTCCACATGTTCATACATGGCCTGGGCTGCGGCCTCGCTGTCTCGATTGCGCAAGGCCTGCAAAATCCGATCGTGCTCCTCGACCACCCTTCGGGAAAATTCCGCCCCG
>JBNJGM010000065.1:0-9565 GCA_051747685.1 Thermodesulfobacteriota bacterium | reverse complement strand
TCGACAGCCGTCCCTCGGACGCAGTGGCCCTGGCCCTGCGAGCGCAATGCCCCATCTTTGTCCATGAGGTGGTCTTCGAGACCGTGGAGAAGCGAAAAGAGCAGAATTATGAAGTCGGGGTTCAAGAGGAAGAGGCCGAGAAATGGACGGACGTTTTGGAAAGTTTTGACCTCGAAGACTTGAAATACAAAATGTAACAGCACGGTAATACGGACCCCTTATGATTGATCTTCATACGCACACGGTTTTTAGCGACGGAGAACTTATCCCTGCGGAATTGGCCCGGCGGGCCCGAGTGGCCGGATACCGCGCCGTGGCCATGACCGACCACGCCGACGGCAGCAATTTGGGGATAATCCTGGAGAATATCGGGCGAATGGTTCGCCAATTTGCGCCTTTTACCGGGATCGAACTTTTTTGCGGCGTCGAGCTGACCCATGTGCCGCCGGCATTGCTTCCGGAATTGGTGGCCGAGGCCCGGCAGGGCGGCGCCCAATTGGTTGTGGTTCACGGCGAAACCTTGGTCGAACCGGTGGAAGAAGGTACCAATCTGGCCGCTATTGAGGCTGGGGTGGATATCTTGGCCCACCCGGGGGTATTACGCGGGGAAGAGGCGCGGCTGGCCGCGGAGCATGACGTGGCCCTGGAAATCACCACCCGCAAAGGGCATAGCTTAAGCAATGGCCATGTAGCCGCGATGGCGCGTGCCTACGGGGCGCGACTGGTGCTCAACAACGACGCTCACGGCCCTTCGGATTTTGTGCCTGGCGAATTGCGCCGCGGTGTCGCTTTGGGCGCCGGATTAAACCAAGAGGAATACCATCAGCTCGAGGAAAACGCCCGGCGTATCGTGTCCCGTTTGATTACTGGCGCGCCCCACTAAGGCACAATGAGCGAACCAATGTGGTGTTGCGGTACACATATACTGGCCCCGGAGTTTGCGGTATCCGGGAGTTTGTAACGTTTTGATTCACGGCAGAGGAGAATATGGATATAGCGACACATTCTGGGTTTTGGGGTATGATCCAGCAGGCCACCGTGGTGGTGCAGTTTGTTTTAGCCCTCTTGGCGGCCATGTCGGTCACCAGTTGGGCCATTATTTTTTATAAGATCGTCCAATTGACCCAGGCCAAGCGAAAGGTGCGTCAAGAAGCCGAACAATTCGCCAATGCGCGTGACTTGGCCACAGCCATGCAACAACTCAAGCGCAATCAAGGTTCAGCCCTGTACACCGTAGGCTACGAAGCCATCAGCGAGTTGCACCGGTTGGAGCGCTCCTCCCTCCAAGCGCGCCAAAAGGCGGAAGTGGCAGCGGACAATATCCGTCGCGTCTTGCGCCGAGGCGTGAGTAAGCGCATGAACGACTACGCCAAAAATCTCTCTTTTTTGGCTACCTGTGGGAATTCAGCCCCATTTATCGGTTTGTTCGGCACGGTATGGGGGATCATGCACGCCTTCCAGAGTATCGGGCTGGAGCAGACCGCGGCCCTGGCCGCTGTAGCTCCCGGGATTTCGGAGGCCCTGGTGGCCACAGCTATTGGATTGGCGGTGGCTATTCCGGCGACCATAGCCTATAATTCGTTTCTTGGGCTGCTCAATGGTGTGGAGTCTGAAATGGTCAATTTCGCCGGCTCCTTTCTGAACCGGGCTCAGCGTGAGGTGTCCTGGCTGAGCCGCCGGGAAGTGCGGTCCTCCGAGGGTGATGACCAAAACGAGTTGTGAGCGTATGGAATTTAATCCGCATAAAAAAGGGTATATCGCTGATATTAATGTCACGCCCTTCGTGGACGTGATGTTGGTGTTGCTGATTATTTTTATGGTTACCGCCCCATTGTTGACTCAAGGGGTGGAAGTGGACCTGCCTACGACCCAAACAGTGGAGACGTTGCCTGAGGACAGTCAGGACATTATCCTCACTGTCAAAAAAGATGGGAGCGTCTTGATCGATGAATACGAGGTCCCGTTGTCGGATTTGGACACCCACTTGCAAAAGTTAGCCGAGCAAAAAGAAAAATTGCTGTATTTACGGGCAGATAAATCTGTTCCGTACGGTATGGTAGTCCAGGTCATGTCTGCGGTAAAAAAGGCCGGGATCAACAAATTGGGCGTGGTAGCCGAACCTGAAAAAGAAGATCAGTCGTGATCCGGCTACGGTGGGGCCTTTTCTGCCAATGCGTTTTGTAAGTATTCTGGTGTCTCTTTTGCTCCATGGCGGGGTTGTGCTCTTGGGGGTGAGTAACCTTTTCCTTGGTGAGCCCGCCCGGGTTAACCTCGACCGCCAAGTCTATGAGGTCGATTTGGTCCAGGCCCCGTCCCAGCCGGCGCCCTCTGAAACGTCCCCTTCTGCTGCACCGCCCGAGCAAGAGAAAAAGGCTGAGGAGTCCCAGGCTGCGCCACAGCGTAAGGATCCTTCGGCTGTGGAGGCGAAAAAAAAGCCTGCTGAGGGCAAAAAAATCAGTGCTAAGAAGGATTCGCAGCCCAAAGCAGCGAAAAAAAAGCCGGATACATCCAAGGCTAAAGCGGAAAAGGCTGAGTCGAAGCCGAAAAAATCCGAGGAGAAGTCGCAGCCAAAATCCGCACCTGCTGCGCCCAAGCCGGAATCGGTCGTGGCCGACGCCCTGCGCGATGTGAGCGAGGAAGCCGAGTCCCAAGAGTCCGAGGAGACTATGAAAGCCCTGCGCTCCGAGGTGGAAGCGCTGCGGGCCTCGTTGGAAGACAGCGGTCAAGACGGAGAGGGAGAGGCCGGGGCCGGGGCAGTGGAAGTGTATGCGGCTTTAGTTGAGCAAACCGTGAAATCCCAGTGGCGCTATGCCGCGGTGGGCAGTACGGAGGCCTTGCGCGCGCGGGTAGTCTTGCGGATCAATTCCCAAGGCGAAATCACCGACGTCCAATTGCGCGACCGCTCGGGAAACGAAACCTTTGATCGGTCGGTTTTGCGGGCCGTGGAGGATACAGGGGATTTGCCGCCGCCACCGAACGAAAAGGCCCGGCAGGTCAGCATCACGTTTAATCTTCAAGCAAAGGAATAACCGAACGTGTCCACACAGATACTCCGGTTCGCCGCATTCTGGGCGGCATGTTTTCTGGGGTTCGGCGTACTGCCGGCCCTAGCCCAGGACCGCATTGACATCGATATTTTCGGGCCCGGACAGCAGCAATTGAATATGTACAGCGCACCGGTGACCGCTTTAGACGCCGATCAGCCGGAACAAGTCGCTCTCAAGTTGCGCAAGGCCATCCTTACCAATCTGGATTTTTTGCCTTTTTTGTCTCAGACGCCGGGAAGTGAACTGCTCGGCGGCCCCGCGTTAGAGGGGGTGCGCAAGGCGGAGATCGATTTTAAGCGCTTCCGCTTGGCCCAGGTGGATCTCTTATTATCCATTGGTTGGAAATCCCAATCCGATGCCTTGGGCGTAGTGGAACTCCGGCTAATTGATGTCTTTAGCCAAAACGTCATCGTCGGCAAAGGGTATACAATCGAGGACCGGGAGCAAGTGCCGGTCGTGGCGGACAGATTTTGCGCCGCCCTTTTGCAGGAATTGGCCGGAAATGGTGATTTTTTCCGCTCCCGGTTGGCCTTTGTGCGGCAACAAGGCGAGGGCAAAAATATTTGGACCGTCGGGCCCCAGGGCCGGGGCTTGCACCAAGTGACCCGGATGGAAGGTGTGAGCATGAGCCCCGCGTGGTCCTGGGACACGCGGCGCCTGGTATTTACCTATCTTGATGAACGGCGCCATCGCCTAGGGCTTTGGGATCGGGATTCAGGCCAAATAAAGGCGATGGTTTTGGCTGGCAACACCTTGATCAGTCCGGTGTTTACCCCTGAAGGAGAGGTGGTGCTCAGTTTGGATCCCCACGGCAATCCGGATATTTTCATGCTCAACGACAACTGGGAGATTGAAAAGTCATTGGTACAGCATTGGGGCATTGACATTTCGCCCCAATTTGATGCCCAAGGCGAAACCATGGTTTTTGTCTCCAGCCGGTTAGGTAATCCGCATATTTTCGCGCGGGATATGGAAAGTGGGGAAGTGCAGCGGGTGAGCTTTTCCGGAAAATACAACACAAGTCCGGTTATCAGTCCGGACGGGCGCTTTGTGGCCTACTCGCGGCGAACAGAAAATGGCCACCGTATTGTGGTCCATGATCTCGAATCCGGGGAGAGCCAGCAGATCACCGAGGGTCCGGGCAACGACGAGGAGCCGACGTGGGCGCCGGATGGGTATTTTCTGGCCTTTAGCTCGGACCGCAGCGGTACGTATCAACTGTACCTGACCACCCGTAATGGGGACAGCCCCAAACATATTCCCACCGGCTCCGGATCGGCCACTGCTCCGGCCTGGAGTCCCGCTTCACCCTAGAAGGCAGCCGGTGCAAGGTGTTTGCGCAGGGCGCAGAGGTGTCTCGTGTAGGGGCGTGAGATTTCCGGTTTTGTGGGGAGATTGGGGTGTGTTTTTTACGGATTTAGGATAAAGGTCGGGGCTATACAGCAGGGGATGCGGTGGTAGCAACGAAAAACGAGAGGCAAAGCGAAGTCTGGCCAAAATGGCGCCCTATGTACGGCCGGAATGGATGACCGGGGCGATTGCAGAAGGAGGAGAGAATGTTGAGGAAATTTGTGTGGAGTTTTATGGTGTTGGTAGTGCTCGGCCTGTTGAGCACCGGATGTGCGAAAAAACGTATCGACAGCAGCAGCGCTGGAAGTGACGCTTCGCAAACAACCGTGCAGGAGAGCCAAGATCTAGGGCCGAACGGAACGCTGGAGGATGAGAGCCAGAGCCAAGAGCAGCGGGATATGGAGTCTCAAGATCTTGATGAGGCCAAGGATGTAGACGAATGGGAGGCCAAAGAAGCCGCAGAGGAAGAGGAAGAACTCGCGCTGGAAAACCTTCGCGAGCAGGTCTATTTTGATTTCGATTCCTCTGAGCTCAAATCCGATGCCCGGGAACTGCTGCAGGAAAAGGCCGCTATTTTAGAAGACAATCCCGCTTTAAAGGTCATTATCGAAGGCCATTGCGATGAGCGCGGCACCCAGGAGTACAATTTGGCCCTTGGTGAGCGGCGGGCCCGAGCGGCATACGAATTTTTGATTCTGCTTGGCATTGATGCCCAGCGCCTGCAGATTGTTAGCTATGGTGAAGAGCGCCCGGCTGCTGAAGGCGACAACGAGGCCGCTTGGGCCAAAAATCGCCGCTGCGAATTCAAAATTTACGAATAAAAACGGTTTCCACGGTCGGACACAGCGCCCCCGTCTCGTTTTGAGGCGGGGGTGTTGTCGTTAGTGGAGGCCACCACTTCCGGTTATTTGGTATACGGAGAGAAAATGCAGGAGACTGCCGCTAAGGACAAAAAGATGCCAAATGGCGTGGTGGAATCGCAATCGGGACCAGCCATAGAAAATGGTGCCCCCGGTATACAATAGGCCCCCGAGAACAAGGCAGATAAACGCGCTAGTGGGGGTGTTATGCAGAATCTCATGGATGGTGAGCACGCAAAGCCAGCCCATAGCGATGTATACCGCAAGGAAAAGTCGCTTAAAGCGACCGATCAAGCACCAGGTGCAAACGGTGCCCGCAATCGCTAGGCCCCAGACGAGGCTTAAGATGGTCCAGGCCAGCGGCCCTTCGACCACCAGGAGCATAAAGGGGGTGTAGGTCCCGGCTATGAGGATAAAGATGGCGGCGTGGTCAAGTTTGCGCCAGATATGTTTGGCACGCGGGGAGGACAAACTGTGGTACAGCGTCGAGGCTAGATAGAGAAGCACCAGGGAAACGCCGAAGATCAGACCGCCGATGGCGCGCTCCGGGGTACCGGTAAAGGTCGTGCCGTTTAAAAGGAGCATAAGCCCAATGCAGCTGGCCACCACCCCAATTCCATGGGTAAGGGCGTTGGCTCTTTCTTCACCGCGGCTGTAACGACAGCCCGGGGTTGGCGTTCCTTCGGTCATAGCCAGCTCCCTGGCCCTGATTGCGTGGGGCTTTGGAGTGCTTTGGGCAGGCTTGCCGGGAGGACGAGCGTAAAGGGGGGGGCAACCACCGGCCTAGAGGGCAAAGGAAATGCCGGCCAGAACCACGGCGGCGTATCCTCCGGCAATGACATCGTCGAGCATAACCCCGTAGCCCTGCGCGAGCCAGGACTCAGAGGCCCGGATCGGCCAGGGTTTGAGTATATCGAAAAACCTGAAGGCAGCAAAGCCGATCACAATCTGCCACCACGGCAATACGGTAAAGGGCAGGAAGACCACCCATTGTCCGAGCCATTCATCGATAATGACCTCCCCAGGGTCTTTGCGCCCGAGGCTTTTTTCAGCGCTGCCCGCAGCCATGCTGCCGAGGTGGAAAAGCGCCACCAGGGCGAGCAGGCGCAGCGGTAAGGACAAGGGAAGAAAAAGCAGCGGTGCGCTCAACGCGGCGGCCAAGGCGCCCCAAGTGCCGGGTGCTTTGCGGATGTGCCCGATGGGCCCAAGTGTCGAAGCCGCCAAGGCGAGGCGCTGGCTCAGATTTTCCGGTGCGGCAAGAGGCATGTCGTGTGTGTCCATAGGGGTGTCTTCTGCGTGATCCATTCTGTGGTGGTGTGACATTTCCAATAATCCGGTGCCTGCCTTCTCCTGCGTTGCAAGGCAGGAGGGGGGCGGAAACTGGTTCAGAGCTGTGTCGGCTCGGCTGAGCACGGGATCTCTGTCGGGGTTATTATTCCGGTGCGTTGGAGCAATTGGGTCAAGGCGTATAATGGGAGGCCCACGACATTGGTATACGAACCGCAGACAGAATCCACGAGAAACCCGCCGACTCCCTGGATAGCGTAACTTCCGGCCTTGTCTAGGGGCTCTCCGCTGGCGACGTAGGCCTGGAGGACATCCAGGGGATGGACGCCAATACGAACGGTTGATTCAGCGCTTAGCGTATGGGTTTCGTGGGTGTCCGGGTCGACAAGCGCGCAACCGGTGATGACCGTATGCTCCACGCCACTGAGGCGTTGTAAGGTCATCAGGGCTTCCTGGGCGTTTTGGGGTTTGCCGAGAATGTCGTGGTCGAGGGTAACAGCGGTATCCGCCCCAAGAACAGGGCGGTCAGGTCGTTTGTGGGCTACGTGGCGCGCCTTGAAAAGGGCGCAGCGCAGCACATAGTCCTCCGGAGCCTCGTCGCGGGAGGGCGAGGGCTCTGCTTGCGAGCAGGGGTGGGTGAAAAAATGGATGCCCAGTCGGGCCAAAAGATCCTGCCGCCTCGGGGAAGCCGAAGCGAGAATCAAAGGGCGTTTGTTGCGGAAGGGACCTCGCGGGGGCGCGTCGTCGTCCATACGGGGTATTCTCTTTTGCGATACCAGGAAAAAGGGTGGAAGGGGCCGGTGACCGCTGTGCCGTGGAGCAACACCATGCGGCCAGGACAGTTGAGGTAATCTGGGGGTGTTGCGTCGGTGGCGTAAGGCCTGGTCCGCAATTTACGCACCGGAACACATACATCCGTCCATTATCAGCGTGGATCAATTCATAACCCGGAATATCCCTGCCGTCCACCCCTGGTTTCAGTATTTCCATTTCCCTTGGGCCGGTTTTTTGCAGAGGGGGTAGGATGCATCAATCGCCGGGCGTTGCCGGATACACCAGCGCCATTGACCGTGCCGCTTGGACCTCGTCCAAGCGTTTGACAGGCAGCGCCTGCGGCGCGGCAGCCACGGACTGAGGATCCTCTTCAGCGCGGTGGACGATGTCGATCAGATCCTCCACGAACTGGTCCAGGGTGGCTTTGCTTTCGGTTTCTGTGGGTTCCACCATAAGGCATTCCTTGACGATGAGCGGGAAATACACCGTAGGGGCGTAATGCCCTTTGTCCAAAAGGGCCTTGGCGATGTCGATGGCCCGAACTCCGTTTTCCGCTTGCCTGGCGGCGGAGATGACGAATTCGTGCATGCAGATCCGGTTGTAGGGGATCTCGAGGTGGTCTTCCAAGCGCTTGCGCAGGTAATTCGCGGCCAAGACAGCGTTTTCGCTGGCCCGGATGAGCCCTTGGCGCCCCAGGCGGAGAATATAGGCGTAGGCTTTGAGCAGGACACCGAAATTGCCATAAAAGGGCGCGATGAAACCGATGGATTTTGGGTAGTCGTAATCCAGGCAGTACTGGCCGTCTTCCAATTTGACCACCCGGGAGATGGGCAGAAAGTCGAGCAGTTTTTCGCTTACGCCCACTGGTCCGGAGCCGGGGCCGCCGCTGCCGTGGGGGGTGCCGAAGGTCTTGTGCAGATTGAGATGCACGACATCGAATCCAGCGTCACCAACGCGGAGTTTGCCCATCACCGCGTTGAGATTGGCCCCGTCGTAGTACAAAAGGCCGTCCACGGCGTGGATCATCTCCACAATGCGCGACAGATGGGTTTCGAACAGGCCCAAGGTATTGGGGCAGGTCATCATCAGCGCGGCAACCTCGTCGTCCACATAGTCTTTCAGGACCTCGGGGTCGATAATACCATCTTTGGAAGGAACGTTGACCACGTCATAGCCGGCAATGGCTGCTGAGGCCGGATTTGTGCCGTGCGCGGAATCCGGGACCAATACCTTGGTTTTGTTGTTCCCTTTGTCCTTGTGGTAGGCGGCGATGAGCATGGCCCCGGTCAATTCTCCGTGGGCCCCGGCCAGGGGTTGCAGGGTGTAGCCAGCCATGCCGGTGATTTCCTGCAGCAGGGCTTCGAGATGGTAGATGACCTCTAAGGCCCCTTGCGTCAATTGGCCGCCGCCCTGCAACTGTGGAATCAAGGGGTGCAAACGGGTGAAACCCGGTAGCGCCGCAATGTCTTCCAGAAATTTGGGGTTGTATTTCATGGTGCAGGAGCCAAGGGGGTAGAAGTTGGAATCGACCCCGAAGTTCTGCCGTGACAAACGCGTAAAATGTCGGACCACGTCGAGTTCGCCGAGTTCCGGTAAGGCCGGCGGAGTCTCGCGGAGAAGTTCGGCCGGTATATGCTCTCCAGGTGTGCTTGCTGGAGCTTGGGGCAAAACTCCGGTACGCCCGGAGACGGATTGTTCGAAAATGCTCTTCATACGGCGCCTCCCACCATTTCTGCCATTATGCCGATATCGGCGGGTTCGGTTTTTTCAGTCACCGCCACCAGCAGGCAATTGTCCATGCCCTCAAAGTAGCGCCCCAATGGGAATCCGGGCACATACCCTTTGGGCAGCAGGCGGCTGATCAGGTCGTAGGCCTTGCACGGCAGCCGCACGGCAAATTCGTTGCCAAACGGAGCCGCATTGAGCATTTCCACGCCGGGAAGGGCGCAGAATCGCTTGGCAGCGTAATGGGCGCGTTCGATTGATGTGGCCGCCGTGCGGGTCATGCCCTCGGGTCCAAGCAGGCTCATGTAGATGGTGGATTGCAGGGCGCATAGGGCCTGGTTGGAACAGATATTTGAGGTCGCTTTCTGGCGGCGGATGTGTTGTTCCCGGGTTTGCAGGGTCAAGGTATACCCGGTTTTGCCTTCGGCATCCGTGGTCCGTCCGACCACGCGCCCGGGCATTTGCCGGACGAGTTTTTTGCGGCAGGCAAAGACGCCCAGATAGGGTCCGCCAAAAGCTAGG
>JBNJGM010000064.1:0-9626 GCA_051747685.1 Thermodesulfobacteriota bacterium | reverse complement strand
TCCAAATCCGCATACAACGGGGCCAATTCCTGCAGCCCCAGGCGGCGGAAGACATCCCGAAAATTCTCCGACAAGCAAGCCACCCGCACAGCAGACCGTTCCTGCAACAGGGTTTCCAGGGCGGCCAGCCCGCCGCCGTTTATAGACACACTGCCCGGAAAATGGAGTACAACTTCGCCTTGCTCCGCGGCCCTGTCCAGGGCGTGGCGCAAAAACGGCTCCGTGGCGCTGGTCACATGCCCGCGCACCGTGACCACCACCGCCCGCCCCAGCACCGCGGTTTCGATATTTTGCTCCTGGGCCTCACTACAGGCCCGCCGCTCCCGGCAACGCTGCAGGGCCTGCTCCAAGGCCCCACTGCCAAGCGGTTTATTGATAAAGTCAGCAGCGTCATACTCCAAGGCCCGCAGCGCCAGATCCATATCCCCGTGTCCGGTGATAACGATGACCTCGGTACGCGGTGCCTGCCGCTTGATCGCTTGCAAAACAGCAATCCCGTCCATGCCGGGCATCTTGATGTCCGTCATCACCACCTCCGGCCGTCGGTCCGCGAACACGCGCAGCCCCTCCTCGCCGGTCAGCGCTGTGAGCGGGGTATACCCGAAGGCCTCCAAAAGCAGGGTGAACATATCCAGGGTGGGTTGTTCGTCGTCAATAACCAAGACCTCTTCGGTCATGCCTCGCTCCTTGCCTGCGTTCCGGCCACGGCCTCGGCGGCCGCGGGAAAGGATACCGTGAAACACGCCCCACCATCCGGGGGGCTCGCAATCGTGATCCACCCGTTATAGTCGCGCACCAGAGAATGGGTGATCGCCAGCCCCAAGCCCATGCCCTGGCCGCTGGTCTTTGAGGACACAAAGGGCTCAAACAGGGTTTGCCGCAATGTTTCCGGAATACCGGGGCCGGTATCGCAGACACGCGCCCACACCCGTCCCTCAGCAGCCCACGTGCAGACCTCGATACGACCGGTGGCCCGGGGCTCGTCCCGGCGCTTGTCCTCGATGGCTTCCTTGGCGTTGGTGAAAAGATTGAAAAACACCTGCTGCAATCGGTTGTCCTGGGCCTGGACAAGGGGCAAATCCTGGCCCAGCGACAACTGAAAATCAACATTGTGCAGCTGGAATTGCTGGCGCACAATGGAGAGTACGGCCTGAATGGGGTCGTTGATGTCCACGACATCCTTGGCCAGGGCCTCTTTGCGGCCAAAAGCGCGCAAGGTGGCGATAATTCCTGCGGCCCTGTCCACCTGGCCGCTGATCTCCTGGGCGACCGTCGCCCACCGCTCAGGCCCCGGGGAAACCCCGCCCTCGGCAACCAGCACCAGATAATCGCTGCCCATTTTTATGGCGTTTAAGGGTTGGTTCAATTCATGGGCAATGCCCGCGGACATTTCCCCCAGACTTTTCATCTTTGCCGCCTGGATGAGTTGGGCGTCCTTTTCGATCATTTCCGTAATATCGGTGCAGGCGACGATCAGCGCCGCTCGCCCGGTATAGCTGATAACACAAACGTGGGCGTTGACGAAAAAGGGGTGGGCGCCCTTTTTGTAATGGATTTCCTTGGGATAATACACGCACCCTTGGCCGGGGGCGTCCTCGAAAAAATCGCGCGCGCACTTCTGGGCCTGATCCGGGGCCAGTTCGGCAAAGGCCAGCCCCCGGAGTTCCTCGGCCCCGTATTCATAGGTTTCCAGCGCCCGGGGATTGGCGTCCAAAATCCGCAAGTCCTCTTGGGCCAGAACAAACACCGGGTCCGGACCACTGGCGAACAGCGAGCGGTACTTTTCTTCCGATTCCTGCAACCGCTTGCGGTACAAACGGATGGACCCGACCATATTGCGAAACGCGGCCGCGAGCTGGGAGACTTCGTCGCCAAAACGGCCGCGGTAAAAAATGCATTCCCGGCATTGGGGCCGATCTGACTCCCATGCATCCGGTTGCCCCGACCCCATACGATCCAAATGCCAACAGGGCACATGGGTATCCCGGTAGGCCGGGCACTGCTGCAACCGCTCGCCAATGGCGGCGCCGCTGAGCGCCTCCAGCCGGACGTCAAAATTGCCCCGGCTGAGTTCATCCGCCGCCCCGGTCAACAGCCGGATGGGCCGGGTGATATACTTGGCCAGCAAATGGCTGATGGCGAAAACAATCACCACCACTGCGGAAATAAAACCGAGAAAGGTCACCCGCAGTTTATACACCAGGCTGTCGATATGGCCCTTATTGAGCCCCACGTGCACCGAGCCGATACGGTAAATCCCTTCTTTGATGGGCACGCCGATATCAAAGGCCTCGTCCCCATCCACCGGGACCAGGCGCATCCGTTCGCGCTGGTCGCGGGGCACGGGGTTGGCCTTAGCCAGATGCTCGGGAAAACGGCGGGTGAAGGTGTGGGCCAGGACTTTTTGCTCGCTGTTGAGCACATAGATATAATCGATGAGCTGGTGGCGCTCCCGCAATTGGGCCTCATCAAAGATCAGCGCCAACAACTGCGGATACTCCTTATCCAAAATATAGCCGCCGCCGCGCTCGGCAACACTGCGGGCAATAGCCACTCCGCGCATTTCGAGTTCGCTGGTCAACCCGGAAACCAGGATCCACCGGGCCAAAAACGCGATGGCCATACTGATGACCAGGATAACGGTCAGCATGGACAGGAAGATTTTATTCTTTAAGGTCATGGGAAAATGGGGCGCTCTCATTGTTCCAGCAACCGAAAGGAGCCGTCGTCCAACCGCGTCAGATAGACCCGGTCCAGGCCCTGGTTATCCCCGGGGCCGAAACGGATACGGGTCTGCCCGCCAAGGGAGAAGTCGTCCATTTCCGTAAAGGCGTCCAAAAACCGTTGCCGGGTCAGGTTCCGCCCGGCCCGGCGCAATCCCTCCACCAGCACCCGGGCATTCAAATACCCTTCCAGGCCGACCACATTCGGGGTCTGTTTTGGGTAGTATTTCGCCAAGAGCCGAATGTACTCCTGGGCGCTGGGCAAAATCTCCTCTGTGTCCGGGGCCGTGGGCGGGGGCACCACCTGGGACATGAACACCTTTGCCTGTTCTTGGGCCTCCGCATCCAGATGCCGGGCCAAATCCTCGGCCCCGACAAAGGACAACGCATAGAAGGTCGGATCGTAGCCACTGCGCCGCGCCATTTGGATCAGCCGAGCGCAGGGCTTGGAGGTCCCAACCATCACCACAGCGTCCGCCCCGGAGGAGCGGATCCGCTTCAAGGCCCCGCTGATGTCCAAGGTCCCCCGAATATAGGAGCCCCGGGCCACCGGCGTTAGATCGTATTCCTTGAGCGCCAATTCCGTGCCCTCTAGGCCGTCAAACCCATAGGCGTCGAATTGGTAAAAGACCGCGATGCGTTTTTTGCCCAGATCCTCGACCAAATGGCGGACAATGGCCCGGGTTTCTTGGTAGTAGGAAGAACGGACATTGATCAGCAAGGGGTTATAGGGCTCGCGGAGCCCATTGGCGCCGGTAAACATGCCCACAAGGGGAATGGAGGCGTCTTCAATCAGCGGCAGGACCTTCACCGTGGTCGGGGTTCCCACATAGGAAAACAACGCAAAGACCTGGTCCTCGATAATTAAACGTTGCGTATTGGCCAAACATTGCGGTGGCTCATAGCTGTCATTATAGGCCCGGACCACGATGCGCCGGCCGTGGACGCCACCCTCGGCATTGACCTGCCGGATATAGGCCATAGCCCCGTGATAGAGCTGGGTGCCCAAATAGCCGGCATGGCCCTTCAGCGCCAGGGAGGACCCCAAAAAAATCTGGTTCTCGGTCACCCCGGTGGTGATGGGCCCTTGCGGCGCGGATTCACGCTCGGCAGGACACCCGGGCACCAGGGCCACCAAGAAGAACAGGGTCGCGCCCAGCGCACCGACAACGAACCACACAGGCTTGCTTGCCCCATCTGTTCTCGTGTACATAGTATTCCCCGAGTTGTGAAAATCACCACTGTGTCCCGCTTCCGGCCCATGCCCTTAGGCGCCGCAGCCCCGACAAAAATCGCGTTTGCGCGGGACCGGGACACTTGAGCGTTTCGTGGACACCATTCAAACCGCCGGTCTGCCCATGTCCCACACACCCCGTCCAGACAACGACGCCGCAGCCCACGCCTACTGGCAAGAGCTTTGCTGGCCCGATGGCCGGGTATTTTGCCCCAGGTGCCGGCAAAGCGCTATCTATAACCTGGCCTCCGGGCGCAAACGGTGCCCTGGCTGCGGCTACACCTTCCACGATTTCAGCGGCCGCTGGCTCAATTCCGTGGGCCTCGGCCCCCGGCACTGGCTGTATTTCCTGCATCTGTTCTGCCAAAATCATCCGCTCAAGGATGCCGCCGCCGTCCTCGGACGATCCTATAACGTCGTGTACAAGGCGGCAACGGTCTGCCGTTTCGCCATAACCGCCGGCTCCCTGGACGGCAAGCAGATCATGGGCCAGCAAACCGGGCTCAGCGCCTGCCTGCAGCAGGGGAAAGTCCACGGCCTGGCCCACGTCCACTCCCGCATTCCCCCGGTATTCGGGATCCTGGAGCGGCGCGGCATGGCTTTTTTGGACTATTTGCCCCAGATGACCACCGAGGATATCCTCCACTTCCACCGCAATTTCTCGCTTCCGGCGGCTGCGCGCGGGAATATTCTGGTCACTGGCAAATACCGCAATTACTCCAGTTTGATCCTCTGCGGCAACCCGGATTTTCCCTGGCACCTGATCACGCCAGAGCCCTCCAGCCACCCGGAAAGCACCCCGTTTTGCGCCTTTGTCCTCAACCAGCTCAAAGGATATAAAGGGATCAGCCCGCCCCGTTTCCCCTTGTATCTCAAAGAAATCGAATTCAGATACAACCACTCCCCGGCTGAGCAGGAGCGCCGTTTGGCCAAATGGCTCTGCGATTTCGTGCCCCGCCCATGCCCGGAACAGACCCCCTGAAGGCTGTATGCCCCACTACGATGGAGACCTTACCCACCGCCCCATCCCGCAGCTTCTCCGCCAAATCGCCGTGCCCGCGAGCGTGGGCATCTTTTTCCATACCATGTTCAACGTGGTGGACACCTATTTCGCCGGGCATCTCTCCACCGAGGCCCTGGCCGCTCTCTCGCTGTCCTTTCCGGCCTTTTTTCTGCTCATCTCCCTTGGCTCCGGGTTGCAAACCGGCACCACGGCGCTGATCGGCAACGCCCTCGGGGCTGCGGACCATGAGGAAGCCGGGCGCTTGGCCCTGCAGGGGCTGCTCTTTGGCGTGCTCGCCGGAGCGGTGCTGACCCTGGTGGGCTTGGCCATTGGGCCGTGGCTCTTTCGTTCCCTAGGGGCCGAGGGCCACTATCTGGACCTCGCGGTGCGGTATATGGACACCATTTTTCTCGGCTCGGTGGCCTTTTTGCTCGTGTATATGAATAACGCCATCCTCCAGGCCCACGGCGATACCCGTCCCTATCGCAATTTCCTCATCGCCGGCTTCGGGGCCAATTGTATCTTGGACCCGTGGTTTATCTTCGGCGGCTTGGGGCTGCCCCCCCTGGGCATCCGGGGTTTGGCCCTGGCCACGGTGCTCATCCAGGCCGGGGGCGCGGCCTATCTGGCCTTAAAAGCGCGGCAAACCGGACTGGTGCGCATGCGCAGCTGGCGCGACCTTCTGCCGCAACTCCGTCCCGTTACCGCCATCGCCCGGCAAGGCTTTCCCTCGAGCATCAATTTCATGACCATCGGGCTGGGCATCTATGTCATAACCTATTTTGTCAGCGATTTCGGACCCCAGGCGGTGGCGGCTTACGGGGCGGCCATGCGCGTGGAGCAAATCGCGCTTTTGCCCAGTATTGGCCTGAACATCGCTACCCTGAGCCTGGTGGCCCAAAACCGGGGGCACCGCCACCACGAACGGATCTGGAAGACCCTGGGCACGGCTTTGCAATACGGGGCCGCGGTCATGGCCCTGGGAACCCTCGGAGTACTTGTGCTGGCGAGGCCTTTGATGACCCTTTTCACCGAGGATCCGGCGGTGGTGGATATCGGCACCACCTATCTGCGCATCGACGCCCTGGTCTTTTTCGCCTACGTGATCCTTTTTGTCCATGTCGCGGCCCTGCAAGGGGTCAAACGCCCCATGTTCGGGGTGTGGATCGGGATGGGGCGCCAGGTCATCGCCCCGCTCATCGTCTTCGGGGTGTTGGTCAAATGGCTGGGAATGGGCCTTATCGGCATCTGGTGGGGCATTTTCGGGATCACCTGGGCCGCGGCCCTTATAGCCGCCATAAGCGGGCGGCGCTATCTGGCCCGGGTGCTGGCGCGGGAGGAGCGAAATGGCTTGTAAAAGCGTATGGCGGGTGATTTGGATGCTTTTGGGGCTGGCGGCGCTGGGTGCCGGGGCCGCGTCAAATGGCTGGAGCTGGTCGGGCCGGGTGGTGGAGATAGCCTCGCCGCAAGTGCTCGTGCTAACAACACAGCAGGGACAGCAGGAAGTGGCGCTTTACGGCGTGGACAGCGTACCCGGAGACCATCCGCAAAACGAGGCGGTGCGAACAAAAATCAAGCGCCTTTTGGCCCCGCTGGACCTGGTCGAGGTGGTGCCGCTTTCCCCTGAGGGCGGAACCGAGGCCCATGTCTACATCGAGGGCGACGGGGAAAACCTGGCTGAAGAGCTGGTGCGCCAGGGCTACGCCTGGGTGGATCGCGCCGCATGCCGCAGGCGGATCTGTACTGCCTGGCGCGA
This sequence comes from Thermodesulfobacteriota bacterium, assembly GCA_051747685.1. Classification (GTDB taxonomy): domain Bacteria; phylum Desulfobacterota; class Desulfovibrionia; order Desulfovibrionales; family Desulfohalobiaceae; genus Desulfohalobium. Next base: position 2,910 of record JBNJGM010000064.1, on the reverse strand, counting down.
ACTCGAGGCCAAAGCCCGGCAAGACAAGCGCGGCCTGTGGGCGGACCCCTCCTTTCCACCGGCCAAATAGAGGTGGACCAGAGCCTCTGGCACACGCCCGCCCTTGGCTGGGGGTGGGCTGATTGGGGCGAGCTGTGGAATCCAAGCACTTTCGGTAACCAGGATCCAAACTCCTCTAGCCATCAGGCTGCTTGCAACTCGAAATCCACATGCACGGCATCATACGGAAAGAGCACCTGGCCCGTATCCGTACGTTCCACAAGCCCGGCATTGAGCAGTCGATGTATATCACTATGCACACCCTTCACATCGCGCTCTACTTCCCGAGCCAATCCCCGGATGGTCAAAGGTCCCCGGCCGACCATAGCCTTAAGGAGCTCCCAACGTTTTTTGCTCAACGTCTGCCAAAGCAGCTCAGGGGAAGAAAAGGAAATCACCGCACCTTGCGTTTCGCCGCGAAAAGCGGCAAGTGCCCGTGCGGTCACGTCCTTTCTGGAAGAAACTGTCAGTATAACCTTACTCATAATTGCCCCCATGCATCCACGTCCGACCAGAAATCAGCCAACAACTGAGCCGGATCGCGAAATACATATACATATTCTTCCGAACCGATATGTTTATGGTCTCCCTTGCCCGCCTCGTTGTCATATCGCAGCACGCATCGGCCAGCGAGGACATAGGCCAGGCTGTACTTGTATATATGCCTTGAACCACGAACAGGGAACGGAACCCGCCAAATACGGAGTTCAACAAACGACTCCGCGCTGAGTTGGTGGCGCTCGTGGAGAAGAATTTCAGTACCCATGTTGTAGATAACTACAACACCGCTCTTAACGTGTCAACAACTCGGAACGGAAACCGCGCCCTGTTTTGCCTGCGTGACGGGGCTCCTGCCTGGGGACGAAGAGAAGCCGCCAGCCCCAAAATGCCTCCCGTTCCTGATCAGCGCCAACCCCAGAACAACGCCCCAAAGTCCACCGATCCCGGATTGAGTAACAGCCCAGCAATGGCAGGAGCCATAAGAAAAACCCCCCTTTGACACACTCCTTTCCCTCGCATATGCTTTACACATATGCATAACTGTCTTTGGAGGGACCTATGGACAAAGCCTCAAAGAAAACCCACCTCCCAGCCGCTGTTCGCACGGCGCGGCTGTTCAGAAACGGCCACAATCAGGCCGTGCGGTTGCCCAAGGAATTCGAAATGCAGGCCAGCGAAGTGCTCATCCGCAAGCACGGCTCCAGCCTGATTCTCACGCCCAAACCACAGACATGGCAGGACTATTTCGCCTCCGCCCAGAGCCTGGCTGAGGACTTCCCAGAGGACATCCATGACTTGCCCCTGGAAACGAGGGATGAGCTATGACCCGGTATATGCTGGATACAAACATCTGTATCGCGGTGATGAAAAAGCAACCTGGCGTGCGGGAGCGGATCGAAACCATTGATCCCGCCTTCGTCGGCATTTCCAGTATTGTCCTGGCCGAACTCACCTACGGCGTCTGCAAAAGTGCGCAATACACACGCAATGCCCAGGCCTTGGAAGATTTTTGCTCCATGTGCCATGTGTGGGATTGGCCGGCCGGGGCAGCAGACACCTACGGCATAATACGGACATCCCTGGAGCAACAGGGACGCACCATCGGAGCCAACGACCTGCTCATAGCTGCGCACGCCAAGTATCTTCATGCGACCCTGGTCACCAACAACACCCGGGAGTTCGAACGGATTTCCGAGCTGCACCTTCAAGACTGGACGTCCTGATTCTTTTGCGCACGCCCGTTATAGCCCAGCCGTAAAAACCAAACGCGCCTAGGTGCCGCAACACAGCCCCACCACGGCCCCGACCCCGCCGGTCCCTGACAGCCTCATCCGATGAAAATCGCAAATTCACGACTGCAGCAAATTGTACACGGTTTTACGGGCGATCTGCAGCCGCTCGGCAATCTCCCCCCGGGTGAAGCCCCTGGCCAACAGCTGCTCGAGGACATATTGTTTGGCCCGCCGGATGTCCGGGTCTGTGGCCCTGCCCCGCGGAAACTCCGAGAGCAACTCTTCAAGGGACGGGCTGCCCGCCAACGGCAAGGCACTGTCCCCCAGGATAGCGCCCTTGCCCTGCACCTGCCGAAACAAGCGCGGAAACCGGTTCCCGAGGCGCTCGCAAAAGGTTTCAATCGCCCCGGGCTGTTCCTGGGCGTTTTCCGGCGCGTCAATGGAACCGCGGCGCAAGAGCCGAACATACTCCTGGCGCGCCTTGTCCAGGTCCGCGTTCACGAGTTGTAAAATAAGGCGCGGCTGGACAAACGATTCCTGCTCAGGCTTGCCGCAATAGGGCGCCGCCGAGGACCACTGGTAGGCTGCGGCCTGATTCGTCAACCGCGCTCGCACCGGATTGAGGTGGATATACACCGAGGCGGTGAGCAGATAGTCCGGGGCCAGGCAGACCGCTTGCCGATACCGGCCGGCGAAAAGATGGCCACGGCGTTGGTACTTGCGGTTACAATACGTGGCATAGCGAGCAAAAACCGAATGCATGGCCGCGGACACGTTGGGCTTTTGCGGCTCAAGGAGCAGGTGCACGTGGTTGGGCATAAGGCAAAACGCGTAGTACACAAGGGAAAAGGTGGCCGCGCTCTCCTGTAACAGCTCCCAAAACCGCTCGTAATCGCTGGGCTCAAAAAACAAAGCCCCAGTGCCCGCCGCACGCTGGGTTATATGCGAGATAAACCCTGGTTGATCCACCTTCTGCTTGGCCCGAAACACCCGCTGACTGCCGCCAGTGGCAAGGGCATCCTCTCTCTCCATGCTCCCCTCCTTTTCCGTAACCCTTCCCCAACACGGGGCCAGCCTACAACCCAACTGTACCCAGAAACAACCGGGCCAGCAATGGGTAGGGAGGCTGCGTTTTTTC
>JBNJGM010000063.1:0-9666 GCA_051747685.1 Thermodesulfobacteriota bacterium | reverse complement strand
AACGACCTTGTGAGCCCATACGCTTTATTATTTGAGCGCCACTTTGCTGAAAGACAGAAAATCACAAGGTAATCTCATTTTCTTTTTGGAAATTTGTCTGGCTATCCTGAATGCTACTCGCAATTGCATCGGTAATAAATGCAATAGCAAGCATCATCGCCTCTGAAACATCTTCTTGCTTTCTATAAACAATATAAAATCTTTGCTTTAAGATTCCTTCCTGCAAAAAAACAGGCTTCACTTCATTTTTTTGTATGTCCTCCTCTATTAAAAAATCCGGCAAGACGGAAAGACCAACATTAGCCTTAACCATGGATTTTATAGCTTGATTGCTCTCAGAATAAAAAACATGCTCAAAATCCTTCAAACGCAAACGTTCTGATTTTAAAAAATCTGTAAACTCTTTATAAACACCTGATCCACTCTCTCTTAAAACTAAAGTATAATTTAATAAATCATGAATTGATAATTTTTTTTCTCTTTCGTCTCTATTCAAACACGACATAAATACCAGCAGGCCAACTTCACCAATATTAATACTGCATAAATTTCTGTCTTTTATTGGTAAACCTGTAATTCCTAAGTCAAATACACCGCTTAAAAGCCCATTGACTATTTTTTCACATTTTAACACATTTAAACTTAAACGTATATCTGGATGTTGAAGCTGAAATGACTTGAGAAGCTCAGGAAAAAAACACTCTCCTCCAATATAACAAAGCCCTAAAGATAACGTAGTCATTTTTGTATTTAAAGTTTTACTCATTCTTTTAGAAAGTTCATGTTGAATTTCTTCTAGCCTAGAAGCATACTCATACAGTATCTCCCCTTCCTGGGTCATTTGAATCTTTCCAGCATGCCCTCGAATAAGTAACGGGGTTTGAAAATAACTCTCCAAACTCTGTATTTGGAGGCTTACTGCAGGTTGTGTCAAAAAAAGCACCTTGGCAGCATGAGAAAAACCCTGCTGATCGACAACTTCCTTAAACGTTTTTAAAGCATAAAGATTCAATTCCATACTGGCCACCTTTTCGATTTAGCAAGATTATTCAATTCACAGAAAGCATTATCCTATATGAGAAACAGCGCAACATCTTAATTATATCTTTTATTAAGGATTATCAATTATTATAGACACAAGCCATATAAGGCCACCTTATAAGTGAATAAATATATCAAATTTGACCTGCATCCTGTTCACGCAGATGATCCAAACGAAACTTGCAATGATTCGTACACAATTTCTGCCAAAGGACAATACTGCCCGCCTTGATGGAGAGACAAACGTATTACCGTTAATAAATTTTTTCCAACCCCAGCAAGGAGGAGCGGCCATGACACGCGAACACCAAAAAAAACTGGATAGGCGAAATTTTCTGCGCGGGGCAGGGGCTTCTGTTCTCAGTTTAGCCGCCATCGGGTCCACTGGGCTCTTTTTAAACAAGTCTGTGGGCGCGGCACAATCTTCTTCGGCGCCCACATGGAAGTATGTCAAATTGGATCCGGACCTCGCGGGAAAACGTGCGTATGAGAATTACTTCGAGGGCGGTTGAGGCAACGGCGCAGCCGAAGGTCTTTTCGGCTCCATGGCTAAGGAATTGGGCCCTCCTTATACGCAAATTCCGATCAGCATGTTTACCGGTTTCGGTGGCGGCGTCGGGGGTTGGGGAACCACTTGTGGCGCTTTACTACCTGCAACAGCTCTTATTGGCATCGTTGTAGAAGACAAAAAGCTGCAAGGAGCCATGATCAATGAACTGATGGCTTGGTATACACAATCTCCCTTTCCTGAATATCAGCCTGCCAATCTCGACCTACCCCAAGTAAAAGTAGGTTCCACTCTGTGTCATATATCGGTTACAAAATGGTGCAATACCGCCGGATGTAGCTCTGATTCATGCAATAAAAAAGAAAGATGTGCTGGTGTCTGTGCTGATGTAGTCAGTAAAACGGTAAAAATGCTAAATGAATGGACAGATTGTCAAACTTTTACCGCCGCACACAAACCAGATCCTATTGTTGATGAATGTATGTCTTGCCATAAGGATAATGAGCCATACACACACACAAAAGAAAACTGTATGCAATGCCATGGAGAAAGTCTTATAAACGTTGAAGAATGCGACCCTCATGACAAATTCATGTAATTTATAAAATAAAAAGCGAAATGTCTTTGTGGTCTAGACATTTCGCTTTTTATTAATTTGTATAATATATTTCAAATATTATAGCGTCAAACTACAGGCAACAGCCTGGCAATAAAAGACCTCCACTGAAATGGCATTGGACCCTCCAGGCAGACGTCTAAAACTGGCCCCCGGCCATTTTCACAATCAACTCAAGGGGAAGGGGTTACGCTTTTTGCAACCAGGACAGCACTTCTTCCTTGGAAGGGATCTTGCCCACGACCTTGACTTCACCGTCGACAACACCAGCCGGAGTCCCAAAGACCCCGTACTTGGCAATGTCCATCATATCGGTGACTTTTTCCACCGCAGCCTCGGCGCCGCTTTCCTAAACCGTTTTTTGGACTACGTCTTCAGCCTGTTGACACTTGGGGCACCCGGGTCCGAGTATCGTAATCTCCATTCGTTTCTCCGTACTTTGTGCCTACCGAAAGCCAGTCCCCTGGGGTCATAAATCCGCTTCCAGGGCCAAAACCATGAGCCCAAGATTCCACGAGGACCGCAGCAGCAACTTGAGAGCCGCTCAGGCCACAAAGGCCCCGTAGAACAGGCCGGCAATGGTGGACAAGACCACAATCAGGCCGGCGAAGGTCCCGGTTTTTTTCCACCCCATGACACTGCCGATAACGATCAGATTGGGCAAGGACAATGCCGGACCGGCCAAGAGCATGGTCAGAGCCGGTCCCTGTCCCATGCCCGACCCGAGCAGTCCTTGCAAAATGGGCACTTCCGTCAGCGTCGCAAAATACATCAGAGCCGAGGCCACTGCGGCGATGACATTGGCCTGCACCGAATTGCCCCCCACCAGATCCGCCACAAACTGTTCCGGAATAAGCGCGGTTTCACCGGGACGGCCCAGGAAAAAGCCAGCAAAGAGCACCCCGGCAAAAAGCAGAGGAAAGATCTGCTTCATAAAGCCCCAGGTGGACTGCACCCATTGGTTGAGTTCCTCACGCTCAAACCAGGATTTGAGCATAAAGGCCAAAACCACGAGCAAGACCGCCGTGACCACCCACTTGACCTGGAAGATGGTCTGCCACAAGGCGGCTGCATCTTGGGCCGGCTTGGCAAAGGCGGCAAAAATAAGGATGAGCACCAACACCAGCATGTACATCCCTTCCTGCCACAACGAACGGCCCTGGTTCTCATCTTCAGGAAGATGCATCTGCCCGGCCTGACGGGCCTCGTCTTCCTTGCGAAAGATGAAATGCATGGACAGCCCGACAATGGCGGCAAAAAATACTGCCCCGATAGCCCGGGCCAATCCCAACTGCCAGCCCAAAACCCGGGCGGTAAAGACAATGGCCAGGACATTGATGGCCGGGCCGGAATACAAAAAGGCCGTGGCCGGACCGATTCCAGCGCCCCGGGAATAAATCCCGGCAAAAAGCGGCAGCACGGTGCAGGAGCAAACAGCCAGAATGGTTCCGGAAACCGAAGCCACGGAATAGGACAAAAATTTATTCGCCTGGGCCCCAAAATACTTGATCACCGAAGCCTGGGAAACGAACACGGCAATGGCACCGGCGATAAAAAAGGCCGGGATCAGACAGGTCAAAACGTGCTTCCGGGCGTAATCTTGGAGCATCATAAAGGATTCCAACCCGGCCTGCCGGATCAGCTCACTATCCCAGGGCACATAATAGGCGAGCAGGAAAATTGCGACCAACGACAAAAGCTTATAGCGTTCTTTAATGTTCATCCCCATACTCCTTTGCATTATTGAATACTATTTGGCAAAAAAGCCAAAAAATTGGATGCCCGCAATCTCCATCAAAAATCCAGACGGCCTTGGCCACCTTGCTTCTCGGCCCCTGCTGCCCTTCGACTCGTAGGGGGCTCAGTCGGTCTGGCCACATGCACACGGATCAATGGATCACTGCGCGAGCGCTTGCACGCATATGGCCCCTGTTTCTTATTTGGCATAATGGCCAAGAAATGCGTTGTCAACCCTTCCCCTGCGAAACGCCCTTACCACAAAAGCCCTTCGGCAACCGAAGAATGCTTCGACTGTCCCAGCGCCTCAGCCGCTCGTTCCCGATTGTACCGGTACTACTTGAGCAGGGCCTGGCTCCATGAGGTTGGACATGGGGGCAAGAGCCCCAAACTGACCAAGAAGACCCGGGCCTATTCAACCAGGAAGCAGCGACCGATGCCAAGGGTGGGAGGTTCTTTGAGAGAATCGAACCCAGATTGGAGCATCCAATCGGCTCGTTGTCTAGACAAGAGGGGAAACTGTACACTTGGACGTAATTTCCGCGTTGCAGCGGGTGCGTCAAAGAAATGACGGGGTCAAGCAGAACGATGCGGAGGGGAAAAACCAAGAGGACCGGCATTTCGATGCACCCGGTCCTCTTGGTTACGATCACGTGTTATTCAAACCAAGAATTGACCAGTTCTTTATTGGCATCAATCCACTTGGACGCTCCTTTGACCGGATCGCCTGTGTCTTTGATGGTTTTCATGAGGCTGCTCAACTGCGTATCGGTCAAAAACCAGTTGTTCATCCATTTCAGGACCTGGTCAAAATCCTCTGCAAAGCCTTCCCGAGTGATGAAAAAAATGTCATCCCCTTCACCGTACGTGTTGGCCGGGTCTTCCAAATACTTGAGGTCATACTCGGCAAATGCCCAATGCGGATTCCAAAGCGTGACCACGACAGGTTCTTTTGCTTTGTATGCCTGTTCAAGTCGTCCCAGCATGGCCGGCTCAGAACTCTCAGTAAAATCAAAATCCAGGTTGTAGTCCTCTGTGGCCTCCCGGGTCAGGGCATTGAGGCTAGAACCAGAGTCAATGCCGAAGATTTCGCTATTGAACTTCTCGGCGTTTGCATTGAGTTCGTCGATAGAATCGATGTCAACATAGCTAGGAACCACAAGCCCGAGGTTCGTGCCCTTGTACCATGCATCCTGAATCTCAAATTGATCGCCGAAACGTTCAACCATGGGCTTATCCGATGTGGGCAGCCATACCTCCAGCCCAACATCCAGATCGCCGCTGGCCACTCCACCATACATGACTGCATTTCCCACATCCATCAATTCCACTTCGTAGCCTCGTTGCTCCAAGAGAATTTTCCACATATTGGAAACAGCAACATTTTCAGCCCAATTATTGCACCCAAAACGGAGTTGCTTTTTCTCCGCCATTGCTGGATTAGCCAACAATCCCAAGACAATACTAAACGTGGCCAGAATTACAATTTCTTTCATCTTCATCCTTCATACGCTCCTTGTTGATGTGGACGGGTCAAAAAAGATTTACAGCAACCGTTTTGTCTCCATCTCTGTCTGATCGGTCGCCATCTTTCGCCCATTTGCTAGCCATACATTGGTAGAAACCATAGTTAGGACCTATCTAATTTTTATATAGGTGCCCGGTCCCCGGCCCCCTCACAATCGCTGAATGAGGTACAAATATGTAGGGAGTCGGCTGAGAGTCTTGAGCTGATTAAATGTGAAGAGCATCTTTTGCGATGGGGCACTGTTCATTAACGGCGAGAGATAGACGGTCCCCTTGCCTTTTGGGGCGGAGATGCCGTCGCGAACCAAACGGAGAAAACTGGGGTAATGGCCTGCGGGCAATTGTTCGTCCATCAAAAAATTTCCAGTTATCTCAAGGTTCGTATAGCGCGCGTTTATGTCCAGCATACGGGCGAACGCCTCTGCCACTTGGGATTCGCGCAGTGGCTTACCGATGGCATCCAAGGTTTCCTGATCCGCGGATTCAAACCCGATATTGATATAAACTCTGGCTCCAAGCATGTTGAGGCGATTGAAAAAGAAATCCGTGGCTTCCAAAAGGCCATCGACACTACCGAAAAGAAAAAGATTCCAGCCGTTCATATACGAAGTGTCGAGTTGCAACGTTTCCCGGACGGCGTTACCGGCATTCAGCAACAGATCCCCAGAGGCACTCAAGGCGTCGTGCTCTCCGAAAAAGACCGCATTTGTATTGACCAAATCGGAGCCGCAAAACTCCCGCAAAGCGATGAGCTGGCCGTGGATGGTTTCTTCACTGCGGGGGGCAAACACCTTACGATTTTTGATGCTACAAAAACGGCACTTATAGCGACAGCCATCCGCCACTGTCAGCGGCAGGATGTTATAGTCTACATGCCGTGCATCCGGGGGCAGCACACTGACGCGACCGCCGGCCAGGCGCAAAAACTGGTCCGCCCGAGCCTGCAGGGCATCGGGGCCCGTCTTTTTCACCTGTTGCAGAAAGGCCCTGCAGGAGGTGGGGATGTCAGTAGCCGTATCCAGAACGTCCGCGACGATTTTCGGCCAATCAGCCAACAGGCGCTCCACTGCCCCATTGGCGAAGGGATTCGTGCCCAGCACCGCATTAGAAGGATAGGTGACGTTGGGCAGATAATACTCGCCGGTAGCCTTAACCACTTCATTATAGGGAGTAGGAATGCGAAATGAGATCGGGGCCGAAAGAATGTTCTCACCTATGGTTTCGTAGGTGCCGGCATACCCCCCTGTGGAATAGTACACCCAATCGTTGCCCCGCGTGCGTTTGAGCCATTCCAATTCCGAGGGCCAATCGTCGAAATGGCCTTGGGCGCGGACGATTTCCTGGTTCATATTAAAATGCAGGGTCGCCTCCGGGGTGCGGAGTTCATGAAACACCCCGAAATGCAGAGGATGTCGGGTCTTTGTGTAATGATCAGCCCCCCGTTTATACAAGGTGATCACCACATCATGTCCGACGGCGGTTATGGGTTGCGGCAGGTCCGTCATGGTCATGGTTAGCCTTTTTCCGGGTCTAGCGCGGCGATTGGTGGCCGGGTCAATACCATCTACCGCAAGAGATCCTCTTCAAATGGATAGTGTGTCAGCAGTTCCGTTCCGTTTTCAGTCACGAGGAGCTGTTCTTCGAGTTTAACCCCTTCCCCGCCACCATCTTCACCGATATATGACTCTACGCAGAGGGTCATATTGGGAAGAATGGTCCCGTCATACCCAGCGTCAGGGAAATCGGCCCGATGGTAGAGATACGGATACTCTCCGGTCATCCCCACACCGTGGGCCGAGAGGTAATACCGGTTCGCAAAATACCGTGGCGGGATGTCCCAGGCCTTGTCGGCGTATTCGCGAAAGGTCATTCCCGGCCGAAGAATCTCCAGATTGTGCTGGATCTGTTCATAGGCCAGCTTGTATAGTGTGCGTTGGGCTTGCGTGGGCTGGTCAGGGCCGGAATGGAAGGTGCGGGAAAAATCGGAATAGTAGCCGTGACAGCCGACCACATCGGTATCGAATCCGATCAATTCATTGGGGCCGATCATTTTGTTCGAGGATTCCTGGAACCAGGGATTGGTACGCTCACCGGAATTCAACAACCGGGTTTCAACATAGTCGCCGTTCATGGCGATAATGCTTTGGTGTAAAACCGACCAGAGTTCATTCTCGGTAATACCCGGCCGAATGGAATCGCGCAGATGCCCCGTGGCGACCTCCGTGGCCTGCAAGGAAGCCATCATGCATTTGATCTCCTCGTCGGACTTGATGCTCCGGGCCAGTTCAACGGGTTCCTGAGCGTCATAGACGCGCACGCCCTGCCGGGCTATTTCAAGGGCCACTCCAGCATTCATACGTTCCAAACCCACATTTTCCGGCTGCCCGCCGAGCAGTTCTTCTAGGGTACCCAGGATGTCTTGGGCCCAGGCCCGCTCCTTGTCGGCAATGGCCGGACCAGCGGCGACAAAACTCGCTGTGGCTGCGGGACGAACCTCATCAATGGTTTCAAACCCGCGTGCCAGGTGCAGGCAACCGGTGAATTCGTAAAGGATGGAGTGATTTGCTGTGAGAACGAGATAACGCGACGGGGCGTTACGGGCGGAAAAAACCTGCATATTGCGCGAACCGGTCGCGTAGCGGATATTTACGGGATCGGAGAGGATCAACGCCTGAATGTTGTGGCGCTGCATTTCCTGACGAAGCTGTTTCAGCCGGTACACCCGGACTGCGGACAGATCGATACCTATGCTCTCCGGTGCCTGATCTAAAAGTTCCAGCCACGCAGGGGCCGTGCTTTCTTCAGGGTGCCATTCCAAAAATGCCATGATGTCCCTCTTCTCTCAGCCTGGATGGCCTTACGCATTGTTATGGAGTCGATGTGCAAAGGGGGTCCTCTACCAATCCGATCGGTGGGGGACGAATGAGTTTCTATCGGAATTTTTGATAGGTGACACGGTTGGGGCAATGCTCGGTTTGACAGCGCCCATGTGACCGCGCATGACTTCGGGTAAGGAGGTGGGGGACGGCAGATATCCGCGGCCAATACCCACCCTCTGCAATGGGGTGTCGAACCGCTTCTGCTGGGGAGCAAAACAGGGGGCGTGAAATGGTTGCCTACAGCATTGATCAATTAGAATGTTTCGTCACTGCGGCCAAAACGGGCTCGTTTTCCGAAGCCGGTCGACAGTTGGGCAAAGCCCAGTCAGCGGTAAGCACCAGCGTGGCCAATCTGGAAATCGATTTCGGGGTGCAGCTTTTCGACCGTAGCGGAAAGTATCTGGAATTAACCGGAGAGGCGACAATTTTGTTACGGGAGGCGGAAACGATTTTGTACCGTTGCGCCAGGTTGCACAACCGGGCCCTGGCCTTTGCCGCGGATGTCGAAACCCGGGTGCGGGTGGCCGTGGATGAGGCTTTGCGTTCGCCCCTTTTGCAGATACTGCCTGAGTTTGCCGGGAAGTTTCCGGCCACGGAATTGGAAATGAACGAAGGACTATTCACCGATGTTCACACATCTGTTGCTCGCGGACAGGCCGACATAGGGCTTTTAATCGGAACAGGCATCCCTGAACCTACTGTTAAATATAAACTTCTCGCCTATATTCCGTTCCAAGCTGCGGTGTCCATTGAACATCCTCTGAGCACAAAGGGGAAGGTGGCTGTTTCGGACCTTGAGGACGAACGTCAAATTATCATTACCAGTCGTGGTGAACAGCGACACAGTGAGATCACTCCATTTAGCCACCACCTCTGGCTCGCCGAGAGTTATGCCTCGGGTGTGGGGATGCTGCAAAGGAAACTCGGTTGGGCGTTCTTACCGGAGCCTCTTTTAAGGGAAGTTGTGGAAGACAGCAATATCTCCCCGCTTTCCTTGGAACTCGAACACCGTGTACACACCTCTCCATTGTATTTGCTCTGGAAACGCGATGATGCCGTCGGTCAGGCAGGGCAATGGCTGTTTGAAATGTTTGAAACGCTGGGAACACGATTGGGGCATGAGAGCACAGCGGACTAACGGGCCAAAAATCCGGGGAACAGTTCAAGGCCCCCAAAATTTCATTTGTCAACTCTCGTGGCATCGTATTTGGTTACTTACCAGCGGATACATTGGGACCTGCTCCCTGTGGTCTTTGTCCACATGCTCCTGACCGCCACCAGCACCGACCTGTTGTCCGCCTCCCCGAGCCGGCAATTCTCTGCATTGCTCTTCGCCCCTCTGCTGGATATAGAGTAGT
>JBNJGM010000062.1:0-9756 GCA_051747685.1 Thermodesulfobacteriota bacterium | reverse complement strand
TGGTGCCCCAGGGAGGATTCGAACCCCCGGCTCCGGGATTAGGAATCCCGCGCTCTATCCTCCTGAGCTACTGGGGCAGGGACAAAGCCTTGTAGGCACTGGTGCTCAGCCTTGTCAAGACAGGGGCTCGCCTTCCGCACTGCCGCCCGGCACTAGTTTCTTTTGCTTTTTAGGAAGGATCTCCCGGCGTGGGCCTGAAAGTGGCCTCGGTCAGAGATCCCTATTAGGCCACGATTTCCGAGCCGCTGCCGGCATTGGTAAACAGTTCCAGGATCAGCGAATTTTCCACCCGGCCATCAATAATATGCGCCTTTTCCAGGCCGGCTTCAACGGCTTCAAGACAACATTTGATTTTGGGGATCATCCCGCCGCGGACCACGCCGTTATCAATGGCCTCTGCGGCCTGCCGCCGGGTCAGCGAGGAAATGAGTTCGCCGGTGGGGTCCAGAATACCCTGGACGTCGGTAAGCAATACCAACCGTTTGGCGTGAAGCGCAGCAGCCAAGCCGCCAGCCACGGAATCGGCGTTGATATTATAGGTTTCGCCGTGCCCGTCCACGCCAACCGGGGCGATGATGGGGATGAACCCGTCGCGCTGCAGGGATTCGACCAAAGTGGTGTCGATGTGCACCACTTCGCCGACCTTGCCCAGGTCGATGATTTCCGGCGGGGCGTCTTTTCTGGAAATAACCATTTCTAGCTGCCGGGCGTGGATCAATCCTCCATCTTTGCCGGAGAGGCCCACAGCTTTGCCGCCGCTGAGGTTGAGTTGGTTGACGATCTCTTTGTTGACCTTGCCCACAAGGACCATTTCTACCACGTCCATGGTGGCCTGGTCGGTGACGCGCAGCCCCTCCCGGAAATGGGAGTCGATCTGGAGTTGCTCCAGCATATGGCCAATCTGCGGCCCGCCGCCGTGGACGATGACCGGATTGAGGCCGATGTATTTGAGCAGGACCACATTGAGGGCAAAGGATTTTTTCAGGGCCGCGTCCTTCATGGCGTGGCCGCCGTACTTGATGACAATGGTCTGGCCGTAGAATTCACGAATATACGGCAGGGACTCGAGCAAAAGCTTGGCTTTGGTGATTTCCTGTTCCATACGGGCTCTCGTCATGGGGTCAAAGGATGTGATTGTGTGCCGCTTATGGCGGTGCGGCACCCTTGCCGATGAGCGACTGTGTAGCAGAAAACGGGTGCGGCTGAAAGCAGGGGGCAGTCCCTGGAATTGGGCAAAGGAGACGGGCTGACTCTGGAACAGAAAGGGGGATCCCCCTTACATGGGGGGCAGGGACCAAAAAAAGGGATATAGCCGGATGGCTATATCCCTGTTCTTTTGATGGTGCGCCAGGGAAGATTCGAACTCCCGACCTACGGATTCGTAGTCCGGCGCTCTATCCAACTGAGCTACTGGCGCGTCCGAAGAAACGCTATTTACGTGTGATGCTGTTACTTGTCAAGGAGATTACCGTTGTTTTTTTGTCTTCAAAGACAAGGAGCCTTGGCGCTTCGCTTCCTGCTCTGCCAATCGCCATCTCTTGACAGCGGCCGATAAATGCCCATGTTCCCGGATTGGGCATTATCGCCGAGACCTTGTAGGGCAACGGTATGGTCAAAGCGCATAAATACCTGTTTTCAGAGGCGTCGTATTTATTTGGGCACGACGAAGCCAGGCACCGGCTCGGTGCTACGTATAAGGAGTACAACGTGGAAAAGGGCTTACGAGGAACAACCATTTTAGCGGTCAAACGGGGGGACGCGGTGGCCATGGCTGGTGACGGCCAGGTGACTATGGGCCAGGCCGTGGCGCTGAAACATACAGCGCGAAAGGTCCGGCGTATGTACCACGGCAAGGTCACGGCTGGTTTCGCCGGATCCACGGCGGACGCCTTCACCCTGTTTGAGCGGTTTGAGGCCAAGCTGGAGGAATTTCGCGGCAATTTGCTGCGGGCCAGCGTGGAATTGGCCAAGGATTGGCGTACGGACAAATACCTGCGCCGGCTGGAAGCCATGTTGGTGGTGGCTGACGCGACACATATTTTTGTTTTAACGGGAACGGGGGATGTGATCGAGCCGGACGACGGGGTCGTGGGCATCGGGTCCGGGGGAGCGTACGCCCTGGCCGCGGCCCGAGCCTTAGTCCGCCATTCCGAACTCACGGCCAAGGAAATAGCGGAACAATCCATGCACATAGCAGCGGAGTTGTGCGTTTATACCAACGATTCCCTGGTTCTGGAAACCATTGAGCCAGATTCCCGGTGAGATGGGAGCCCGGTCAGCGAGAGCACCCGGGCCGGACAACAACACGACATTCGCTGGGCGCCCGGTGGTGCCAGGGTGTGGTCAGACACTGCACAAAGGCGCTTTCAGGCAGCGCAGCGTTGGAGAAGAGTATGCATACACAGGAGACATCCCCGATCGCTCTGGGCGAATCCGGAGCTGAGCAAAGCGCGGACGCCCCGCTGACCCCGCGGGAAATTGTCGAGGAACTCAATAAATTCGTGATCGGCCAGGAAGAGGCCAAGCGCATGGTGGCTATTGCGCTGCGCAATCGCTGGCGGCGGCAACAATTGGATCCGGAGCTGGCCGAAGAGATAGCGCCGAAGAACATCATCATGATCGGTCCCACCGGAGTGGGGAAGACCGAAGTAGCCCGCCGCTTGGCCAAGCTGGCCCGGGCGCCGTTTTTCAAGGTCGAGGCCTCGAAATTTACCGAGGTCGGCTATGTCGGGCGGGACGTGGAATCCATGGTCCGGGATCTTATGGAAATCGGGATCACCTTGGTGCGGCGCGAAGAAATGGAGCTAGTCCGGGGCAAGGCCGAAGAACAGGCCGAAGAGAAGCTTTTGGATTTGTTGTTGCCCCGGGGGGAGAAGGACGACAAAGGGGAAAAGCCGGCTGCCGGACAGACCTTTTCCGAGGCCGCGGCCTCGGATGGGACCAAGTCCTCGACTCGGGAAAAATTCCGTAGCCTGTTCCGCCAGGGGCGTTTGGACGAGCGGTTAGTGGAAGTGGAAGTTCAGGCCCAAGGCCCGCAAATGCAGATCGCCTCCATGCCGGGCATGGAGGATATGGAGATGCAGTTCCGGGACATGTTCAGTAAGGTCATGCCCAAAAAGACCAAGACCCGGAAAATGCAGGTCCGTGACGCCTATGAGCATTTGGTGCAGGAGGAAAGCGATCGTTTGATCGATATGGACAAGGTCACGGAGAAGGCCCGGGAGCGGGTGGAACAAAACGGGATCATTTTCCTCGATGAAATCGACAAGGTCTGTAGTCAGCGTGAGGGCGGCCAAACCGATGTTTCCCGGGAAGGGGTGCAACGGGACCTTTTGCCGGTGGTCGAGGGGTGCGTGGTCAATACCAAGCACGGTATGGTTCGCACCGACCATATCCTCTTTATTGCCGCCGGGGCCTTTCACTACGCCAAACCCTCGGATCTAATCCCGGAATTGCAGGGCCGTTTCCCGTTACGCGTGGAGCTTGCGGCTCTGGAAAGAGGCGAGTTTTACCGTATCCTGACCGAGCCGCAGAACGCGCTGACCGTGCAATACGAGGCGCTTTTGGGTACGGAGGAGGTGACTCTGTCCTTTACCGACGACGCTTTGCAGGAAGTGGCCGCCTTTGCCCAGCGCATCAACGAAGAAACCGAGAATATCGGGGCGCGGCGCTTGTATACGATTATGGAGAAGATCCTGAACACGCTGTCCTTCGAGGCCCCGGAACAGGCCGGAAGCGAGGTTGTCGTGGATGCGGCGTATGTTCGGGAGAAATTGGAAGACCTAGAGGAAAACCGGGATCTGACGCGGTATATTTTGTAAGTGGTGCTGGGCAACACCCTAAAGCGGTGCACCCGATTCCGGAGTTTTTCCCACAGCCGGAAAAGAGGGCGTGGGTGCTCGAGTTGCGTACAGAGACGCACAGCCAGTCAGAGCGCGAAGCGGACGGCTGTGCGTCTTAGTGGCGCTGAGAGAAGAAACAGGCTGTGGTCAAAATCTTGGAATCGGGTTGTTGAGTATGTCGCAACGTGCTGCCGTGGGGGACAAACAAAATCACGACTTTTTCAACAGTCAGGACCACTGGCGCGAAGAATGAGCGTCCAGGATATCCGTTTGTTGGGATGTTCTTTCTTCGGGTTCGAAATCGCTATCGGGTTCGGAATCGAGGCTGGAGGCCGCTTGATTCTCTCGAACGTGGGGGCCCGCCGAGACGGCTGAGCATCACGGCCAACCGTTCGAGTGCATCCTTTTGCTTCCAACTTTCCATCTTGTCCAGCGCCGTGCCGACAACAAACACATCGTGACCAGTTTCTCGTGTCCAAGCGCCATATCTCTTCGATCCCGATAGCGATCCCGATTTCGATTTGGATTATCCCAACGATTCCCCTTTGCATAGTGTTAGTAAAACTTTCGGCACCACTCGTCCTCCTCTAGCTTTTGCAATCCTCGCCGGAAGGTGGTTTGCATATTTTCGTGAATAGCCAGTTAGGCGGTGCCGGGGATTGGAGCGGGCTGCAAGACCTCAGCCCAGTGGGCGAGCATTCAGGCCTGCTTTTTTTGCAAAGAATTAAAGACCTTATCAAGCTGCTTTTTTTTGATCTTCTCCAGCAGGGTGGTGCGTTTGAGATTGAGCTTTTCCGCAGCTTGTTTTTTGTTGCCGTTGGTCGCAATGAGGGCCTGTAGGATGAGCCGGTCCTCGAATTCACTGACCTGGGTGTTAAAATCCGTCTCTTGATCCATATTTTCTATGGTGGGCAACGAGGGTGCTGGTGCGCTGACAGCGGGTGTTTCCCTTGTCTCGGCCGTCGTGAACGCCTCGGGGTCCGGGGCGATTTGCGGTGGGAGGTCGTGGACATGGACCACTGCTTTGCGGTGCAAAACACACAGCCTTTGGACGATATTTTTCAATTCGCGAACATTGCCGGGCCACGGATAGCTTTGCAGGGCTTTCAGGGCGTTGGCGGAAAAACGTTTGGGTTGGGAGTGTTTGCCCCGGTTGAAAAGCCGGGTGAATTTGTCCAGCAAGAGCGGAAGGTCTTCCACCCGGTCACGCAATGGGGGGATGGTCAGCGGGACCACGTTTAAGCGGTAATACAGATCCGTACGGAAGCGCCCCTCAGCCACTGCCTGGTCCAGGTTTATATTGGTGGCGGCGATGACCCGAACATCCGCCTGTACCGGCTTCATGCCCCCCACGGGCTCAAATTCCTTTTCCTGAAGTACCCGCAGCAGTTTGGCCTGCAGTTCCGGGCGCATTTCACTGATTTCATCCAAAAAGAGGGTGCCGCCGCTGGCGTATTGGAAACGGCCTTTTTTGGCCTGGGTGGCTCCGGTAAAAGCCCCCTTTTCATACCCGAACAATTCGCTCTCCAAGAGGCTGTCTGGGATGGCAGCGCAATTGACGGGAACAAAATTGCGAGTGGCCCGAGGACTGCAATCGTGCAGGGCTTGGGCCACCAATTCTTTGCCCACCCCGCTTTCGCCTTGAAGCAGTACCGTGGTTTCGCCCTCCTCGCCGATGCGGGCGATGAGATCGAACAGTTCGCGCATGACCACGGTATTGCCCACCATCCCCCGAAACCCGTCACTTTCTCGAAGGGGAGGGTCGATCTGGTTGTGGCCGTGTAGCACCGTGGTGTTTTGCAGAACACGGGAGACCACGAGGTGGACTTCTTCCGGATCCAAGGGTGAGGCTATGTGCGCCTGCGCCCCGGCGTGCATGGCCTTTATGGCCAGGTCACGGTTGCCTTCGGGAACGATGGCGACGGAGTGGCCTTCGCTGCGGTGGCGGTAAAATTCAGCAAGATGGTCCAGCCCGCTGGTATTTTCCGGTTGGAGGGGGACAAACAACAGATCTGGATTGTGTTCGCGAATCGCTTTGTACAGCCCGGTCGCGAGGGGCAAAACGGTGATGGAGCCGGATACGATTTCCTGGAGTATTTCTTTGAGCCGTTCTCCTTCAGCGTTGTCGCCAGAAAGGATCAAAGTGGTATGGGAAGGAGGCATATTCATATACTACGATCCTTACTCTAGTGCATTCCGCTTGCGTGCGGCGGGAAAATGGGCTTTGGCCTTTAAGGCCTCTAGGGCTGTGAGGCGGGGGTGTGTTACCGCGCCTAGAGAAAAAACGCGTCGGCCGTTTGTGCTCTGTTTGCCCCGGAAACGGCGTATCTCCTTTGGAGAGGGAACGGTAAATTCCAAAGCTCGGTGTCCGATAGAGGAAAGGACGGTTTTTTACAAAGGCGGTTTGTGTTTTCCTTCTGTTGAGAGAAAAGAAACTGGACCAAGCACGGCTTGATTATCCAGGTTCAGGGTATGCTCACAAGCGTCAAGGGTGCCTGTTTCTTTCTTCAAAAGCGTAACATCTCATTAACAAGCCGATTCAGGCTGGTCAAGGCCGCAGGGAGGGAGCAGGACACAAAAGTGATTGTTTGGTCATTCATTTTTGTGTTGGCAAAACCGTGCGCCTTCGTTTTTTTTGCGGTGGGGTGTCAGAAAGCTGACGCCCAAAAGTGTTCCCGGGCTGCCGCGTGCGATTGCGAGGGGTGCGGGTTTTTTTCATCTTGAATCCTAGAAGTTTTTCTCAAAATACCACAATCGTGCCCCCGGGCCCAGGCCATATTTGGATTGTAGTGTCAGGAGTGTAGCTAGCAGAAAACACTGGTGTTTGGTTAGGCAGGTCTCTTGGAGATCGAGTCCACCATCAGCATCTATTCCGGGGGAGTCTGTTTGGATGGCCCAATTGTTGGGCAGTGCTTGATCGACCCGAACTGCGCTGGGCAAGGGACTATAATTGCTAACGGGCACAGGGGTGTTTTCCGGCCGGGTGTAAAACCCCGGAACCGGGGAGTATGTGGAAATTTTACGGGTTTGGGAAAAATTTCCGTCGCTGATTTTCTGGGGCTTACGGAATGGAGCAAGGGAATGCTGGCGTAATATTTGCATATTATCTCGCCAGATTCATGGCGCGCCTTGGTTTTGCAGCCTCAAGACGACTATGATACCAAGCGCCCTAGTTGTCGGCACCCCTCGCTTCCCTTCACCTCTTACCCAATTTGTCGGATGATTGACACATGGCTGATGAACTGCAGCAGCAAAGCCAAACCTCTCCAGCTCCTCAGGCAGGCGTTGTCCAGCGTATGCGGGAGTGGCCCCGTTCGCGGAAGCTCAGCTTCGCGGCGCTCGGGCTGCTCTGTGTGGCGGTGTTCGCCTTTTTGATCCTGCAGGCCCAGGTGGCTGATTATCAATTGCTCTATGCCGATCTGTCCCAGCGCGAAGCCTCCTCTGTGGTCGATTGGCTTCAAGACAATAATGTCTCTTACGAACTCCGGGACCAAGGGCGGTCTGTGTATATCCCGGCGGCGGAGGTCTACAAGACCCGATTGGATTTAGCCGGTGCGGGGTTGCCAAAGGGCCAAGGCGTCGGATTCGAGATATTCGACGAGCAGCGCTTTGGCGTGACCCAGTTCACCCAGCAGGTGAATTATCAACGCGCCCTGCAAGGGGAACTAGCCCGCAGCGTGGCCACCCTGAATGCGGTACAAAGCGCTCGCGTGCATTTGGCCTTGCCTGAGGAACAATTCCTGCGTTCGGAAAAGGAAAAAGCCAAAGCCTCGGTGGTGATTGAGTTTGCTCAGGGTCAGAAGCTCGGCGATCGACAAGTCCAAGGCATCATTAATCTCGTCGCCGGAAGCGTGGAGGACTTGGAAGAGGGCCAAGTCACTGTGGTCGATTCCCAAGGACAGGTACTGTCCGGGGGCGATGACAACGATGCGGATTCGCCTATTTCACCGGAAAAATTGGAATATAAGCAAGCTGTGGAAGCCCAATACGAAGCACGGGCCCAAGCGCTTCTGGATCGGGTTGTGGGCCCCAAAAATGCACTAGTGCAGGTGACCGCGACCATTGATTTCGTTTCCAAGCAAACCACAGAGGAATTGTACGACCCGGACAGTATCGTGCCGCGCAGTGAAAAGACCTCAGAGAGCAGTTCCGGAGCTACTGGCGGAGATGAGGAGGGAGGTCAATCCTCCAGCGAGAGTTCGGAAACGATAAATTATGAAATAAGCCGCACGGTGAATGAAATCACGAAGACGATGGGCGGCATAGAAAATGTGTCTGTGGCCGTATTGGTTGGGGAGCAATTCCTCGACGGTGAAGATGAAGAGGGGGAAGGGGAAAGCGTGGATTCCTTGCAACGGCTGGTGGCCGGGTCCTTGGGCCTGAAATCCGATCGGGGGGATACCATAGAAGTGGTAGCCATGCCCGTCAAAGAGCAGTCCGAGATGGCTGAAGGTGCCGGAACTGAAGCAGGGTTTACCCTGTACGACTATTTGCCGTTTGTAAAATACGGCCTCATCGCCTTGGGATTTGTCCTCGCCTATTTTTTGTTGGTGCGTCCCCTTTTGCAGACCTTTCGCAGTGACGTCACCCAACACTACAAGACCGTGGACGAGTTGGAAGGTGAATACCAAGATGAGACTACCCGCGATCCCACCGAACAATTGCGGCGGGAGATCGAACGCTCTGAAGTGACCCCGGCACAGATAGTCAAGGCCTGGTTGAAGGAAAATTAAGTTCGGATGCGGCCATTCGACAGCCGTAGACGTAGACACCGGCCCGGAAGATGTGAGCAAAGACGGAGAATGGCGGAGTTATGGCCACGAAACGAATGGGTAAGCGCGATTTCGACACCCTCTCCGGGGTCGAAAAAACCGCTGTGTTATTGCTCTGCCTCGGAGAGGACACCACAGCCGAGGTGTTTAAAGAACTCAACGATACCGAGGTCCGGCTTATAAGTCGGAACATGATGCAGATCGATCATGTGCCAGCGGACATGGCGCGGAAGGTCTTGGACCGCTACAAGGAGTCCATGCAGGAGTACGCTGGTTTTTTTGTGGACGGTGGCGATTTTATGCAAAAGGCCATCTACGGCACCGGCGATCCCGACCGCGTGGACGGGTTGCTCGAGGAAGTCATGCTCGGCACGGAGGACCGCCCGCTGGAGACCATCGCCATGATGGACCCGCGGACGATCTCCAGTCTGCTGGAAAACGAACACCCGCAGACTATCGCGCTTATCCTCTCCACCCAAAAGGCGGACCAGACCGGGGCCATTCTCTCCTTTTTTTCCGAGGCCATGCGGGCGGAGGTGGTCTTTCGCATCGCCAAGATCGACAAGGTCTCCCCGGATGTCCTGTCCCATATTGAAGAGGCCCTGCAACGGGAAATCGGCGGTGTGGTGAGTAAAGAGCAGCAGCAAGTCGGCGGGGTGGACAAGGTGGTGGATATTTTGTCCCAGATCGATAAAGGCGGGGATTTCAAGATCTTGGAGAAGATCGAATCCGAAGATGCCGAATTGGCCGAAGAGATCCGCAAAAAAATGTTCACCTTTGAGGACCTGGAATCCATCGACAATCGCGGCATGCAGCTTATTTTGCGCGAGATCCGCAATGAGACCCTCACATTGGCCTTGAAGACGGCCTCGGACAGGATTCAGGAAAAAATCTTCGGCAATATCAGCGAACGGGCCAAGGAGATGATCCAAGACGATCTAGAGAGTATGGGGCCGGTGCGGCTATCCGAGGTCGAAGCCGCGCAGCAGAGTATTGTCCAGCAGGCCCTGAGGCTTGAAGAAGAGGGCCGGTTAGTCATCCCCGGACGCGGAGGTCAGGAAGTCCTTGTCTAAAATTATTCGCAGCAGCGACTACCCGGTCCAGCCCCTGGTGCTGCGTGATTTGGACACCTTCAGCGGCGA
>JBNJGM010000061.1:4334-9837 GCA_051747685.1 Thermodesulfobacteriota bacterium | reverse complement strand
AAGGATTTTCTATGCTTTTCGTTTGGCAATGGCAAGAAAGGGGTCGTTTTCGGCCGCCAGCGCACCCAGCAACCTGACACCGAGGGCACAAGGATCGTTCATGTCCGACATCGATTTACACACCCACAGCACCGCTTCCGACGGGACCCTCTCTCCCGCTGAAATAGTCGCCCTGGCCAAAGACTCCGGCCTTGCGGCCATAGCCCTGACCGACCACGACACCACCGAAGGCCTGCCCGAGGCCATCCAAGCTGGACACGACCTGGCAGTAGAAGTCGTGCCGGGCTGCGAACTCAGCGTCGACTTCGCCGGGGGCATGATGCATATCCTCGGGTTGTGGCTCCCCGAATACCCCCGCTATCTCCGGGCGGTGTTGCAAGACCTGCGCGACAAACGCGACAGCCGCAACGAGCGGATGCTGGCACAACTTCAGGCCCACAACGTGGACATATCCCTGGAGGAGGTACGTGCGCTCTCCGGCGACGGGTCCATGGGGCGGCCACATATGGCCCAAATTTTAGTCCAGCGCGGTTTCGCCACTGACATAGATGATGCCTTTCAGCGGTATATCGGCCCAAAAGGCATAGCCTACGTCCCCAAAGACAAACTCACCCCGGAAAAGGCGATTGACGCCCTGCGGAACGAAGGGGCCACAGTCATCCTGGCCCACCCCTATTCCTTGAACCTCGGCCCCCAGGAGTTGGACAGGGAAATCAGCCAGCTCAAAGCACTGGGACTAGACGGCATCGAGGCCTATTATCCAGAACACGACCCCGAAACCACTCGGTATTTTGAAATCCTGGCCGAGCGGCACAATCTCTTGCTCAGCGGCGGCTCGGATTTTCACGGCGATGTCAAGCCGGATATCAGGCTCGGCCACGGCAAAAACAACCTCGCCCTCACCTACGACCTGCTCAACCGCATGAAAACGGTCCGCCAGGACCGCGGCCAATGGGTCACCCACGCCTGCGCATGAACCACACCCACCTGCCCGAACTTTTAGCCCCAGCCGGCGACTGGGAACGTTTGCGCACCGCCGTGGCCTACGGGGCCGACGCCGTCTATCTCGGCGGCAGCGGCCTGGACCTGCGCGCCCAAAGCAAGGGATTCGCCCTGAATGAAGTGGCCGCGGCCACGCAATTGGCGACCGCTGCAGGGGCCAAGGTCTATTATTGTCTCAATATCCTCGCCCGGCAACGCCATCTGCCACAAATCGAAGCCGCCCTGGACACCCTGGCAAGCGTACCGCTGCACGGATTGATCGTGGCTGATCCGGGCGTACTCGCCCTCGCCCGCCGGCGGGCGCCCCATCTGCCGCTGCACTTGAGCACCCAGGCCAACACCTCCAACGCGGCCAGCATGGCCTTCTGGCTAGAAAACGGTGTAACCCGCGTGAACCTGGCCCGGGAACTCTCCTGTCACGAACTGCGCCGGATTCGACAGGCCGCTCCGGACATGGAGTTGGAATCGTTTGTCCACGGGGCGCAGTGCATGGCGATTTCCGGGCGCTGCCTGCTCAGTGACTATCTGAATAAACGATCCGCCAACCTCGGGGCCTGCACCCACCCCTGCCGCTTCGACTACCGGACATACACCGTGGAGGAGGCCGCCCGACAGGGGGAGCCGTGCTGGGAGATTGAACCGCACCCCGAATTTTCCCCCATATTCGCCGCTGACGACCTCTGCCTCGCCCCCTATCTGGCCTGGTTCGTCCACCAAGGATGGCAGAGCCTGAAAATCGAGGGCCGGATCAAAACCTGCTCCTATCTCGGACAGGTGGTCGACGTCTACCGCACCGCACTCAACGACCTCGCCCAAGGCCGCTTCCGGCGGGCGCTGTATTTACGGGAACTCGCCAACAGCGCAACGCGCCCTTTAAGCAGCGGGTTTTTCCTGCCCCGGCATCGCGGTATGCCCCTCGCGCAGCCGGCTTCGCCCCGCGCGGCTATTGTCGCCCGCATCGAGGGCCCGATCCAGCCCGGGGCCTGGGCCATCAGCGCTCGGCATCGCTTTACAGAAACCGAGGCCATAGAGATCCTTTTGCCGGGTCTCAAACGCCCCGCTCTGGGGAGCTTCGCCCTGGAAAAACCCGACGGCAGCCGGCTTGAGACCATCCACTCCGGACAGCGCGGTATTTTGCGCAGCGAGCACCCGGACCTGGCCCCAGACCTTTTGCTGCGCGCCGCGTCGCTGTGCGGGGAAACACCTGGCCTGCTAACACCCTGAATCCGTGCAGCAACGCCCTCCAGGCCAGGCTGCCCAATTTTGCCGCGACCTACTCGCCGCCGTCATCAGGCGCCTGCAATCCCAATTGCAGCCGCAATTGGGCCACGGATCGGCCGGTTTTTTCCGCCAAGGCGCGAAGGGCTTCATACTCCGGTCTGACCCAGGA
This sequence comes from Thermodesulfobacteriota bacterium, assembly GCA_051747685.1. Classification (GTDB taxonomy): domain Bacteria; phylum Desulfobacterota; class Desulfovibrionia; order Desulfovibrionales; family Desulfohalobiaceae; genus Desulfohalobium. The sequence goes on along the minus strand of JBNJGM010000061.1, from coordinate 7,445 downwards.
GGTGGTGCCGCTTTGCGCCGCCTTGGCCTGAACCCCCCCCCAGGGAGTGGACACCTCGGTGGCGTGCCGCGGGACCACGATCCGCTCCCATTGTTTCCGCCGCAGCCCCAAGGTGAGGCTCTGGGTGACAAACACATCTTGGAGCCGAGCCAGATCCTGGGGCGCACTGAGAACCTGCAGCACGCCACCAGGCCGGTTTTTCTTCATCACCGCCGGCACATAGAGCACATCCAGCGCCCCCTGGTCCAAAAAATACTCGAACAGGCCGCCGATCTCTTCACCGCTTAAATGATCGATATTGGCTTCCAATACCCAGATCTCTTCCGTCTGCGGGGCCGGGGCCGGTGTGCGCAGCAGCACCGCCCGGAGCGCGTTGGGCCGCTCTTCCAACTCCCGTGTGCCCCACCCCCATCCGGAGGCGAGCACCACCCCGCAGGGCCCCTCGACAAAGGCGTCCACCACCTGGTCCACGAGCACAGCCCCGGTGGGGGTAACCAATTCCCCGGTCAGTGTGGTCGGCCGCACGGGCTTGCCCTGCAGCAATTGCACCGTAGCCGGGGCCGGCACCGGCAACACGCCGTGTTCACAACACACCTCCCCCTCCGACCAAGGAAGCGCGGTGGCCGTGACCCTCTCGATGCCCAACTGGTGCAGGCCCCACATAGCGCCCACGATATCCACCACTGTATCCACCGCGCCGACCTCGTGGAAATGCACCTTGTCCCGGGCGATGCCATGCACGGCGGCCTCGGCTTCCGCAAGCCGGGCCACGGCCTGACACGCCCGCTGTTGGACGCCCTGCGGAACCTCCAAGGCCTGGATCAGGGCCACCAAATCCGCCTCGTGACGCAAGGGCTGGGCCGCACCGGCCCCGAGTTCCACAGCCCGGCCCACCAAACCGTGGCGGCGGACAATGGGCGTTGCCAATTCCACCTCCAGTCCTGCCGCAGAAAAGGCCGCATTCAAGGGCCCGAAATCCACCCCGAGGTCGGCTAAACCAGCCAACAGCATATCGCCGCTGATACCGGTGGGGCATTGCAGAAAAAGTTCTTGCATCTCCGTGTATCCTTTGGAGTTGTCAGTTGCTCAAAAACGCGCTTGCATATGCCAGCCTGTGTCCCCCGGATTCGCAAGCCCGGGAACCGGTAGCATAGCCCCCTTAGGCATTGCAGCCCAGATAGGGACAAAAGGTTACTGCTTCAGCCCGCAGGCCCTCGGCCCCGTAGAGCACAAGGGGGGGCTCCACATGTAATTGTTCCCCGGAATTTTTCCGGGCTTCCACCAAAATCTGTTTGGCTGGCCTCTGGGCCCGGCTGTGCACAAAACGCATCCGCTTCGGCTCCAAGCGGTGTTGGCGCAGCACCGCGCAGAGATACGGAAGCCGTTCAGCGAGAAAAACGCAAGCGAACCGGCCACGGTTGGCCAACGCATACGCGGCAGCGGCCACAAACGTTTCTAATGCAGCCCCCGGGGCAAAACGGGCCTCTTGCCGCCCGGCATATGGACTCGCGCGCCCCGCTTGGGGCGAGCGGTACGGGGGGTTGGCAACCACCACGGAATACGTTTCCGCGGACACGGCAGATCCTTTTTCCCGCAATTGCGCTACATCGTGTTCAAAAAAAGCACATTGCTCCCCCAGGCCTAAGCGCCCCGCATTTTCCCCAGCTGCCTGGACCATTTCCGGGTTCACGTCCACTCCGGTGAGGTGCATATCCGGCTGGCGCAGAACCATTCCCAGCCCGACCACGCCGCAGCCGCACCCCAAATCCAAAAGCCGCGCCCCCGCCGGAGCTGGACTAAAACAGGCCAAAAGCAAGGCATCAAGAGAGAAACGGTAGCCTGCCTCGGGCTGGACGAGGCCCCGCGGGAAATATCCTCGCGCAGCACCCGACATCAACGCCTCCCGAACCTTCTTTGTAATGTGGCCATCCCGGCCATAAATACCCCGGTCTCCGGTAAGCGCAAGAGATGCGCTGCGCCGAGATAGCCCAGTGCCCAAACCGGAATTCCCGCAAGCGACCAGCCCCCCCAAGAGGCTGTCGCCCAGGCCCCGATTCCCACGGCCACACTCAAAACCGCCATGCGCGCCACCCCGGGCACTTGCAGCCACCGCCCCCCGAAATGTCCGCGCAAGCCCCGCAACAAGAGCAGGACATTGGCCCAAGAGGCGGCGGCCACGGCTAAGGCGAGCCCGACATGGGCCAGGTACTGCATCAATACGACACCCAGCACCCCGTTGAGCACCAGGCAAAGGGTAGCGATGCGCACCGGTGTTTTGGTATCCTCGAGTGAGTAATAGGCCGAGACGAGGGAACGCACGCAGCAAAAAGCCGGCAAACCGGTGCTGTATCCGATCAAAGCCCCGGCCGTGGCCTGTACCGCCTGGGCGTCAAAGGCCCCGCGACCGAAAAGTGTGGCCACCATGGGGTGTGCCAAGGCGATGAGTCCGGCCGTGGCGGGGAGGCTGATAAAAAAGAGCAACCCCAGGGTCCGATTGAGGGTATGGATCAGGGCGGTCTGCTCCCCGTCGGCAGCGAGTTGGGAAAAACTCGGCAATGCGGCCTGGCTCACAGCGACCCCGAAAACACCGAGGGGAAACTGCACCAGCCGGTCCGCATAATACAAAAAAGAAATACTGCCCAGGGCCAAAAACGAGGCCAGAACAGTGCCCAAAACAATATTGAGCTGGTAGACCGCTGCCCCAAGAATGGTGGGCCCCATCAAACGGCCGATGCGCAGAACCCCGGGATGGCGCAACGAAGCTTTGCCCCGCCAGCGAAATCCCTGCCGGCGCAAAAACGGCTGTTGCAGCAGCCACTGCCCCAGTCCGGCCACAAGCACGGCCCACGCCAAGACCAAAGGAACCGGCCAGCCCAGCCACACGGCCAACAACGCGGCGCTGATCAGCACCAGATTCAAGACGCACGGCGCCAAAGCCGGGGCCAAAAAATGGTCCCGGGCATTGAGAATGCCCATGCACAGCGCCACGCCGGAAATAAAGAGGATATAGGGAAAACAGATCCGAACCAGGAGCACGGTGTGCTCGAGGACCTGAGGGGTCTCCGCAAAGCCCGGAGCGATGAGCAGGGTCAGCGGTCGGGCCGCCAATAC
>JBNJGM010000061.1:2616-4234 GCA_051747685.1 Thermodesulfobacteriota bacterium | reverse complement strand
CGGTGTCGGCACCCGATCACCACCCCGGTCCACCGCATCCACAAGCAGGGCCGCCACGAGCACGTGTTCTTTAACCCCCACGGCCTCGTCTTTGAAATCGGGTGTTTTTCCCAGGCCCCAGGGTGCGCCGTACTCGGCCGCCCGACCCTGGAATTTACCTGGTTTTCCGGGTTTGCCTGGCGTATCACCATTTGCCGCGGCTGCCAGCAACACCTGGGCTGGCGCTACGAACAAGGGGAAGAAATCTTTTTTGGGTTGCTCACAGCCCAATTGGTCCTTGAGAGCCCCTCTTCGGACCCTGCGTAATCATTTCCGGCCGCGCACCCGCCGCACCGTACTGTTGAGTTGGTTGTGCATGCCGTGCAGCAATCGCCTGGCCCAAACAAATTCCGTTCCCAAAAGGGCCAGGCCCAAAGGGATGACCACAACCGCGGGACCGGGCAAAAAAAGCAAGGCGATCCCCGCGAGCACCACTGCGGCGCCGGTGACCAGGACAACCAATTTGCGCACCTGCCGCCACGAAGCCCGGATCGAGGCCTCGGCCTCCTGCGCCACTATATGCAGGGTCCGGGCGATATGGCGTTCAATGCGATGCACCGAAACCACGAGCACACCTCCGGTAAAGGCCAAAATAAAAACCCCCGCCAAATCCTGCCCCGTCAGCGGCCACCACTGTTTGCCCAGACCGAAGAGCAGCACCAGGTACGCCCCGTACGAGGCCACAAAAAAGCCCCCTTCTAAGCGCGTGATCCGGCCACCGGTAAAAAAGATGGGCAAGCAGGCAAGCGCCACCCCGACCATTAGAGGAATATCGAATTGCAGGGCCGCCTGCGGCACCTCCAGAGGCCCTCCCTTTACCAGGCCCGTACCGCCAAGGACGAAGAGCAGGTTGACGATATTGCTGCCGACCACGTTGCCCACCGCAATATCCCGCTCCCCGCGCAGGGCCGCGACTACCGAGGTGGCCAACTCCGGCAAGGAGGTCGCTCCGGCCAACAAAAGCAGGCCCACCACCAGTGGATCCCACTGCCATTGCTCCGCCAGTTCGGTAGCCCCGCGCACCGTCCACAGGCTGCCGAGAACCAGCAAGGCCGCCCCCCAACCAAGTTGGGGCACGCGCCAGAACCAGTCGCGCACCCGGGGGCGCTGCTCGGAAATTGGCTTACTCTGGATGAGCAGGGGGTCGCGCTTGGCCAGCAACACTCCGAGGTAGACCACCCCCACCGTTACCAAGAGGCCGGCTTCCCACACTGCGAGCACCCCGTTGGCCGCCAGCACCCAGGCCAAGCCGCTGACACCGAGCATGACCGGAACATCCAAACGGATCAATTGCTGCTGCAAGAGCAAGGGACGCAGCAATGCCGCCATTCCTAAGATGGCCAAGGTATTGAATATATTACTTCCGACCACATTGCCCAGGGCCATATCCGGTGCCCCGTGCCAGGCCGCGGTAAGACTCACAGCCAGTTCTGGGGCGCTAGTGCCTAAGGCGACCACGGTCAATCCGACGACAAGCGGGGCAATGCCCAGCATGAGCGACAAGCGTGAGGCGCTACGCACCAATTGGTCAGCGCCCAGCAAGAGCACGAGTATTCCGAGGATGACAAGCACCATACTA
>JBNJGM010000061.1:0-2516 GCA_051747685.1 Thermodesulfobacteriota bacterium | reverse complement strand
GGAGAAAACGCCTTGCACCGGTTGACAGCGGGACACGGGGGTCATTATGTCCCGTACACATCACCTGGTGCATTCCTGCGCCCGCGGCCCCAAGGGCAGCGAGGCGAACACAGCATAACCCGGCCTGACCACGCCCACCACCATGCGGGGAGTGCACAGGCCAGGGCCCAAAGGAGGTCTTGTGCAAGAGACGAATACAAATAAACGATCATGGGACGTTCGGCAATACGCCCGAAACAATCCATGGTCTATCCTCCTCTTTATACTCATCTTTTGGTGGCTGTGGAGCAGTTTCGGCCAAGTCAACGCCCCGCCGCATATCAGCTACACCGCCTTTTACAAGCAACTGCGGCAGGAAAATATTGCCGAGGTCACTATCCAAGGCCCCCGCATCCAAGGGGAACTCGAATCGCCGGCCAAGCGCGATATCGGGGGCGGTACCCAAGAACAATACACCACATTTGTGACCTACGTGCCGTCCTTTGGCGACGAAAGCCTGCTGAGCACGCTCGAAGACCATGACGTCGCGGTGCACACTGAACCCGAACCCAATGCCACCTGGACGGAAATCCTGATCAGCTTTTTACCCTTTATTCTGCTCATGGCGCTGATTGTTTATCAGATCCGGCGCAGTCAGGGGCAGGGCGGGGGAATGTTTTCTATTGGCAAGAACAAGGCCAAACTGTTCAACCGCAGTGAAGAAAGCGTGAAACTTTCGGATGTGGCCGGAGCGGAAGGGGCCAAGACCGAGATCCAAGAAATCATCGATTTTCTGAAAAATCCGGAACAAATCCACGCCCTAGGCGGCAAAACCCCGAAAGGGTGCCTGCTTATCGGTCCGCCGGGCACCGGAAAAACGCTCTTGGCTCGGGCTGTTGCCGGCGAAGCCGAGGTCCCGTTTTATTCCATCACCGGTTCCGATTTTATGGAAATGTTTGTCGGCGTCGGGGCCTCCCGGGTCCGGAATCTGTTTCAGGAAGCCAAAAAAGAGGCCCCGTCCATTATTTTCATTGACGAACTCGACTCCATTGGCCGCCAACGCGGGGCCGGACTTGGGGGCGGCCACGACGAACGCGAACAAACCCTCAACCAATTGCTCTCGGAGATGGATGGCTTCGAACCCACCGAAAATGTCGTGGTCATAAGCGCTACAAACCGACCGGATATTCTGGACCCCGCGCTTATGCGGCCTGGGCGTTTCGACCGGCGCATTACCGTGGATTTACCCAAAACCAAGGACCGGGAGGATATCCTCCAGGTGTACGCCCAGTCCAAACCCCTGGCCGATGACGTCGACCTCGAGGACGTCGCCCGGGGCACCCCCGGATTCAGCGGCGCTGATCTAGAAAATATGCTCAATGAGGCCGCTTTACTTGCCGCCCGCCAAGGCGCGGACACTATCCACAAACAGGATATTGAAAATGCCCGGGATAAAATACTGCTGGGCCTGCAGCGCAAAGGACTGGCCCTGACCGAGGAAGAAAGACGGATGATCGCCTATCACGAAGCGGGCCACGCTGTAGCAGGAGCTTTCAGCGCCACAGCCGATCCGTTGCACAAAATCTCCATAGTTCCCCGGACCCAATCCATGGGCGTCACCCAACAATTACCGGAGCGGGAGCGGTATATCTACCCCAAGGAGTATATGCTGGACCGTCTCGGGGTCATGATGGGCGGGCGCGCCGCAGAAAGCATCGTTTTCGAGACCTCCACCAGCGGCGCGGAAAACGACCTCAAGCAAGCCACGCAGCTTGCCCGGCAAATGGTCCAAGACTGGGGGATGAGTGAAGCCTTCCAGCACATGGCCCTTGGAGGGCGCAGCCAACAGGTCTTTTTGGGCGAAGAGATCGCGCAACGGCGGGAGTACAGCGAGGCTACCGCCTACGAGATCGACAAAGAAATCCAACGACTTTTGGCCGCTGCCTATGAACGGACCCAAGGGCTGTTAACCGACCACCGCGAGGCGCTGGACCGGTTGGCCGAGGCCCTCTTGGAACACGAAGAAATCGAAGGCCGCCAGGCATTGCAGATCCTGGGCCTCTGAGCCGGGAAGTCCAGAACCCAGCCTACACGAGAAACCGGTGGGACGGCGAACAGCCGTCCCACCGGCTTGTTGTTTTTCGCATCCGGGCCGCTTTGTACTCGCAATTTTCTCTCGGATCTTGGGTGCACTTTGCATGGAGGCAAGAAATACTATGGCGCATCCATTGCCTCGCGCAGGGAGGCAAAAAAAGCCGCCTCCTCGTAGCCAACGTCAGGATCCTGATCCAGGGCCTGACTCGTTTCAAAAAACGCCTCCCACCCCGTGACCTCGGCGATTTTTTTGTCCTGGTCAAAAAAAGTAAACCTGCGCTGTTCCGGGGATTGGATCATCCGCACCTCGAATTTGCCCTGCGGGGTAAATTCCGTCCAGTACGCCGTCCAATTCGGGTCGTCCTGGTTCTCACGTTTTTTGTACTTGGCAAAATACCGCTCGAACAATGCTTGAATCTCTTCGCGTTGCATGCGTGCCTCCC
>JBNJGM010000060.1:0-10501 GCA_051747685.1 Thermodesulfobacteriota bacterium | reverse complement strand
CAAGCGGTCGAGGCTGGGGCCCGAACCTTGGTCATCGGAGTCGTCAACCGCGGGGGCATTATCTCCCAGGCCTGGCAGACCGTACTTATCGAGGCCCTACACGCCGGCCTGGATATCGCCTCCGGGCTACACAATCTTTTGCGTGACGAAACCGCACTCGTGGCTGCGGCATCTGCCTCCGGACAGCAATTGCACGACGTACGCGTTCCGCCGCAGTCCTATCCAATCGCCACTGGCAAAAAGCGCAGCGGCAAACGGTGCCTCGCCGTGGGCACGGATTGCTCCGTAGGCAAGATGTATACCGCCCTGGCCATGGATTGGGCCCTGCGCCAGCAGAGGCGCAAATCAAGTTTTCGGGCCACCGGCCAATCCGGCATCCTTATCACCGGCGAGGGAGTACCGCTCGACGCGGTGGTCGCCGATTTTATGGCCGGCGCCATTGAGTATCTGACCCCGGACAACGACCCCGCCCATTGGGATATCATTGAGGGACAGGGCAGCCTCTTCCACCCCTCCTATTCCGGAGTCACTTTGGCGCTTCTCCATGGCGGACAGCCCGACGCGTTGATTTTATGCCACGAGCCGACACGCCCCCATATGCGCGGTTTGCCCGACTACACCCTGCCTTCGTTACAAACACTGCGCGACGTGACTCTGCCCTTGGCTCGGGTGGTCAATCCGCAATGCGAGGTGGTCGGCGTTTCCGTGAACACCCAACACCTCAACGAAACCGAAGCCTGGGCCTATCTCGAGAGTGTGGAAAACAAAATGGGCCTGCCCACTGTGGATCCCTTCCGCCAGGGCGGTGATCGTCTTGTCGAGGGCTTATCGTGACTATCCGCGTTTTTCACGAAATCTTTCCCCTGGCCCAGATATTCACCATTGCCCGCGGCTCACGCTCAGAAGCCGAGGTCGTTCGGGTGGAAGTGGAGCAAGAGGGGATTATCGGCCAAGGGGAGTGCGTACCCTATGCCCGCTACCACGAGACCGTGCAGAGCGTTATGCAGCAAATTCAGGGGCTCCGGACCCCGTTGCCCCGCGAAGCACTGTACACCCTGCTGCCGGCTGGGGCGGCCCGCAACGCAGTGGATTGCGCCCTCTGGGACCTTGAGGCCAAAATGGCCGGGGTTTCGGTGTGGCAACTCGCCGGCTTGCCCAAGCCCGGCCCGGAGCGCACCGCGTACACGCTCTCCCTGGACACCCCGGAGAAAATGCGCTTACAGGCGGTGGCCAACCGCCACCGAGCCTTGCTGAAAGTCAAGCTTGGGGGGAAAGGGGATATTGATCGCCTGCAAGCGGTGCGCGAGGGCGCCCCCGCAGCACGGATCATCGTCGATGCCAATGAGGGGTGGACGGTGCCGGAGTATCAAGAGTTGGCTCCGAAACTCGCTCGCCTGGAGGTGACGATGCTCGAGCAACCCTTTCCAGCCGGTCAGGATGAGGCTTTGCTGCACATCGACCGCCCTCTGCCGGTCTGCGCCGATGAGTCCTGCCATGACCGCGCCTCGTTGTCGGACCTCAAAGGTAAATACGATATGCTCAATATCAAGCTGGACAAAACCGGCGGATTGACCGAGGCCCTGGCCTTGAAAGTAGCGGCACAAGAACAGGGCTATCGGATCATGGTCGGCTGTATGGTGGGGTCCTCACTGGCTATGGCCCCGGCAGTTCTCGTCGCTCAAGGGGCGCAGGTGACCGATTTGGACGGACCGCTTTTGTTGGCGGAAGACAGAACTGCCGGACTGGTATACGATTTGGAAGGGGTGCACCCGCCTTTAGCTGCCTTGTGGGGCAATGACGCGCCGGATGCGTCGAGCTGAGGCCGTCCTGCTCACAACGTGGATACTGGCTGGTTCCGGGAGAGATATGGCGTGGGCACCACAATCGAATGCCTAGGCATTTGGCGGCATAGCGCCGGTAAATACACAACCGGAATCCGGGACCACTGCAGGGGTGTATTTCGCCTCAGGTACAAAGAAAGGACACCAATTTATGAGCCGTATTGTATATGTTAATGGCGCGTATCTCCCAGAAGAGGCGGCCACCATTTCCATTTTTGACCGCGGCTTTGTCTTTGCTGACGGGGTCTATGAGGTCACGGCCGTGCTCCAGGGCCAGATTCTCGAATATGAAGGTCATATCCAACGCCTGGAACGTTCCCTGCATGAATTGGACATGGACATGCCGCTGGCGCCCGAAGCCCTGCTGGCTGTGCACCAGGAACTCATCCGGCGCAATGCGCTCAATGAAGGATTGGTCTACCTCCAGGTCACCCGCGGGGCGGCTGATCGGGATTTCATATATCCCGAAAACACACCGCAAACTGTGGTTCTTTTTACCCAGGCCAAGCCCTTGGTGAACACGCCCAAGGCTGCGGCAGGAATCCGGGTGATCTCCACCGAAGATATCCGCTGGGCACGTCGGGATATTAAAACTGTCCAATTAGTGGCCCCGTGCATGGCCAAAATGCAGGCCAAGGCCGCAGGCAAGGATGACGCCTGGATGGTCGAAAATGGGTATGTCACTGAGGGGACGTCGAATAACGCCTATATCATCACCCCCGAAGGGGCCCTGGTAACCAGAAATCTCTCCAATGCGATTCTGCCAGGTATCACCCGTTCAGCCGTGCTCAAGCTCGCCGCGGAAAACGGTCTGCCCATTGAGGAGCGCCCCTTTACCATTGGTGAGGCCCAAAACGCGTCTGAGGCCTTTGTCACAGCGGCGACGACCTTTGTCTGCCCTGTGGTCGAAATCGATGGGGTGGCCCTCTCCGGGGAGCAACCCGGCCCACTGACTCGCCGACTCCAGCAATTGTACCTTGAAGAGGCCAGCCAACGGGTCCAGACATAAACCGGGGCAAAAAACACCACCTGTGGCCGGGGACTGCCGCTTATCTGCCGCAGAGACCGCACGTTTCCCAATGTCAGTTTTTGAAGGAGCCCCCAATGCCCGACGCCATATCCAGCAATCCACAACTCAGATTGGCCAAGGAATATGTCGAGCAAACTGGCACGCATATCTATTTGACCGGAAAAGCTGGCACGGGCAAGACCACTTTTTTGCATACGCTGCAAAACGGCTCTGCCAAAAGGCTGGTGACCACGGCACCTACCGGTGTAGCGGCTTTGAACGCCGGCGGGGTGACCCTGCATTCCCTTTTCCAATTCCCCTTTGGCCCGTTTATCCCTGAAAGTGAAACCTTTGCAGGGCAGGGGCAGCGCCAATTCAGGTTCAGTAAGCAAAAACAACAACTTATACGTAGCCTGGATCTTTTGATCATAGATGAAATCAGCATGGTCCGCGCTGATGTGCTTGATGCCGTGGACGCCACACTGCGCCGGTTGCGTTACAACGCCGAGCCCTTCGGGGGCGTCCAATTGCTTATGATCGGCGATCTGCACCAACTCTCCCCTGTGGCCAAGCCGGAGCAGTGGGAATTGTTGCGAATGTACTATGACTCTGTGTATTTTTTCAGCAGCCACGCTTTGCAACGCACCAATTTTGTCAGTATTGAATTGGAGCATATATACCGCCAATCCGACGCCAAGTTTATCGCCATTTTAAATAGCGTACGCGACAACACCCTAGATCCAGAGGCGTTGTCCCAACTCAACGCCCGCTACACTCCTGAATTTCTCCCTGAAACACAAGCCGGCTATATTACCCTCACCTCGCATAATCACAAAGCCCACCGCCTGAACCAAAGCAGACTGCAGGAGCTAACAGCCCCGGAATATAGCTTCAGTGCCCGCATTGAAGGGGAGTTTCCGGAATCCATTTTTCCCACGGCAGCAGAGCTGGTGCTCAAAGAAGGGGCCCAGGTCATGTTTATCCGCAACGATTCCTCACCCCACAAAGCGTATTTTAACGGCAAGATTGGACACGTCACGGCTGTTTCCCAAGACAGTGTTACGGTTACCTGCCCCGGGGACAATGCGGCAATCCAAGTGGAACCGGTGACGTGGAAAAATATCAAATATTCACTTAATCCGGAGAATGCTGAGATCCAAGAGGAGGTTGCAGGGGTTTTTACCCAATATCCCCTGCAGCTGGCCTGGGCCATCACTATCCATAAAAGCCAGGGACTGACCTTTGAAAAAGCGGTCATCGACGCCAAGGAGGTGTTTACCCATGGTCAGGTATACGTGGCCTTGAGCCGTTGCACTACTCTCGAGGGGATAGTGCTGCATTCACCATTGCCGCAAAGCGGTGTCGGCGCAGACGAAGCCATTCATCGTTTTGACCAACTGATGCGCGATAACCCGCCCAAGCGCGAGCATTTAGAAGACGCCAAATGCGCGTTTCAGCAGCACCTGCTCCAGCAATGTTTCGATATGTCCGGGCTACAAAGCCGCTTGAACTACCTTGCCCGTCTGGTGACCAGTAACTCTGATGTGCTACGACTGACCGGGAGCTCTGATATTCGGGAAATACAATACCGCGCCCAACAAACCGTATTCGATGTCAGTCGCGCCTTTCTGCGCGAATTGCATTCGCTCTGCACACCGGAGCGCCTCCCGGAGAACGACGCCCTTATTCAGGAACGCACCCGCAAAGGCGGGGCGTGGTTTCAGGAACAGTTGGAAACCATTTTGACTCCGGCCGCGACAGGGACGCGGATCGAAACCGACAACGCCCGTTTGCGCAAGACAGTGACCCAGGCCTTAGGTGCGCTTCAACGCGAGGCAGCCATCAAGGCAGCCGGGGTTGCGAGTTGTACCACTGGATTTGCCCCGCAGAAATATCTGCACGCCGTGGCCAAAGCCGACATCGACGCGGCCCAGCCCACCCCCTGTACTCCGAGCCGGGGCGGGTACACGGAATCCGACATCGACCATCCCCAATTGTTTGAGGCCCTCAAACAGTGGCGGGGGGATACAGCCCAAAAGCAGGACGTGGAACCCTATAAAATCGTACCCCAGCGTGTTTTGGTCCAACTTGCAGCTGCCTTACCCACGACCGTGTCCGAACTTAAAGCCATCCATGGGGTTGGAAACAAGACCGTCACCCGTTATGGGCACGAATTATTGGCATTGGTGGCGCAGTACCGGCGTGAACACGATGTTGCCTCGGGGAATGCGCCGCTTCGAAGGGCACAAAAACCTCACGAGCAGCACGAATCGACCCAACACCACACTTTACAGCTCCTCCACGCGGACAACACCCCGATCCAAATTGCCAGGAAACGGGGATTAGCGCTTTCCACCATCGAAACCCATCTGAGTTGGGCTATCGAACACGGCCATTTGGATATCGCAGAGGTGCTGGATCCAGTAACGCGTCAGGCGATCACCAATGCGATCGAAGCAGCACCGGAGGAGACGTTAAAGGCCATTAAAACCCAATTGGACGACAGTGTCAGTTACGGCCAGATCAAAATGGTTCTGGCCGCCCAACGGTGGAGGGAAAGCGGGTAACCACTCTCCCTCCACTACAATCCATCCCAAGGCCTGCCCGACCCCCTACACAGCATCTGCACCCCATAAGTCGGAGACTCACTTCGTCAAATTGTTTGACTGGTCTGGTTCTTGCATAGTAATTTGAATTTATTAGTTTTTGTTCATAATTTCACATGGGGGGTATCATGGGATCCTTACCCGCTTTATTGCCGCAATGGCACCCCGAACTCGACTGGGTGCAGGTGGCCGTAACCTCACATTGCGATGCCCACTGCGCCTATTGTCCCCACACGAGGTTGCGGTCACGCTGGCGGTCCGAACATATAGATCCGGAGGTTTTTTCGCATTTTATTACCCGCTTGAAAAACACCCAATTGGTCTATCTCCAGGGGTGGGGCGAGCCCTTTGTGCATCCACAATTCTGGGAACTCTTGGCCCAAGTAAAAAAGCGGGGGTTTTTGGCCGGCTGCACCAGTAACGCTACTATGCTTACTTCGGATACCCTGCACCGGGCCGTGGATTCGGGGCTGGACATCCTCGCCTTTTCTCTTGCCGGTGTTGGCAAGCACAATGATGCCATCCGCCGGGGCACTCGCTACGCCCAGGTCATGTGGGCTATTGAGGAACTCCAACGCCTCAAGGCGCGGTTGGGGTCGAGCACCCCGAAGATCCACTTGGCCTATATGGTGCTGCGCACCCATTTGCAGGACCTCACCGAAGTTCCCGCGCTCGTGCGCGACAGCGGCATTGATCATGCGGTGCTAGCCAATCTGACCCTACCACTTGGTCCGCATTGGGAGCGGCAAGCTCTTTTAGTCGACAGTGAGACAGAATACCGAGAGCTCCAGAGTTGGTTGTCCGATATTTTTGCTGCTCCGCAGGTGCGTTCAAAAGTCTATACCCATTTCTATACCCCTTTTATGTCGCCAGGAAGCTGCTCGGAAAATGTTCAGCGTGCGATGTGCCTGAGCCAATGGGGGGAGATTTCCCCCTGCGTGTTGACCCAACTCCCGGTCCAGGGGAGCGTCCCATATTGGCTCCACAGACAAGAACACCATCTCCAGCGCCGGTATTTCGGTCGACTCCCAGAGGAGAATTTGAAGCAAGTCTGGCATAAACCGGATTACAAACGATTCCGCAAACATCTCGATTGGCCCGAATGCGCCCAATGCGCCAAACGGAGCATCGACACGCATCAGGCCGGATCGCTTTAATAAGTTACCGCATACCTGTCTTGTTTATACCGATACTGCTATAAAGGAGTAGTCACACCATGAGTTTTACGCCAGCTAAACCATATGAAATAGTCCATGACTATGAAGAACAATTCGCTTACCGTCTCGGTCGCGAAGTTTTACATAAACCAGAAACATCTGTTTGGATGATTATTATTCCAATTTTGTTGGTTCATCATATGTACCGTGTCAATAAATATAAAACCGGTGTACGTTCATTTGCCAGCGGCATTATGGCTCCGCGTAAAAGAGCCCTAGACAAGGCATTTGAAGAAATTAGTGAACAAGAAAAGGATAGTATATTGCCAGCAGAGGCATATTTTCCGGAACTCGATACTCTTCCAGACTACGATCCGAAATTATTGGACAAACAAGTAAAAGTTATTAATATATTTAAAAAGCACTACCGGAAAATGTTACCTTCTTCAGGTCATACATATGCTGAATTGCTGCACAAAACGTATCCCCAGCCTCAGCACTACCGAGAATTTGTACGCGAAATCAATCAAGGGGAAAAAGAACTTAATGAATACCTCGCCAACCATGTCCACGATTCTGAAGAAAGTCGAGAAGTTGTGCAGCGGATGCAAGAGCGGTGTGGCCAATTGCGGGAAGAGGAAATCCGCTTTTTTTATGAGCGGGGAAGGAAAAAGAAACGGTAGACTGGCTGTAATTTGAAGAGGCCTGACCTTTACGCACACATACACCGTGGAATAGACCGACAGATCGGCTTAGCGGTTCTGGTGGTTGACACGGACTGGAAGCTGCTTGAGCGAGGCAGACAGGTGGATTGCGCTATCGCGTGTAGAGGGGCATGTGGCGCACGCCGTTTTTCTAGGCCGTGGGCGCAAAGCCCTCCAACACGAGCCAATCTAGGGATTTACAAGGGGAAAAAAGGATCCTTGCACGACTGGATCCGGCGTTAGCTGCAGAAGCGGTAAAAAAACCTTTGGGCTAAAAAACACAGAAACAGGGTAAGGTGGGAGAGAAAAGAAGAAGGAGGGGCCTTACGCATCTGAGGCCATCGCGCTACGGAGCAGGGTCGTCTTTGATACGATCCTGTTTTATTTTTTGGTATTTGATATACTCTTCGGCCTCAAAATATTCCTCGACATTGTCATAATACCAGGCCCCCACATTTACTCCGCTTTCCCGCAATACCGTGACCTGCTTGCCCACCAGAGGAAGGCGTTCCACGGCCGGGGCGAAGTGGATCGCCACGGCCAACCCCCCAATGACCAGCAAAAAGCGCAGCCAGCGTGTTTTTCTGGAGATAAGCACTGCGGTATCTGCAGTGTCGGAAGGGTATGTTTTGTCTAGTTCTTCGTGGGTATGGGCTTGCATGGAAAGCCTCCGGGCAAATAGGGTTGAGTAACTTTCGTGTTTACCTTGTATAGCCGTTTGTTTGGGATGCGTCCAGGGAGCCCGCAGTGGGGCTCCCTGGACAGACATCCGGGGGTTGAGGAGGGGTTTAGGCTCCGGCCATCAGCATATCCGTAATGTCACGGAAAATGACCATGAACATGAGCCAAGCGACGAAGAGAGTCAAAATCAGGTTAAAGCTCTGACCGGCGACATAGAGAAACAAGGGCTTGCCGCCACGCAAGGGCTCTTTAAGTTCCGAGTAGTTAATGCTCAAGCCAATGCTGACAAAGGCCAGGCAGAAGAACCAGCCGCGGAAACGGTTGGCCAGCGCCAGAACACCGTCATTGACCATGGCTTGGCCCCAATCCATGTTCACACCGGCCTGCATCAGGGAGAAAATAATCGACGCCCCGATAAAGCCCAGGATGAATTTGGGGAACCGGTACCAGACCTCCAGCAGCGCTCCGCCGGCAGTAAGCTTCATGGGCGTTTCACCTGGCTTGCAGGCCCGTTGCGGCTCGACGCGCAAGCACCAGTAGGCGGCGACGCCGAAGGCGATGACCCCGATCATGACGTTCTGGATCATTTTAATGGTCGCGGCCACGTACATGGCTTCCATGCCGATCAATTCACCAGCAGCGACAACCGATCCTGTGTTGTCAACGGTTCCGCCCAACCAGGCGCCGGCCCAGACCGGATGCATGCCGGTCATATTCGCGATGGCCGGCAGGACAAAGATCATCACGGCCACGAAGATCATGGACATGCCGATAGACAGGGTCAGCTCTTCCTTCTTGGCCCCGCTAGCCGATGCACTGGCAATGGCCGCAGACACACCGGAAACGCACATATCCGAGGACATGGTGATGTTGAGTTCCTTGGAAGGCATCTTGATCACCCGCTGGCCAAACCAGAAAGTGCCGACAAGCACAATGGGAGTGACCACCCAGGTGACGAAAATGCCAGGAATGCCGATCAACGCGATCTGTCCGATCAAGATGCGCGCGCCCAAAAGGACCAAACCGGTTTTAATGAAAAATTCGGTCTGGCCGGCTTCCTTGATCCATCTGGGCACCCCTATGGTATTGGAGATGATCAGCCCCAGCGCCAAGGCGAAGAGCACGTAGGAGAGGCCCAAGGCCTTGAGTGTAGCCTGGCTACTGATGAGATACGCGATACAGGCCAGGACAAAAATAACCGGAAACCCTTTGAAAAAGTCCCGGAGATTGATGCCGATAAACCGAGCCCCAATTGCGAAAAAGAGCATAATAACAATGCCCAAGACGATGAGGCTGGGGATCAGGTTATAGGCCTGGGTCGTAGCGGCACTTTCCGCCTTTGACAGCGAAGACTTGGCTTGACGCCATTTGGTGATGGCGGCTTTTGCCTTTTGATTGAGTTCCTTCTCTTCAAAATTCGCGGACGCGGCTGCGGCTTCGGCTTCTTCCGCTTCGGCCCGGGCCTGGCTCAACTCTTCTTTGGCCTCTTCAAGGCCATCCTGAGCCGCAGCGCGCTTCTGAGCCGCGTCCTCTTCACTTAGATAAATTGAGTTCAAGGGATTGCTGGACCAGCCCTTGGGTCGATTGGTCATATTGTAAATGACCGAGGTAAACCCCTGCTTTTTGGCTTGGACACTTTCCAGCTTCTCTTCGGCCTCGGTGTAGGCGATGGTCCGAAATCCGGCCTTATCCATCTCTTCTTCCATGGTGGCTCGGTATTTCGGCAGTTCGTCAACGGCAGGCTTCCAGATCATAACGCTCAACACGGCTACGATAAAAAAGAGGCCGGCCAGCCAAATAGCCCAGTAATCCTCTGTTTTGTAGAGCTGCCGCCACATGCTCATGCGTTGTTCTTTGACCAGATTTTGGGAATCATCCTGGTTTGCCATGCAAACACCTCCTCTCCTTGTTTGTGGTTTACAGTTTTTGATTCGCCCCGCTGCTTTCCCGGCGAAGCTACGGCCCAGATGGTGTGCTGGAGCGCACATCTCCTGGACGGACCTTGTTTGTTTTTGCACAAGCAAAAAGCGAACCAAAAAAGTGGGGGTTAGTAAAAAATTTTTATTTTCTTTTATATTAGGAAGTTAAGGGAATACCCATATGTTGGTTTTGGCACAAATTTCAGGTACACCCCCAGAAGTGCTAACAGCGGTTGGCATTGACGTGCTAAGGAAGGATTGCATACAGGCAATCCACTCCCCAATCCAGCTAAGTAATCGACCGTAAATCAACGAGAGGAACCGACAGGGCGCGAGACAGCAGGGCAAAAGGTGCCAACGCGATTTAGCAGCAGCACCGGCCTGCCGTTAGAGGGAGGGGGGACAGATTTTCATCACCGTAAAACGAGAGCACAGATGACAGGTCACAAAACATCGAGCACATTTTTTCAAAACTCTTTGGGCGTACGCAGCCGGTTTCTTCTGGGCACGGCCCTGGCCTTGTTGTTATTTTGCATTCTCGGGGCCTTTTTGATTTACAAACGCGAAGAAAACCAGCTCAGACG
>JBNJGM010000059.1:0-10611 GCA_051747685.1 Thermodesulfobacteriota bacterium | reverse complement strand
AGGAAAGGAGCGTATATGCGGCAAACGGCGCAGCCGGCCGAAGCTCTCTGGCCGGAGCACACTGAAGAGGCCCTTTTCGCCTCCCTTACTTCCGGGCGGATTGTCCTCACCGCCACGAACCGGTTGGCCCGGGAGTTGCGCGGGCGGCTCGCCCGGTGGCATCTCGAGCACGGGCGCCACATTTGGCAGACCCCGGAAATCCTGCCCTACAGCACGTGGCTGGCCCAGCAGTATCAAACCCTCTGGCGCGAGCAGACCGAAGCGCAGTGGCCCCGGCTCCTGACGCCGGCGCAGGAACTCGCCCTCTGGGAGGATGTGCTCCAGCAGAGTCCGGAGGGGCGCCGACTGCTGAACACTGGGGCGACCGCGCGCAGCGCCCGGGAGGCGTGGCAGTTGTGGCAGGAGTATTGCCTGCCGGAAGAAGCGCTGCAGGCCCAGGCCGGCCCGGATACCGAGGCCTTTCTCGGCTGGGCCGAGGCCTTTTCGCAGCGCTGCCGCCAGCGGCAGTGGGTGGATGCCGGCCGGTTGCCGCAGGCGCTGCTAGACATACTCGCCCAGGGGCAGTGGGCGGTTCCCTCCCAGATCACCCTTGCCGGGTTCGATCTTGTGTCCCCGGCGCAGCAGAATCTGTTCCAGGCGCTGGAAGCGGCCGGCAGCGCAGTGTGTGTCCTGCGCCAGGAAATGGAGCCCGGCGAGGTCCAGCGCGTGGCCTGTCCTGACGTGCGCCAGGAAATGGATGACGCGGCACGATGGGCTCGTGGCCGGCTGGAGGAGAGCCCGGACGCGCGCATCGGGATCGTCGTGCCGAACCTCCAGGCCGTGCGTGAAGAGGTCCTGGAGGCCCTGGAGGCGGTGTTGGAACCCCAGCGCCTTTTGCCCCAGGGCGCTACCACCGGGTCCTGCATCAATGTTTCCCTGGGCGGTTCAGTGGCTGAAACCGCAGTGGGGCGCTGTGCGTTGGGCCTGCTACGGCTCGGGCGCACTTTGATCAAGGTGGAGGAACTCGGGGTTTTGTTGCGCTCCCGGCATTGGGCGGGCGGGGAATCCGAGTGGGCCGCCCGGGCCACGTTGGAAGCCGCCTTGTATGCTGTTGGCGAGCCGCAATGGACGCGGACCCTGGTGGAGTTTTTCCTGACCGGCCGCAGCGCTGCCGGGTGCCCGGCGACAGCCGAGGCCTTGCAGCGTTTGTGGGCCTATCTGGATGAACTCCCTCGGCAACAGTCGTGGCGCCAATGGGCGGCGAGCTTTGACCAGGTGTTGCATCTCGCGGGTTGGCCCGGGGAGGCGGGACTGCCCAGTGCAACGTACCAGGCGGTGGAGGCCTGGCAGGAGTGCCTGGAGACCTTGGAAGAGTTCGATCAGGTTTTGGGCCCTGCCGGGTATAGCGAGGCCTTGCACCGCCTGGAGCAAATCGCCAGGGAAGCCATATTCCAGCCGGAATCCGGCCAGCACCCGGTGCAGGTCCTGGGGTTGCTGGAGGCCGCGGGGAGCCGCTTCGACGCTGTGTGGGTTATGGGCCTCAGCGATGACCTCTGGCCTCCTGCAGCGCGCCCCCATCCGTTATTGCCCCACAGCGTCCAACTCCACCACGATATGCCCCATAGTTCCGCCCAGCGCGAATTGCGATTCGCCCGGCAGGTGACCCGGCGTTTGGCCACTGCGGCCCCGGAGGTGGTTTTCAGCCTGCCGCAGCGCGACGGGGACCGTGCCGTGCAGCCGAGCCCGCTGCTGACACCTTACCCAGAGCGCCAGCGGGAGGAACTGCTGTCCACGACCCGGCCCTCCTTGTGGCAGCACCTCGGGCACGGCGGTGGTGTGCAGTGGGAGCCGGACGCCCCCGCTCCAGCCCTGGCCAGCGGGACCTCGGTGCGCGGCGGGGCGGGGGCGCTCAAGGCCCAGGCGCTGTGCCCGTTTCAGGCCTTTGCCCGCTATCGGCTCCAGGCCTCTGCGGTCCAACCCCCGGACCCGGGCCTCAACCCCTTGGATCGCGGAAATGTGGTGCACAAGGCCTTGGAAGGTTTCTGGGCCCGGGTGGAGACGTTTGAGCGGTTGCAGGCGAGCTCTGAGGCAGATCTTGAGGCTGTGGCCGGGGCTGCGGCCCAGCAGGCCGTGGATGAACTGGCCGCTACCAGACCGATGACCCTTGCCGGGCGCCTTCGCGAACTCGAGCAAGAGCGTTTGGCGCGTTTGCTGGCGCAATGGGCGTCTAGGGAGTTGGAGCGCGCCCCTTTTGTGGTAGCCGAGCGGGAGCACCGGGTGGAGCGGGATTTTGCCGGCGCCCGCTTGCGGGTCGTGTGCGACCGGGTGGACCGGCTCGAGGACGGTCGGCTGGTGATTGTGGATTACAAGACGGGCGAGGTGCGGGTGAGCGACTGGTTCGGCGAGCGGATTTTGGAGCCGCAATTACCACTATACGCCGTGCTCGCCGAGGAAGAGGTGGCCGGGGTGTGCGTGGCCCGACTCAAGACCGGGCATATGGAATATGCCGGGGTGGTTGCCGACCAAGACGTGCATCCGCGCTTTCAACCCTGTACGGCAGTCAAGGCCAATACCCAAGGCTGCGATTGGCCGGAGCTTTTGGCCCTGTGGCGCGAGCGCTTGGCCCAATTGGTAGGCGAATACCTGCAAGGAAAGAGTGCGGTGGATCCGGTGGAGGAATCCCGCAGTTGCAAATTTTGTGAATTCCGATCCCTGTGCCGACTGAAAGACCGGGAGCGGTATCCCCGTCTTTCCTCTTAGTGGCCGAAACACGACCGGGCTGCCGGGAACAGGGCAGCTGAAATGGACGACGATAGAGGCGACAGTATGGGCTCTTTTCTTGCCGACGGCGAGCAGCGCCGCAAAGCGCTGGATCCGCACCATTCGTTTATCGTGCAGGCCCCGGCCGGGGCCGGGAAAACAGAACTTTTGACCCAGCGCTATCTGGTGCTTTTGGCTGGTGTGGCCGCGCCGGAAGAGGTCTTGGCCATTACCTTTACCCGCAAGGCGGCCACGGAGATGCGCAACCGCATTGTGCAAGCCCTGCAACGCGCCGGCGATCCAACCCCCCCAGAACAGCCCCACGAAGCCTTGACCTGGCGCTTGGCGCGGGCGGTTCGCGAGCAGGACCAGGCCTTGGGCTGGGAGTTGGAGCAAACACCGTCGCGCCTGAAGATCCAAACCATCGATTCCCTGTGTGCGCAGCTCACGCGGCAAATGCCGGTGTTGTCCTCCTTTGGCGCTGCCCCGGGGATCCGGGAAAACGCCACGGAACTGTACCGTGAAGCGGCCCGCAACACCCTGGCTGAACTGGACAACAGCCGCTGGACCGAACCGCTGTCTATTCTGCTGAGGCATTTGGACGGCGATATCAAGCAGTTTGAAGAACTCTTGTTGGATATGCTCGGCCGGCGGGACCAATGGCTGCGGCATGTGCTGCGGCCGGATGACCACGGGCAATGGCGGGAGGTGCTGGAGGCGGGTCTGGAGCGGATCGTGACCCGGGCGCTGGTGCAGCTGAACGGATTTTTCGACGCCTCGCGGGCCCAGGAATTGGTGGCGCTGCTCCAGTACGCCGCCGCAAACCTGGAGCGGGAGGGGGAATCTTTTCTGGACCCCTGCCGGGGGTGGGAGCAGCTTCCCGAACCCGGGCCGGAGGGGCTGCCGTTTTGGCGGGGGGTATGCCGGTTTTTGCTAACGGACAAAAACCAGTGGCGCAAATCGGTGACCAAAACCCTGGGCTTTCCCGCGCCAAGCGGTGTGGCTGCCCCGCACAAGGCCGCGGCCGCGGAATATAAGCAGCGGTGGCAGGATCTGGTGCAGGAGTTGGCCGACGAAGAGGGGCTGTTAGAGACGTTGGAACTGGTGCGTGGCCTCCCTGAGGGGGGCTATAGCGAGGCCCAATGGGATGTGCTGCAATCCCTGCTCGCGGTGCTCAAATTGGCCACGGCCCAGCTGATGCTCGTGTTCCAGGGCGCCGGGGAGGTCGATTTTATCGAAATCGGTATGCAGGCCCGGCACGCCCTGGGTGGGCCCCAGGAACCAACGGATTTGGCCCTGAGTTTGGACTACCGCATCCAGCATATCCTCATGGACGAATTCCAAGACACCTCTGTAACCCAATTTGAACTTCTGCAGCGGCTCGTCGCCGGGTGGCAGCCAGGTGACGGGCGGACCTTCTTTGGGGTCGGCGATCCCATGCAGTCCATCTACCGTTTTCGGGAGGCCGAGGTCGGCCTCTTTTTACAGGCCGCCCAGGAGGGCATCGGGGATGTGCCGTTAGAACCCTTGGTCCTGTCGGTGAATTTCCGTTCCCAGGCCGGGGTGGTGGACTGGGTCAACGCGGTGTTCCCCCAGGTGCTGCCCCCCCAGGCCGAGGCCATGACCGGGGCGGTGCCCTATTCCCCGTCGCAGAGCATCCGGCCGCAGAGTCCGGCGCAGGCCGTGCACATCCACCCCCAGCTTGAAGCGGATACAGCGGCCGAAGCCGAGGCAGTGGTGGCCTGTATCCACTCCAGCCTCGAAACCGCGCCGGAACACGAACGGATTGCGGTTTTGGCCCGGGCGGCAAAGCATTTGGTGCCCATTGTGCAGCGTTTGCGCCGGGAGCAGATCCCATTTCAGGCCGTGGATATCGATCCCGTGGCCGAAAAACCGGTGGTCAGCGATCTACTCGCCCTGACCCGGGCCCTGGCCCGGCCGGCGGACCGTCTGGCCTGGTTAGCGGTTTTGCGGGCGCCGTGGTGCGGGCTGGACAGAGGGGATCTGGCGGCCATCGCTAAGCACGGGGGCGAGGTGATCTGGGAGGCGATTGCGGCGGCGGTGACCCAAAAGGGGCTTTCCGCAGGGGGGCAAAAGCGGCTGCAACGGGTTTACGAGGGATTGAAACCGGTTTTGGAATACCGCGAGCAGATAGCCTTTTACCGGCGCCTGGAGATGGCCTGGCACGCCATGGGCGGCCCAGCCTGTTTGACGGACCAGGACGACCAGGAGGCCGCGCTCGTGTTTTTCGAACTGGTGCGCCACTTGTCGGCCGGGGGAGCGACCCCGTCCCCGGAAGAGGTGCAGCAAGGGGTGGATACCTTGCGGGCCCGGCCCGAGCCCGAAGGCGCGGCCCGTGTCCAGTTGATGACCATCCACAAGGCTAAGGGGCTGGAATTTGAAACCGTGCTGGTTCCGGGCCTCGGGCGTGGGCACCCGGCTCCGGAGCGCAGGCTTTTGATGTGGCAGGAGGTGCCGCGGGAACAGGGCGGGGAAGACCTTTTGCTCGCCCCGGTTCCGCCGACGGGAGGGCAGCGGGAAGCGACATACAGATATATTCAGCAATTGGAGCAGACCAAGAGCGCGCTTGAAGAGGGGCGGGTGCTCTATGTCGCCGCGACCCGGGCCCGGGAACGGTTGCATCTTTTCGGGCACGCCAAACGTTACGCCAACGGCGCGCTCGGCGCCCCTCCGGGCTCGCTTCTGGCGCTGCTCTGGCCCCAGGTGGCGGATACCTTCGAGGCCTGCCCCGAGCCGGAAAACGATCACGAGCCGGACCAGGCGGGTCAGGACAATGGGTATTGGCTGCGGCGGTTGCCTGAGGATTGGTGCCTTCCAGAGATTCCCGCGGCCGTAGGCGCTAGGGCGCAAGAATTGGAGAGTCGAGAGCAGCCTGAACGGCCTGAATTCGATTGGGCCGGGCGGACCGTGCGCCGGATCGGGACGGTGGTCCACCGCTGGCTGATGCGCTGGGCCCAGCAGCCGCCCCAAAACCGCGACGGGGATTTTTTGGCCCCGTACCGCGAGTCCTTTCGGCGGGATCTGCTCAGTGAAGGGGTTGGCGGCGAGGAGTTGGCCGCGGCTGTGTCCCGGGTGGAGGAGGCCTTGGGCCGGGTTTTGTCCGACGAGCGCGGGCTGTGGCTTTTGGCTGCGCATCCCGAGGCCCGCTGTGAATATCCTTTGACCGGCATCCTGGAGGGAAAGCTCAGTTCCGTGGTCCTGGACCGGACGTTTGTGGACGACCACGGGCAGCGCTGGATCGTGGACTACAAGGTGGGACGGCACAGCGGGACGGACCGGGAGGCCTTTTTGGACCGCGAGCAGGAGCGCTACCGCTCACAGCTGGAGCATTACGCCCGTTTAATGGCCCTGTGGGAGGAGCGGCCCATCCGGTTGGGCCTGTATTTCCCGCTTATCCAGGGCTGGCGGGAATGGGCCTGGAGCGAACCGGCGCAGGAGGCCGGAGACACACGGCAGGCGCCGAGTCCGGCCCGTTAGTCCAGTCCCACGTGAGGGGCGATGTCCTGGAGGGCGGTGATGGCCAGTTGCAAAAACCGGCCCTGGTCGAGACCGATCTGGGTGCATTCTGACAGGCGTTCCCGACTGACATTGGCGGCGAAGCTCTTGTCCTTGATTTTCTTTTTGAGGCTTTTGGGCTGGAGCCCTTGGAGTTTGTCCGGCCGGACCAGGGCGCTGGCCCGAACCAGGCCGGTCACGGTCTCGCCGCACCGCAGGGCGTAATCCAAGGCAGTAGCCGGGGCCACCCCGGTCATTTCACTGTTGTGGGCGCGGATGGCCTGCAGGGCTTCTTCGGGGAGTTGGTCTTGGAGCAGCTCTGCCCCCACAAGCCCGTGTTGTTCTGGGGTATCTTTGGTTTGGGCGTAATCAATGTCGTGCAAAAGCCCGGTCAACCCCCATAGGGTCTCGTCCGCCCCGGTTTCCCGGGCGAGGTGGCGCAGGACCGACTCCGTTTCCAGGGCATGGTGGACAAGGTGGGTCTCCTGCGTATGGGACGCAAGCAGGTTCAGGGCATGGTCTCGGCTGAGCATGGCAACTCCTTACAACGATTCTGTTTTTAAACTCCAGTATGGACCTGGGCCACGGCCTGTGGGGCTGGGTTTTGACGGGCCGTATGTATCCCGTACGCACCGAGTCTGGCCAGATACGTGCCTGGGCAGGGCCAGCGGGGAACGGCTATTGGCATCAAGCGGGTCAGCGGCGGCGGATGATATCGATAATAAGCCACAAGGCGAACAGGGCCGAAAGAACAAACCCGATGATCCCCAAGGCCGGATAGCCGAAAAGCAGAGGCTCCACACCGGTGGTGACGATCATGGAGGAACCGATGATCATGGCGGCGGTCAACAGCCCCAATGTCAATCTGTTGGTGGCTGTTTCCAGAGTCCGCTGCAGGCCGGAGAGGTTTTCGTGGCGAAAGCGGATGGTGAAATTGCCCTGCTCCATTTTGGCCAGGATGTTCTGGGCCTGGCGGGGCAGGGTTTTGTATAAGGAGCCGAAATCCCGCAGGCTGCGCTGCATCTGGCGCAATACGGCCATGGGACTGTAGCGTTTGCGGAACAGCCGCTCCACAAGGGGGCGGGCTTCATTGATAATATTCAGGTCCGGGCAGATGAGCCGGGCGCTGCCCTCAGCCGTGACCATCGCTTTGACCATCATGGCCAGATCCGTGGTGATTTGGATCCGGTGCAGCCGCAAAAGGCTGGTCAATTCCATTAAAATCTGGCCGATTTGGATCTCCCCAAGGGGGAGGCTGTGGTAAATATCTAAAATATCAAGTATTTCTCGCTCAAGGGCGTCCTGGTGCTCCAATTGGCTCTCGCGGGCAAAAAGGAGCAAAATTTCCAGAACACTGGCGCTGTCTTTGCTCAGTACCGCGCGGACCATATCCAGGAGGCGCTGGCGGGTCAGCGGGGTCAATCGCCCGACCATACCCCAGTCGAGCAGGGTGAAATGCCCCTCGCGCTGGACAATGATATTGCCCGGGTGGGGGTCGGCGTGGAAAAAGCCGTCCTGCAGCACCTGTTGCAGGGTGACCTGAATGCCTTGGCGGGCCAGCAGGTGTCGTTCTTTCTCCGGCAGACTGTGCACCTCGGAGAGCAAATGGCCTTGGACCAGATCCATGACCAGGACTTTGGAGGTGGTCAAATTCTCCCGGACTTCGGGGATATGCACGTAGGTATTGCGGGCCAGATTGGCCCCGGCGATCCTGATGTGCCGCGCTTCACGGCGGAAATCGAGCTCACGCAGCAAGGAACGCTTCAGTTCGCGCACCAGCCCTGGCAGATCGTAGAATTGGAGAAAATCGACATGGTCGTGGAGTTGCCGGGCAAGCACGTCAAGGATGTACAGATCGCGCTGGACCACCCCTTCGATATTGGGCCGCCGGACTTTGACAGCGATGGCTTCCCCGGTTTCCCGCAACACCGCTTTGTGGACCTGGGCGAGGGAGGCCGCGGCCAGGGGATCGGTCTCGAAATCGAGGAATATCTCCTCCAGAGGGCATTCCCATTCGGCCTCAAGCTGCTTGCGGATCGGCGCAAAGGATTCCGGGGCGACCTCATTTTGCAGTCGGCTGAGTTCCCGGGCCAGTGGCGCGGGGATGAGATCGGAACGCAGGCTGAGGATCTGGCCGAATTTGACAAACGTTGGCCCCAGGTCTTCAAGCATATGCCGCAGGCGTTCCCAGGTCCCCATTTTGGGAACGTCCGGGGGCTTAGACGGCCTGAGCCGACTCGGGAGATCGAGCCGGCTCAGAATGTCCCCGTAGCCGTATTTGAAGAGGATAAAAACGATATCTTTAAAGCGCCCCAAGTGGGCAATGGCGTGAATGTCCACGTTACCCCTGCTCTGGGTCGGCGGCGTCCGCGGTGTGCTCGGCTGCCGCGGCTTGGCTTTCCAGTTCAGCCAAGCGGGCTTCGCATTTGTTCAGCCGCGCCTCCAAGGCATCGACTTGGTCTTGGGTGGCGATGTGCAGCCCTTCAAGGGAATTGTTGACTGCTGAGCCGATTTCCTCGCGGAGTTCAGCGAGTTCCCGCTCGCCGGTGGCGGCCATTTCTTCGGTGACGCGGCGGGCTTCCTCCCGCGTGAGTTCACCGCGCTCCACGAGGCGCTGTACAGATTCTTCGACGCGGTCCTTGGTGATAAAGGCGGCCCCTAAACTCGCGAGTATAGAGCGTTTCAAAGTCTCCAGCATAAGCGGTTCTCCTTGCGAGAATACGTTCAGACTTGTCAAGTAGTCCAGAAAAGCCTACAGGCTGTGCCCGGGAAGTGCAAGGGCGGCCGCAGGAGGCTGCCCTTATTCTCTTTCATACCACTATGCGCCCAAGATGCGTCGCATGCTGCCGCCTGTGTCTCCGGTGCCGAGGCTTTCCCCTTTCCGGCCGAGAACACGTTTGGAGCGCCGGTGCGGGCGGATATTGGGCACCGCCTCTCGTGGTGGCCTGAATGGAGATCCTGGGATGGTGTTTCCCCTATTGAGCTACAGGGCGGTTGTCAAACGGCAGTACGCCAGAGGAAAACTACAAGCCCATGATATTGTAACCGGAGTCGACGTACAGGATTTCGCCGGTTGTTCCCCGAGCGAGATCGGAGGCCAGATAGACGGCGGCGTTGCCCACATCCTCTTGCGAAATATTGCGCTGCAACGGAGCCCGCTGTTCGATTTGGCTGAGAATGGTTTTGAAGCCGGAAATTCCGGACGAGGCCAAGGTCTTGAGCGGGCCGGCGCTGATCGCATTGACCCGGATTTGCTTTGGCCCTAGGTCTACGGCCAGATAGCGCACACTGGCTTCCAGGGCGGCTTTGGCCACGCCCATCACATTATAATTGGGCACCACCTTTTGCGAGCCGTAATAGGTCAGGGCCATAATTGAGGCTTCGGGGTTCAAAAGGGGTTCGAAGGCTTGGCACATGGCCACCAGGGAATAGGCGGAGACATCCATTGCCGTGGCGAATCCCTCCCGGGAGGTTTCAATAAAGCGCCCCTTGAGGTCGTCGCGGTGGGCGAAGGCGATGGCGTGGACGAGGATATCGACATCCCCCCATTTTGCGGCCACCGTATCCGCGGCCTTTTGGATTTCGTTGCTGTCCGTGACGTCCATAGGGACCACGAATTCGCCGCCCAATTCTTCGCTCAAGGGCTCGACCCGTTTTTGCAGGGCTTCGCCCGGGTAGCTGAAGGCCAGGCGGGCCCCGTGTTCTTTACACGCTTGGGCCACCGCATAGGCGATGCTTTTGTTGTTGGCCACACCGGTAATAAGGGCTTTTTTCCCTTCAAGTAGCATAGGCGTACTCCTGTTGTTTATGACTTGGCCCGGTGGCCGGGCGCGTGGCGTGCGGGGCGTTTGGATGCCGCTCGCGGAAAAGGTGTGTGCTGCGGCCCGCACAGATATACTTGGAGACGCCCGCGGAGGCAAGCCTGAGCGCGGGTGATTTCCCGTGTAGTGGAGGGCGTGGTGTATGGGTGATACCGGGTGCTGGGATTTTGCCCCTGGCCTGGAAAACGGGCGTGCGCCACACGCCCCTACGAGTATGATTCGTTTGGTGCCGGAGAATGCCGGTTTCGGCTGGCCGAGGTACTCGACCGGATGGCCGCGATGCTCAGCCGTCTCGGCGGGCTCCCCAGTTCGAGAGGATCAAGCGGCCTCCAGCGTCGATTCCGAACCCGATAGCGATTTCGATCCCGAAGAAAGAAAATCCTAACATGCACTGCACTGGATGCGTATGCGTCGTGCCAGAGTGTTTGCGGTTTTGCGGGGTCGGACCCGCCCAACATATTGTAATCATGAAATAAACCTCTCAAATTGGCCTTCTAGGAGCCTTTAGAGCCCACATTTTGGGGGCAAAATGGGG
>JBNJGM010000058.1:9919-11222 GCA_051747685.1 Thermodesulfobacteriota bacterium | reverse complement strand
TATGCAGCCAGGAGGCAACACCCGTATGTCCACACCACCCCCGGAATTTGTTTCCGGTTGGGCGGGGATCCCGGCCCTTTTTCCCAATCTGGCCTCCAAAGTCCGCTTCTGGCAGCCCTTTGCCGATGCCGCAGAACAGGACATTATCACCAGCCTCTGCGGGGGCGGGCAGCTCTTGCTGGCCTGGTCCACTGGGGCGCACATTGTCCTTAAGCACCACCGCGAACTCTTTCCCCATTACGGGCATATTGTGCTCATCGCCCCTTTTCTCCGCTTTACCGACGGTTTGCCGCAGCACATTGTCCAACGTATGCAGGAGGGAATACACACCAATGCGGCTGCTACGCTGGCCCAATTTTACCGCAACTGCGGCATCTCCCGAACGGCTGGGCTAATACGCCAGGGGGCTGCCAAGGACCCCGCGAGCTTGCACAGCGGGCTGGCCTATCTTCTCGAATCCCGGGCCCAAATCGACGCCCCAGGGCCCCACGGACATGTCTGCTTGGTTTTCCCAGACAACGACCGCATCGTCCCGGCGCGGGCCGCGGAACATGTCCGGCGCGCCCTGCCGCACGCCATGGTTCGCCATCCCGAAAGCGGCCATTTCCTCCCCGAAACAACAATCAATGTTCTCGTCCATGAAATATCAGGTTCGCCGCTGCTTTGACCGCGCGCACGCCACTTACCGCCAGGCAGCCGTAGTACAACGCGAAATCGCCGCCCAATGCCTGCAGTTGGTCCCCGCAGACCGTGACTATCCTACGGTTTTGGAGATCGGCGCCGGCGGCGGTGTGCTGACCCGCCCCGCATTGGCTGGTTTAGAGGTGCAACAGTACATTGCCTGCGACATCTCCAAAGCGATGTTGCAGAACCTTCCATGCCGATCGGAGGTGAGAACGGTCCAGGGCGACGGCGAAGCGCTTCCTATGGCCACGCCCTGCGTGGACTTGCTGCTCAGCGCCTCGACCATGCAATGGTATACCGCTCCGGAAAGAGCCCTGCCCGAAAACCTGTCTCTGCTGCGTCCCGGAGGGCGCTTTGCCCTGGCTGTGTTCGTGCGCGGCACCCTTCCGGAACTGCGCGCCGCCAGCGAGGCCACCGGATTCGGCGCCACGCAGCCCCTTGTCTCCGCTTCCACCTATCGCCATATTGTGGCCCGCTCTGCGGCAATACACTGGCACAGCCGGGTGCAGACCCACATCCAATGGCACGACTCAGTGGCCGATTTTTTACGTAGCCATAAAAAAACCGGGGCCACATTCAGCCCCGGCGCCAAACACTATCTGGGGAAAAACCGTTTTCG
>JBNJGM010000058.1:6768-9819 GCA_051747685.1 Thermodesulfobacteriota bacterium | reverse complement strand
CCGCGTTCTGCGAGGCCCGCTCGTGCAGGCCCAAATCCGCGATCATGGCCCTGTCCTGCGCCGGGGTTCTGCCTGTTGTGGTCAGGTAATTGCCGGTCATGATTCCATTGGCCCCGGCCTGGAAAATAAACGGGTGCAATTCGCGCAGATTATACTCCCGTCCCCCGCAGACAATCAAATCCTGGCGTGGCAAAAGAAAGCGTAGCAAGGCAATGATCTTCAGGCACCGTAGGGGTCTTAGATTGTGCTGTGCCGCCAGCCGCGTCCCTTCAAGGGGGACAAAGAAATTGATCGGCACGGCATCCACTCCCAAAGCTTCCAGCGCCCGACCCAATTCCACGACGTGGGCGTCCGTCTCCCCCATGCCGAATATGCCGCCGCTGCAGATGGAAAACCCGGCCGCTTTGGCCCGTTCAATCATGGCCACGCGATCCTCGTAGGAGTGCGTGGTGCATACTTTAGGAAAATACCCCCGGGCGGTTTCCAGGTTGTGGTGGTAGCGGCGCACACCTGCCTCGCGCAGCGTTTTGAGCGAAATCTCGGAGATAATGCCCAAGGAAGCACAGGTGCCAATGCCCGAATCCGGGAGTGCGCTCAGCGCCGCCGCCACCGTCTTGGCCTCGCCCTCCGGCAAGCCCCGCCCAGCGGTTACAGCCGCGAAACGGTGCACACAGTTTTTCGCAGCGTCTTGGCCCACGGCCACAAGCTCAGGGCCCGCTTGGAGCGGATAGCTGGGCACAGTTCCCCGGGCGCTTTGCGACTGGGCACAAAAACCGCAATCTTCACTACATCCCCCGGATTTGGCGTTACAGATAGTGCACAAATGCACCCCAGACCCGCAAAACCATTCACGTAGCGCCGTTGTAGCGGGCAAAAGCCCCCAAACCTCGTCTTCCGGCCAGGCTAAAAGCCGCTCCCAAATCACCGTTTCAAGGCGCTCCCCAGCCGCAACCCGTTCGGCCCATGCATATACTGCCTGCCATTGCTTCATTGCTGTCCCCCCAAAGTGCTGAGTAATCGCTTCCCGTTCTCGGCGAGCTCTCGGGGGCCAGTCTTTTCTATCCAGGGCAGGGCAGCTGTGCGGGAGATTTCTCCGAAATGGCGGACACTCTCCATGGCTTTCGGATCTGGAGGGCCGCTGAAGACGACCCCCCACACCTTGAGGCCCGCCTGCCGGAGAACCCGAACGGTCAGCAACGAATGATTGATGGTTCCCAAGGTGCTCCGGGCCACCACAAGCACGGGCGCTTGCAGATGGAGCATCAGGTCCAGCATGGTCTGCTGTTCATTGAGGGGCACCAAAATACCGCCGGCGCCTTCGATGAGCAGGGGTGCCGTATCCGCCCCCGGTGGCGGAAAAATGTCTTGCACCTGCACCAAAGCGCCTTCCCGAGCGGCAGCGATATGGGGTGACAGGGGGGCCTGCAACACGGTGTGTTCCGGATACAAACGCTGTGCAGAGAGTCCGGTAACACGACGTATCCACCCGGTATCAGTGTCCTGAGCTGCGCCGCTTTGCACGGGTTTCCAATAGCTGCGCTGGGGGTCAGCCAGGAGCAGGCTTGCGGCAACCAAAGTTTTACCGACATCAGTATCTGTTCCGGTTACGAACACCCGCTGAGGCAATGCCGAATCTGTGCCCTTCATTGCGCGTGCTCCTCTTCGTGCAGGGCTTCAAACACCGCCTGGGTTAAAGTGCGTAGATCCGTGGTGGTGATACTATACGGCGGCATCAAATACACCAGGCGACCGAAAGGCCGGATCCACACCCCTTTAGCCACAAAGCGGGCTTGTATGGATTCCATATCCACAGGATCAAAACATTCAACAACCCCGATAGCCCCCAGGACCCGGACATCTTTTACGCTTTGCAGGTCCTGACACACCGAGAGTTCTTCCTGAAGCTGGGCTTCAATGCGCTCTACCTTCTCCTGCCACCCGGAACATTGCAGCAGGCTCAAGCTGGCCAGGGCCACGCTGCAGGCCAGCGGATTGCCCATAAACGTCGGCCCGTGCATGAAAACGCCGGGAGTGTTTTCGGATATCGCTGTGGCCACGGCTTCGGTGGTCATGGTCGCGGCCAATGTCATGTACCCCCCAGTCAAGGCCTTGCCCACACACAGGATATCTGGGGTGACTTCCGCGTGTTCACAAGCAAAAAGCATACCGGTGCGCCCGAAACCGGTGGCGATCTCATCCGCGATAAGCAGGACTCCGGTTGCATCGCACAATTCTCTGACGCGTCGGAGGTATTGCGGGTGATAAAACCGCATTCCGCCGGCGCCTTGGACTATAGGTTCCAAAATCACTGCCGCTATATGCTCTTGGTGCTGCACCAAGAGCTTTTCCAACTCCGCCACGTCAGTTTCATCCCATTGTCCTGTAAAGGGGGTGCGTGGCGCCGGAGCAAAATACTGTTGCGCCAGGATATCACCAAAATGTTCGTGCATACCGTTTATCGGGTCGCACACCGACATAGCCGCAAACGTATCACCGTGATAGCCAGAACGGATCGTGAGGAGTTTGTTTTTCTCCGGATGCCCTTGTCCCAACCAATACTGAAAGGCCATTTTCAAAGCCACTTCCACAGCTACTGAACCGGAGTCAGCGAAAAAAACCTTTTGCAACGCTTCCGGAGTCAAGGAGACGAGCTTTTGTGCCAGGAGTATGGCCGGTTTATGGGTCAGCCCTCCGAACATGACGTGGGCCATGTCCTTAACCTGTTCGGTCACGGCGTCGTTAAGCACGGGGTTGTTGTATCCGTGGATAGCAGCCCACCAAGAGGACATGCCGTCGATAAGCTCAGACCCATCAGCGAGTTTCAGGCGCACCCCCCGAGCCGAGACCACTTCCCGAACCGGCAAAGGAGCGCTCATGGAGGTATAGGGATGCCAGATATGGTGCTGATCGAATTCAAGACGTTGCTGGGTATCCATGCTGTCCTCATCGCGTTTTTCAATCCTTGAGATTGCGTCCAAACCCACCCACACAGGCCGAGAAGTTTTGGGCTTAGGCCTTGGATCTGCCCCACTGGCCGTCTCCGGCCACCAT
>JBNJGM010000058.1:0-6668 GCA_051747685.1 Thermodesulfobacteriota bacterium | reverse complement strand
GCGCCGGGGTGGCGAAATTGGTAGACGCACGGGACTCAAAATCCCGCGGTCTTCGGATCATGAGAGTTCGAATCTCTCCCCCGGCACCACACTACCTGCAAGCGGGCTATGGACACCTCCATAGCCCGCTTTTTTTATCCCCTGACCCGCCAGCTGTCAGCTAGATTCGAATCACGGATACCAGGACTACGAGTCAAAAATTTTACTAAAATTTTCCGATTTCGCCCTTTGCACCCTTTTCTTTTTGTCACACTCTGGTTACGAAACGCCCGGAAACGGAAAAATGCTTCTCCGGCTCGGCCATAAACGCAGTCAACGTCGAAAGAGGTACCAATGTCCACAGGCTCGGTGGCAATCGCAACGCTAGGCGGCTTAGGGCTTTTCCTTCTTGGCATGCGCATGATGACCGAAGGTCTCCAAATGACAGCCGGTCAACGCATACGGTCCATTCTCAAAACCTTGTCTGCCAATCGGCTGGTGGGGTGCTGTACTGGCGCCGTTGTCACCGCGATTATCCAATCCTCCTCTGCCACTACCGTTATGCTGGTCGGGTTCGTCGGGGCCGGCCTCATGACCCTGTATCAAGCAGTAGGGGTCATCTTAGGGGCCAATATCGGCACTACCTTAACGGCCCAACTCATTGCTTTTAAACTTTCCAGCCTCTCCCTGCCCGCCATCGCCCTCGGCGTTGGTCTCAAATTCTTTTCCACTAAAAAACGATTACGCTATATCGGCGAAATCATTCTCGGCTTTGGGCTACTCTTTTTTGGGCTCACAGTGATGAAAGATTCCCTGGCACCCCTGAAAGATGACCCCATGTTCATTGAATTTTTTACCAAATTTGACCCCACCACCATAGCTGGACTGCTGTTATGTGTTGGTGTCGGGGCCGTACTCACGGTACTCGTCCAATCCTCGTCGGCCACCATCGGGCTGACTATGAGCTTAGCCTGGCAGGGCTTGATCGATTTTCCCACCGCAATGGCCTTGGTCCTTGGGGAAAATATCGGGACAACGCTCACCGCGCAGATCTCAACTATCGGATCCCGCAACGCCGACGCCCACCAAGTAGCCAATGCCCACACGCTCTTTAATGTCCTGGGCGTCGGGCTTATGATTCTCATCTTCCCATGGTTTGTCGACGGCGTCGAACGCGCCAGCGAACTTATGGGCGCCGGCCCCCTCGACGCCCTGGTCGAAGGTGAAAAGGCAAATATATCTCGATACATAGCTAATGGCCACACCATTTTTAACGTGACCAACGCGCTCTTTTTCTTGGCCATTATGCCCGCCTTGGTCCGCACCGCACGTTTGTTTACCAAACGCGATCCCCAGGAAGACGATCTTTTCCGCCTTCCTGAATTCAGTTCGCGGTTCCAAGACACGCCAATAGCGGCTGTGGCCGAAGTCCGCCAGGAAGTCCACGCTGTTTCCCGGGTGGTCCGCGCAGGCTTGGACAATGCCTTGGAGGGGGTCTGGCAGTCTGACCCCAAAAAAATCAATCGCTGGCAGCGGTATGAAGAGCATATTAACACCGCGCACCGCCATATATTAAGCCACCTTTCCGGCATATTCCAAAATGAGGTTTCAGAAGATCTTTCCCGGGAAGTCAGTGTACTGATGCGCATCAGCTACAACTTGGAGCGCATAGGCAACGGCGTGGCAAATATTGCCAAACATTTCGAAGAAGTCATGGAACAGGACCTTCCCTTGTCCTCAGAGGCCTGGAAGGAAGTCGATCACATGGCAGAAAAGGTCAGGGCCCTGTTGGACCTGGTTTCGGATTCCATTGTCACCCCCAGCGAGGATTTATTGACCAAAGCCCGGGAATTAGAGCAGCAGATTGATACCATGCGCGCTGAAATGCGACAAAATCATATTGAACGAATCAAGGAAGAACGTTGCCAAGTCGACGCCGGTATAGCCTTTATGGATATTTTGACCCGGTTTGAGAAAATCGGGGACTGGACCTACAACATAGCCAAAGGCCTTGCGGAAATCGAAAACAACACCACTTCCATAAACGTTGCCGCCACCGCCCAAGGATTGCAAACGGCTCCCTAACCCGAGAGAGAGTCGAGCGTGGGAGCTTTGTGAAATCTTGGTCGGATTGCTCCCTTCCGGAGCCACGCTGGTGTTCGGGCTGTCTGAACTCCAAGACAGCCATCACCATACTATCTTCACCGTCCTAACCACCACACTAAAAGCGGATTGAGGCTTCATCTATCCCCCCCCTACGCAGCAAAGTCTTAAATTTCGGACACCAGGGAAAGAGCCCTTACGATGCTTGCCGAACAGATGTACGGGCTGTCCGATATACAGGACACTGCACCGTGAACCCACGGGGGTGCTTTTTTATATAACCCATTGAAATTAAAAACTTAAATATAAACGGCACAAATATTGAAATAAATCGCACACCCATTCCCTTTATCCCGTAGTGTTTTGCGTTAACCTTTTAACATGGAGAGGAGGAGTTTCATGCCCCTTGCAGTGCTTGCAGTAATCGCGTTTATTCCCATCCTGCTGGCCTTGGTTTTGATGGTCGGCATGCGGTGGCCAGCCACCAAGGCCATGCCCGTGGCCTGGATTGCCGCCGCCCTTGGCGCCGGTTTGGCCTGGAAAATGCCCTGGCTTGCTGTCGCCGCTTCCACCCTTCAAGGGTTTGGTGTAGCCATCAACATCCTGGTCATTGTCTTCGGTGCCATCCTCATTCTGTACACTCTGCGTGACAGCGGCGGGATGGAAACCATTAACCACGGCTTTCATGGCATCACCCAGGACCGGCGGGTCCAGACCATCATCATCGCCTTCGTGTTCGCCGCGTTCATCGAAGGCTCAGCTGGCTTCGGAACGCCAGCGGCCATCGCTGCTCCGTTGCTTTTGAGTCTAGGCTTTCCTGCCCTGGCTGCGGCCATGGTCTGTTTAATTCTCAACTCCGTGCCAGTGACCTTTGGCGCTGTCGGTGTGCCCATCTGGCTCGGCATGAGCCCGGTGAAGGGAAAAGTCGAAGAAGTCCTGGCTTCTGGGGCGAATCTGAGCTTCACTGACATCGACGGCTTCTACATGCTCATCGGAAAATGGGCCGCGACTTTCCATGCCGCAATGGCTTTTATCCTGCCCCTTTTTGTCATCTGCTTTTTGACCCGCTTTTTCGGGAGAAACCGCAAATGGAGTGAAGGCCTTGGCGCTGCCAAATTCTCCATCTTTGCTTCCGTGGCCTTTGTTATCCCCTATGTTGGCACCGCCTTTTTGGTTGGCCCTGAGTTCCCCGCCATCCTCGGCGGCCTGATCGGCTTGCCCATCGTCATTTTTGGGGCCAAGAATGGCTGGTTCATGCCGGCTGAATCCTGGGATTTCGGCTCTCAAGAACATTGGGAACCTGAATGGACCGGGGAGATCAAAACCGCGGAAAAAGCTGAATTCAAGGCCCATATGAGCCAAGGCATGGCCTGGACGCCTTATGCCCTGATTGGCGGCTTGCTCGTGGCCACCCGCGTCGACTTCTTGCCCTTTATCGACTGGGTCAAAGCCTGGTCGATCACCATTCCAAACATCCTCGGCGTCGAGGGTATCACCTATTCAGTAGAACCCTTATATTTGCCCGGGACCATCCCCTTTATCTTGGTCGCCCTCTTAACCATTCCCTTGCATAAGATGAGCGGCCAAAAGGTCAAGGAATGCTGGGTAGACGCCATTAAAAAGATGAAAAATCCGGCCATCGCCCTGTTCTTTGCCGTAGCGTTGGTTCAGATATTCAAAAATTCCGGTGACTTTAATGCCCTGCAAGGCGAAAACGCAATGTCCATGCCCTTGGCAATGGCCAAAGCCGTAGCGGCTATGGCTGGTCAAACCTGGCCGTTTTTCGCTGCTTTTATCGGCGCTTTGGGCTCCTTTATCACTGGCAGCAACACCGTTTCCGACCTGCTTTTCGCCGAATTCCAATACGGCATGGCCACCCAACTCAACCTGCCCCACCAGATTATTCTGGCCTTGCAGGGTGTTGGCGGCGCCATGGGGAATATGGTCTGCATCCATAATATCGTGGCTGCATCGGCCACTGTCGGCCTGGTCGGCATGGAAGGTGTTATCCTCCGGCGTAACGCCATCCCACTGGCCCTCTACGGCCTCGTTGTCGGCCTCATGGGCCTGCTGTTCTCCTATGTGATGTTCCCCGGCCTCTGGTAACCCCCTCTCGTACAATGGCCACCAGGGTTCCCCACCCTGGTGGCCTGTTTTCTGCAACATAAAACCCCCTTCTGGACCGGCTCCCGCAGCAACAACCACCATGGGTCCTGCCGGCAAGGCCGAACCCACAATATTCGACCCCTTCCCGAGGAAAAATAACCAAGGAGATAACGCTATGCTCAGCGATGCAATTATAAAGGAATTTCAGAATATCGTCGGCGAGGACAACGCGTTTACCGATGAAGCCGACCGCCACACGTATTCCTATGATTCGGCCGTTCTTGAGCCGGCGGTCCCGGAAATCGTGGTTCGGCCGACAACGAGTGAAGCCTTGGGCAAAGTGGTCAAGCTTTGCAACGACAACGGCTTGCCCCTTACCGTTCGGGGGGCCGGAACGAACTTAAGCGGCGGTACTATTCCGGAAAAAGAACGTGGTGTCGTGGTTCTGACCAACGCCCTGAACAAGATCATCGAGATCAACGAAGACGATATGTACGCCGTTGTACAACCGGGCGTGATCACCGCCAAATTCGCCCAAGAAGTCGCCAACCGGGGATTGTTCTATCCTCCTGATCCGGGAAGCCAGGCGGTTTCCACCTTAGGCGGCAATGTGGCAGAAAACGCCGGCGGATTGCGCGGCCTGAAATACGGGGTGACCAAAGATTATGTCATGGGCGTGGATTTTTTCGACACCACTGGGGAGAGAATCAAATCCGGTGGCAAAACAGTCAAATGCGTTTCCGGATTAAATTTGGCCGGGTTGATGGTCGGCTCCGAGGGCACCTTGAGCGTATTCAACGAAATCACCCTCAAACTCGTGCCCCCGCCCCAAGCCCAAAAGGCCATGATGGCCGTCTTTGACTCCGTGGACAAAGCCTCGGAAACCGTTTCCGCCATTATTGCCAATAAAATTATCCCCTGTACTTTGGAATTTCTCGATAATTTCACTATTCGCACCGTCGAGGACTTCCGCCAGGCCGGACTGCCAACCGAGGCGGAGGCCCTGTTGCTCATTGAAGTTGACGGCCATCCCCAAGAAGTCGAGGATGACGCGGAAAAAATCAGAGAACTGTGTATGAAAATGGGGGCCACTAGTCTCAAGGTCGCGGAAGACGCAGAACAGCGCGCCGCTGTCTGGCAAGCCCGCCGTGACGCACTGCCTGCGTTGGCCCGGGTACGCCCGACCACGGTCCTGGAAGACGCCACAGTACCACGCAGCAAAATCCCGGCCATGATGAAAGCCCTGCAAAACATAGCGCAAAAATACGACTTAACCATCGGCACATTCGGCCACGCCGGAGACGGCAATCTCCATCCCACAATCCTGACCGACAAGCGGGACACCCAGGAATACGCACGGGTGGAAAAGGCTATCGATGAGATCTTTGACGTTGCCCTGTCTATGGACGGTACGTTGTCCGGCGAACACGGCATTGGCACGGCAAAATCGAAATGGCTGGAAAAAGAAACGACCCGTGGAACTATTTTGTATTCGCAACGCTTGAAAAAAGCACTGGATCCCAACAATATCCTCAACCCGGGCAAGATCATAGGAGGCTAAGCATGAGTGCAGATTTGCAAGAACTTGCAAAACTCTTGCGAGATATAGAAGAACAGCTTGTCAGCTGCATGAAATGCGGTATGTGCCAAGCATCGTGCCCCTTGTTTGCCGAAACAGGGCGCGAAGCCGATGTGGCCCGGGGGAAGATCGCTCTGCTGGAAAACTTAGCGCATGAAATGATCGAAGATCCCAAAGGGGTCAAAGACCGTTTGGACAAATGCCTGCTTTGCGGCTCATGTGCGGCAGCTTGCCCCAGCGGAGTCAAGGTGCTGGATATCTTCATCAAGGCTCGGGCTATTCTCACCGGGTACATGGGATTATCCCCGGCCAAAAAAGCCATTTTTCGGGGCATGCTGCAACATCCGGAACTGTTTAATGGAGTTATTGGCGTGGCCTCGAAGTTTCAGGGCCTGTTTACCAAACCGGTAAACGATATGATCGGGTCCTCCTGTGCCCGTTTCATGTCCCCTCTTATCGGCGACCGGCACTTTCAACCACTGGCGAAAGAGCCATTGCACAAAAAATACGGTGCATTGGACACCAAGGCAGGAAATAGCGGCATCAAGGTCGCCTTATACCCCGGTTGTCTGGTGGACAAAATCTTCCCCCGCGTCGGCGATGCGGTTATGAAGGTCTTGGAACACCATGGCGTGGGCGTGTACATGCCGAGCAAGCAGGCCTGTTGCGGCATCCCGGCTATCTCGTCAGGGGACAAGCAAACCTATGACAAACTGGTCCGGCAAAACCTTGAAGTCTTTGAAAAAGGGGAGTTTGATTATCTCTTGACCCCCTGTGCTACCTGCACCTCAACCATTAAAAAAATCTGGCCCGTCATGGCTGAAGACTATGAAGGCGCGCTGCGTAATCGGGTCAACATCCTGTCGGACAAGACAATGGACGTGAACGCCTTTTTGGTGGA
>JBNJGM010000057.1:0-11251 GCA_051747685.1 Thermodesulfobacteriota bacterium | reverse complement strand
AGGGTATTTCCGGCTTTACCCTGAACGGCTGTTTCAGTGGGGGGTGGCGCGGATTTTGCGGCGGGAGGCAGCCTATATTTTTTATATGCACCCCTGGGAGGTTGATCCTGATCAACCGCGTGCTGTGGGGTTAAAAGCAGCCCCTCGGTTTAAACATTACGTGCACCTGGAAAGGACCCTTTTTCGGCTGGAACACCTTTTGAGTCGGTTTGGGCAGTGTCGTTTCGTTTCCTGCTGGGAATATATTCAACGTGTCGAGGCGAAAGCAGCATAGCTTTTTGGTATGCGGCGGACCACCTTTCCCCACCAACCAAGGGCCGGCTGGGCGCACCGGCATGGAAGATGATGATGGATATGCGAATCCGACGGGCGAACATTAGCGACTACATCCAATGGGACGAGTATGTTCGGAGGCATCCCGACGGACTAGCCTACCATTTGATTGCCTGGAAGCGGGCGGTAGAGCAGGGATATGGCTTTGCATGCCCCTATTTTCTTGCCGAAAGCGCGGGGCGTATTTGCGGGGTACTGCCTACCGTGCATCTGCACTGGCCATTGTCTGCCGGCCGGATCGTCTCCTTGCCCTATTGCGATGGGGGAGGGCCATTGGCTGAAAATGCGGCGATCGGCGCGGCGTTAGTGTCTGCTGCCCAGCGCTACGCGGCTGAACAGGGAGTCAAGGGCGTGGAATTCCGTTTGGCTACAGCCGGAGCCGTGCGGGCCGTTTCTGCCGCCGGGCAAAGTGCACTTGCAGGTAGGGCAACGCGAGCGGTCGGCAAATCCCGTATGCTTTTGCCACTGGCGGCGACTGGCGCGGCGGTGTTGGCTTCTTTGAAGGCGAAGGTGCGCAGTCAAGTAAAAAAGCCTCTGCGGGATGGACTCTCTACGACGTTAGGGGGAGCGGAGCTTCTTGCGCCGGTATATGCGGTGCTGTGCGAGAATATGCGTGATTTAGGGGCCCCGGTACACAGCAGGGCCTTGTTGGAGGCTATTCTGCGTCATTACGGGGAGGAGGCCAAATGCGCTGTGGTCTGGATGCCGGACGGGGTTCCCGCAGCCGCTGGGATTTTGTTGTGCCATCCCCGTACCGTGTCCTTACCCTGGGCGTCCTCCTTGCGGCGATACAATCGTGCTAACCCGAACATGCTCTTGTATTGGACCCTTTTGGCATTCGCGGCGGACCATGGGTATCAGACATTTGACTTTGGTCGCTCTACGCCTGGTGAGGGGACCTACACGTTTAAAAAGCAATGGGGGAGCACGCCTTCGCCCTTGGTCTGGTTGCGTGTGGATTCCCATACAGGTGCGGCGTCTCCGTGTGACGGCGGGGTAGGGGCGTCTGCCCATTGGGCCCGTGCGCTGGGCAGTAAGACGTTTCAAAATTTGCCGGTGCCGTTGGCCACCGCCCTGGGCAGCCGCCTGCGCCGCTATGTGGCGTTGTAACCACCGCTTTAAGGACTGTGCCCCATGTGTGTTTCCCTCCCCGTGTCTCCTCCCCTTGCAGCCGAAAAACGCGGAAAAGGCCATAGCCCCCATCTGCTCTATTTGGCGCACCGCATTCCGTATCCCCCGAATAAAGGGGATAAAATCCGCTCTTTCCATCAGATACAACACCTTGCTCGGGCGGGGTACGCCGTTCATTTGGTGTGTCTGGCGGACCGTAAAAACGACCTCGAATATCGCACGGTTTTGCGGCAATGGTGCCGAAGCGTGCATGTTGTCTATAGATCCAGCCGTACCGCAAGGCTTAGAGCGCTGCCATGGCTTGCCACGCCCGTCCCCCTGTCCGTGCCCTGCTTTTACAGCCGCAAGATCCAATCCATCGTGGACCGGCTGCTCCAGACGGAACCGATTTCAGGGGTGGTCTGCTTTTCTTCGGTCATGGGGGAATACATCCTGCGGGGATGCTCAGCCGATAGTCGCCAGCAGTTGCTGGTCATGGATTTTTGCGATGTGGATTCCGACAAATGGCGCCAATACAGTCGCGCGAGTAGGGCCCCCATGGCCTGGATTTATACACGAGAAGCCGCGTTGTTGGGCCGCTATGAGCGAATAGTGAATGCCGTTGCGGATGCCTCCCTTTTTGTGTCTCCGGCCGAGGCTGAGTTGTTCCAAAAGCAGGCTCCCCGGCCGGAGCGGGTCCAGGTCGTTGCCAACGGCGTGGACCACGAATT
Source organism: Thermodesulfobacteriota bacterium (assembly GCA_051747685.1). GTDB lineage: Bacteria > Desulfobacterota > Desulfovibrionia > Desulfovibrionales > Desulfohalobiaceae > Desulfohalobium. Next base: position 9,077 of record JBNJGM010000057.1, on the reverse strand, counting down.
TTTTGCCCCTTGGGACCAGCCGCCAACACAATCCGTGTTTTCCCCGGTGCTCCTGTTTACCGGAGCAATGGATTATGCCGCGAATGTGGACGGAGTTACCTGGTTTTGCCGCACCTCGTGGCCTGACGTACACCACCTCTTCCCCTCGGCGTCGTTATATATCGTGGGCGCCAACCCTGTGGCTGAGGTGCAAAACTTGGCAGCAGATAGGGTGGTGGTCACCGGATACGTCCATGATGTCCGCGAGTATTATGCCCGCGCGGATATCTGCGTCATTCCGCTTCGCATGGCCCGGGGGGTGCAAAACAAGGTTCTCGAGGCGCTGGCCATGGGGAAGCCGGTGGTGGCCAATTCGACGGTGCTGCAGGGGATTGCGGCGCAGCCGGAGCGGGACCTGCTCATCGCCGATACTCCGGAGGCGTTTACCGAGCAGATCGCCCGTTTGGTTCGCGACCCTGCGCTGGGGCAGCGTTTGGGTCGTAGTGGCCGGGAGTTTGTGCTCCGAGAGCACAATTGGGCCTCAAATCTAGCGGTTTTGGAAGGCCTTTTGCAATGGCGCCCAAACCGGCGTCAATCGTCGGCACCTGCTCGTGGGGGGCGACTTTCGCCGCTGTTTTTTCTGCTGGCTGTGGTCGTAACACTCGGGGGAAGCCTGTGGCCGATGCCGGCTAGCCCGTCGGAGACCGGAGGGTTGTTGATTTTGAGCCCCAAATGGCAGAATTTTCTCCATTTACCTGTATTTATGTTTTTCGGTCTGTTCTTTGCCGATTTTCTGCAATATTTCCGAGGCTCTTCTCGTTGGCGTTTGGCTGTCTTTCTGATCGCAGGGATTGCCTATGCCTGTGCGGTGGAAGGGATCCAATTGGGCGTTCCGGGCCGCTTCTGTTCCGCGGCGGATATGCTCGTGAATATGGTCGGCGTGCTCTTGGGCGGGGGCATTTTTTACAAACTCCGGCAATGGCGTGTCAGGAAGGGGGCGAAAAGCCATTGCCGAAGAACTCTTTGCTCTGGACAGAATGAAGGAACCGGCCTTGGACCCGCACAAGCGGAAAAGGGGTGATGGGGTACGCTCCGGCAAAGGGCTGTTAATGGCCCCAAGTCGGGGCCAATTAAGGGATGCGGTGTTGTGAAGCGGATTGCCTATGTGGTGCATAGCCTCAATCTGGGCGGTGCCGAGCGTTTGGCTGTTGACATGGCCCTCGCCTTGGCCCGCGATTACGAATTGTGCGTGGTTTGCCTCGACGAGGTCGGCTTGTGGGCCGATTCGGTGCGAGACAAGCACATCCCGGTACACTGCATGTACCGGCAGCCAGGGATAGATCTTGGAGTGCCACTGGCCTTGGCCCGTTTTGCCCGAACCCACGGCATCGATCTTTGGCACACCCATCAGGCAACGCCGTGGTTTTATGCCGGATTGTCCAGGCTTGTGTATCCCGGGGCCAAGCTCCTTTTTGAGGAACACGGACGCCATTATCCGGAGATCCTCTCCCTAAAGCGAATCCGGTTGAATCGCTGGGTGCTCCAGCCCCTTACCCATGCGGTGGTGGCCGTTTCCCGGGATATCCAGAAGCGGTTGGTTTTGTATGAAGGACTTAACCACAACCGGATCCAGGTCATCTCCAATGGCGCTCCCATCCCCCCACCTGTAACACAGGAGCAGCGCCGCGAACTGCGACGAAAAGCAGGGATTCAGGAGCAGGATTTTTTGCTGGGCACGGTGGGCCGTTTCGACGCCATCAAGAATTTGCCCCTGGCCCTGGAGGCTGTGGCTGAGGTGGCCCGCAAGCACCCACGGCTCAAATGTTTACTCGTGGGCGATGGCCCGGAACATGCAAAGGTGCAGCAGGAGGTGGCCCGATTGGGTCTTCAAGACCGGGTACTTTTGCCCGGCTACCAGGACGATCCGGCCACCTGGACCGCTTTATTGGATTGTTTTTTCCTTGTTAGCTTTAGTGAAGGCACATCCATGGCGTTGCTCGGGGCAATGGCTGCCGGTATCCCAGCTATTGTGACTGATGTTGGGGGCAATCCCGAGCTGGTCCACCACGGCCGCACGGGCTGGGTGGTGCCCAGCGGCGATGGCCAGGGCCTAAGCGCGGCCATCACCGAGGCCGTGTCCACGACGGAACAGTGCCAAGTCCTGGGGCACGCCGCGCGCCTTCGGTTCAATTCTTTTTTCACCTTCGAGGCCATGCTGGCCCAGTATCGTGATTTGTATGCCGCGTTGCTGGGGTAAATGCAGGGGGATGCGCTCACTGCATTTTTTGTGACCAAGGCGACCCGAAGGCAGCTGGCCCCATGGCCACGTGTTCCGAGATTGTGCCCATACTGTTTACAGCAACCCAATGCCGGCCATGTCAGACAAGGAGGTCGCCGTATGTACACCCCTTTCTTGATTACTGTATCCGTGGGTCCGCCATGTGCGGCATAGCCGGTTTTATCTCTTTTCACGGACACGCACCTGAAGCGGCTCGTTCGCGGGTCAAAGCGATGGCCGATGTCTTGGTCCACCGCGGTCCGGACGAGGCTGGCGTCTACGTGGACTACAAAGCCGCCTTGGGGCATCGGCGTCTTTCTATTATCGATCTCGTCGGCGGTCAGCAACCCATGGCTACCGGGGACGGACGATTCGTGATCGTCTTTAATGGGGAGATCTATAATTATCGCGCCCTGCGATCTGAATTGGCGAATGCTGGCCACCGGTTTGCAACCTCCAGTGATACCGAAGTCTTGCTCGCGGCTTATTGCTCTTGGGGTCAAGGGTGTCTGGAACGGCTGAACGGCATGTTCGCCTTTGCTATCTGGGATCGGACAAAAAGCGAGGTGTTTTTGGCCCGGGATCGGTTGGGACAAAAACCCTTGTTTTATTTTTGGGATGGTCGACAACTGGCCTTTGCTTCTGAGCTGAAATCACTTCTGGCCGGGAACTGGTCGGCCAAGCGTCTCGAACCACGGGCTTTGGATTGTTTTTTTTCCCTAGGATATGTCCCGGCGCCGCTGTCTATCTTTACGGATGTGCATAAAGTGGAGCCCGCCAGAGGTATGTTGGTCAGTGCAAATGGGGTGCGGTCTTTTTCCTATTGGGCTGTCTCGTTCGCTGCGCCGGTGGATATGGATCTGGAGACCGCCGCTGATCGCTTTTCCGTTTTATTCGATGCGGCAGTAAAGGCGCGCCGGATGAGCGAGGTGCCTTTGGGGGCGTTTTTGTCCGGCGGACTGGATTCCAACCTTGTCGTTGCCGGGCTTGCTCGTACGGGAAGCCAACCGGTGTTGACCAATACCATCAGTTTTGCCCCGGGCACAGGGGATGATGCCGCTTTGGCCCAGGAAACCGCCTGCAGGCTGGGAACCAACCATGCGGAATGGCGGGTTTCGCCGGAGGCGGCCGATGTCCTCCCGCAGCTTGCCTGGTATGCCGATGAACCGTTCGCGGACTCCAGTGCCCTGCCAACATGGTATGTCTGCCAAATGGCCCGCCAGCGCGTGACCGTCGCCCTGTCCGGTGACGGCGGCGACGAGGGGTTTGGCGGTTATACATTCCGTTACCGTCCACATATGCTGGAGTCCCAAGTGCGGAACGCCCTGCCGAGTTGGGTGCGCGGGATGGTTTTCGGTGGTCTCGGTGCGCTTTACCCTGGCTCCCGTCGTTTACCGCGCTTTTTGCGACTCAAGACCTTTTTGGAAAACCTCGCGGTCAGTGACGTACAGGCCTTTTATCAGGATTTGGTCTGGCTCCACGCCCGGGACAGGCAGCGGCTCTACGCGCCTGGGCTGGTCCAGCAATTGGCTGGGTATACCCCCATGGAAGCCGTTTTTTCCAAGTACGCCCACAGCGATGCCCCGGATGCCCTTGGCCGGGCCCAGCACGCCGATTTGCGGCTGTATATGGCCGAAGATGTGTTGGCCAAAGTGGACCGTATGTCTATGGCCCACTCTCTGGAAGTTCGCAGCCCGTTTATGGATCACCGCTTAGTGGAGTTTGCCGCCACCTTGCCCTCCGCGCTTAAGGTACACCGCGGGCAGGGCAAGCGGGTCCTGCGCCAGGCCGCCTCGCGGCACCTGCCCCCGGCTGTGGTCGAACAGCCGAAGCAGGGGTTTTCCATCCCTGCGGCCCAGTGGTTGCGGGGGGAACTCAAGGATATGGCCCGAGCTGCGATTTTTGAAAGCCATGTTGTCAAAGAGAGCCTGAACTCTCCGGAGGTGGAACGGCTCTGGCAGGAGCACCAGACCAAAGCCCGGGATCACAATGTCTTTTTGTGGGGTTTGATGATGCTGGGCCTCTGGGAAGGGGCTGTGCTCCGGTGATTCATGCCGACAGCGCCCATTTGTGTTGCCCACCAGCGTAGGGCGCATGAAGCAAAGTCGTCCCCCCGCGGAGAAAAGGATGCCATCAGATCAACGCTTACATGTGCTCCATCTCGGTAGCCCCGCCAATATGTACGGTGCGGAGCGCTGGATCATCGCCCTCGTCCGCCATCTGGACCCAGCCCGGGTCCGTTCGATCGTGGCCGCGGTCAAAGACGCCCCGGACCAGGACGCCCCATTGTGCACGACAGCCAGCGAGCTAGGCCTGGAGACCGCCCTTTTCGAGGCTCCGGGGCGGCTGAACTGGTCAGCCGTCCGCCAGTTGCGCCGCTATATCCACGATCACGATATCCATATCCTGCACACCCATTTCTACAAGACCGACCTTCTCGGCTTCCTGGCAACTCGCGGCACCGCCTGCCGCATTGTATCCACCCCCCATGGTTGGAGTACGGAAGTGGATTTCAAACTGCGGTGCTATGAAGAGCTTGATCGTCTGCTTTTGCCCCTTTTGGATGCCGTAGCCCCGTTGTCACTGGACTTACACACCGCGCTGGCCGCCTCGTGGTACCGCCGTCTGTGGAATTGCCTGCGACGCGGTCCCGGCCGCCTGACGTTGATCCGCAATGGGGTGGACATTGCTGAAGTCGAGGAGGTGCATTGTTTTGCACCCGGAATACAAACAGCGCAACCCGCGCCAGTCTTCACTATCGGCTATATAGGCCAACTCATTCCGCGAAAGGGGCTTGCGACCCTCCTGCAAGCGTTTGCATATTTACCTTCCACCTTACCCTGGCAAGCGGTGTTGATCGGAGACGGCCCCGAGCGCGCTGAACTGGAAGACCTGGCCCGCACGTTGGGCCTGACCCAGCGGGTTCGTTTTGTGGGTTTTCAGACCAACCGACTGGAATTTTTAAAAACGTTTGATGTTTTTGTGTTGCCCTCCACCCTGGAGGGGATTCCACGGTGTCTTATGGAGGCCATGGCCGCCGGAGTGCCGGTGATAGCCTCGGATATACCGGGGTGTAGCGATCTTATCGTCCATGATTCCACTGGCTTGCTTTTTGCAAAAGGGAAGGCAGAAGAGCTTGCCGCATTTTTGACCGTATTGGCCCAGCAGCCGGAACGGCGACAGGGGCTGGCGGCCCGGGCCCGGAAGGTTGTCCAGGAGCGATTTTCCGCTGAGCGCATGGCCCTGGACTATACTGCCCTCTACTACTCCTTAATGCGGCAGGGGCATCCCAAATTCAGGACGGGTCCCCGGAGGTCAGTTGCGGTCCACGGAGGCGAAGAAGGCGTTACAGGCGAACAAGAAAGTGGCCACAGTCCTCCATGAGCAGGCAAATTGTTTACCCTGCAATGTGTTGCACACAACCGAGACAGGGGTTGCGGCAGCGGGAAGAATTCTCCAAGGAGGGGGAACGTAAATGGATTTTCTGGTTTTCTCCGACGATTTTGGGGAACATCCCTCCAGCTGCCAACACTTGTTCCGGCATATCGCCCAACAGCATCGGGTGCTGTGGGTAAACACCATTGGCATGCGTGCGCCGCGGCCCACTATAAAGGATGCCCGCAAGGCGCTGCGCAAAATCGGAAAAATGGTGGGCTGGGACCATTTAGCCCTTCCCTCTGAACACATGCCCAGCGCACTCACAGTCGTACAGCCCGGCATGCTCCCCTACGCCAATCTCCATCTGGTTCGGCGCCTCAACTCCCACTCCGTGATCCGCACTGTCCGCCATAAACTCCACAGCCTGGAAATGCACGATCCAATTTTCGTGACCACCGTGCCCAACGCCTGCGATTATATCGGGGCGTTTGGGGAGCAGCGGGTTGTCTACTATTGCGTGGATGACTTCGCCCATTGGCCGGGTCACACAGCGGAATATATCTCTGCATTGGAAACCGCCCTCCTTGATCGTTGCGACATCTGTATTGCCACCTCCAAGGCCCTCTACGACCGCTTCAAGCAAGGCCGATACGCGAGCCATTTGCTCACCCACGGCGTGGATGTCCGCCATTTTGCGGCGCTGCCAGAACGTGAACACCCTGCTCTCAAGCATATCCCCTCACCTCGGGTCGGCTATTGCGGACTTATTGACGAGCGCCTGGATCAGGGCTTGGTGGCAGCTATCGCCCGCGCCTTGCCCCACACCGCATTTGTCTTCACCGGCAGTGTCGTCACCAATGTGCGTGAGCTCGAAAGGCTAGATAATGTGTACTTCACCGGACCGGTTCCATACACGGAGCTTCCGGCGATGATGGCTGGTTGGGTGGTGTGCATGCTGCCCTACAAGCTCGACACCCTGGCCCAGAGCATCAATCCCTTAAAACTCAAGGAATATATTGCCACTGGAAAACCGGTGTTGAGTACGCCGTTGCCTGCTGCGCAAGAGTTGGAGGCCCACCTTGATCTTGGACAGGACGCTGCTGCCTGGTCGGGGCTCCTTCGAGAGCGACTGTTTGCGCCACATTCGACAGGTCGAAGACGAGAGGTAGGCGGATGGCTTTGGAATGAAGGGTGGGGGGAAAAGGCCCAAACATTTCTTTCGTTTGTTGCGAGAGCGGCGTAGTGGGCGAGGTGCTGTTATACCTGCTTATGGCCGGCACCTGCCTGGCCGCGCTCGCCCGTCCCTGGATCGGGGTCATGGCCGCGTATGTTTTTGTGGTTCTCGGCCCTCAGCACATCTGGTGGTGGAATTTTCAAGGTATTCGACCCTTTTTTACCATTGCCATTGCCACAATCATCGGCATTGTCTTGGCCGCAACACGGGGCGATATCGATTTTTCCTTTTTAAAAACGAAGATCAACGGGCTGCTCCTCCTTCTTTTTGTCTGCATCACCCTGTCGTATTTTTTTGGAGCTTATATAAACGGCGGGCCAGGGCCGAGGTTCTATAATCCGGAAATGATTTATGAACGGATTATGAAAATATATATTTTCTATTTTTTAGCTGTACTTTGTATAACTGACAATAAAAAGTTTAAATGTCTAAGTTTAGTTATGGTGTTTTCAATTATGTATTTGGTTTATTGGGCTAATAATCAATATTTAATTGGAAATTGGGGTGGGCGACTTGGTGGTCCTCGATCTATTTATGGTGGACATTACGTAGATGAAAATGGCTTTGCTATGTTGTTTGTCATGGGTCTGCCTTTTCTTTATTATATTGGATATTATTTCAAATCATTTTTTTTGCGTTATGGGATGTGGCTGATCATACCTTTTGGCTGGCACGCTATTTTTTTGACTGGCTCCAGGGGCGGACTGGTTGGTTTGGGGGTGATCATGCTCATGACTGCGCTGCGGTCACCCAAAAAATGGATTGGACTTTTGCTCATTCCAGCTTTTATTTTTGCCTATCAGTGGCAGGCAGGAGATGTGATGAAGGATAGAGCTCAAGGTTTAAAGAATACTGAACAAACAACTACTGCCCAAACCAGATTTCAGGCCTGGGATGCTGCATGGGGGATGATGAAGTCCCACCCGATATTTGGTGTAGGGGTAGCATCAATGGGGCCAGCATTTCCTGATTTTTCACCTCATTCTCCCCGAGTAGCCCATAATGCATATTTTCAAACCGGGGCAGAGAGCGGCATGGTCGCCTTTTTGGCTTATGGGGGGGTGTTCGCGCTGGCTTTCCTGACCCTATGGAACAGGAAACCCCTCAGGTCCTGGAAAGATCAGGAAAATGAGCATTACTTTCTTTATCTCATAAATGAAGCCCTTATGGTCTCCCTGGCTGGTTTTGCTGTTTGCGCACTTTTTTTATCCTTAAATAATCATGAGATATTCTTTTACCTGCTGATTTTGGTTAATTATATTTATGTAATGAGGAAAAGAGTAAATGGATTCTAATATAGATCAAAAATTGGCTTTCATAGTAGGTCATTATAAAAGTGGAAGCACGTGGCTTATTAATATGCTTAGTCTGCATCCTGATATATGTGGTACAGGCGAAGCTCATGTTTTTCGTTATGCCTGGTCAGGTAAGGATTTCCATCAGGTCACTGAGGAGCTTTATAAATTAGCATCTTGGGGTGGAATAGGGAGCCTTTTCAGGCATAGAGCAGCTGACTGGACTAGGCATTTCAGAGGTTTGTGGCGACAAGTTTTACCTCCAGAAAAAAGACCCAAAACACGATATGACTTGAGTATTTATAAGCAATATCAACTGTATAACAAGCTTAAAAATTGTAAAACATCTGAAGAATACTGCATTTTGTTTTTTTCTTACTTGTTACAAGCTTGGAAGCCCCGAAGTTATCTTGTGGAAAAAACACCTAATAATATATACTATTTAAGCAATATTTATAATACTTTCCCTAAAGCCAAGTTAATAGCAATATATAGAGATGGAAGAGATTTTGTTGTTTCACATAAACATTTTATCGAGAAATTTCATAATGAAAAATGGGAGTTGCATAAGAGCGCTAAGATTTGGAAGAATGCCATCGATGCGCAACTGGAAAGTCAGGATAAATATAATATTTTTACATTGTCTTATGAAAGCCTGCAAAATGACGGAGCGAAAAAAATCAAGGAATTATTAAACTATTTAGAGTTGAGCAGCGACAAACAAATTATTTCAGAAATGCTAGAGAAATCATCCTTCAAGAAGATTACCAAAAGAGATCCGGGATACGAAGAAGCAGGAAGTTTTTTTAGAAAAGGTGTGGTTGGTGACTGGAAAAATCACTTTTCCGAAGATAACAAAAGAGAGTTTAAGCAAATAGCGGGAGATTTGCTTATTAAACTAAACTATGAAAAA
>JBNJGM010000056.1:10009-11962 GCA_051747685.1 Thermodesulfobacteriota bacterium | reverse complement strand
CCCGGCACTGTCTCCAAGCCGAGTTTGCTCTTCAAATCAGCCAAAGCAATCGCTGCGCACACCGAATCCGTATCCGGGCTTTTGTGACCTACAACATAAACCGGCATAGCAACCTCCTAAGATGTTATTTTCCCATTCTTTTCCCAAACCTCTTGCCCCGAGCAGCAAGACTTTGTGCCAAATAGCACAAAACATAACGCCTGCCAAGTGAAATATAGACCGACCACCGCAACCACTTCGGCTCCCTTTTCGACCAACTCCTGTTCAGACTTTGACGCCGTGAAAATCACCCACCAACCCCGATTGCAAAATTGTAAACATGACCAGGACACACGCCGGCACCCGGAAACAATCAAAGCCCTGGCCAAGTGTTCCACTACTCGATCGAGCACTACCACAGCACATACGCCACGCGCCTTTTTTCAGGCCGCGAACGCATCTCCGGAACCGGGGCTGGAATACCTGTAATTCCACGGGGCAGAGCTAGAATACGAGGGAAGTATTACAAAAAGAGGGGAAGCGGCAAGCAGATCACCGCGGCTGTAAGCAGAACCAGCCCAGTCAACCACACGGCATAGGCGGCCTTGGTACGCAGGGCCGCGACAGCCCCCAACAGGGCCACGCCCCACACGTGGGGCCACTGCAAGGCAAACGGCGCAGCAGGCCAAAGGGGATGCAGCCCCTCAAAGGCCCAGAGAGAAATTTGAGTGAGCAGGAAAAAAACAAGTCCATTGAGGACAAACAATTGCACCAAAGACCGCGCTACAAAGCGTTCTGGCGCGAAAAAACCATGCTCCTGGCGGACACTTTGCAACAACTGGCTGTAATGGGAGTTTTGCCAATGGCGGTGCCAATACTCAAGGCGCACCCAGCAATGGGCCAACACAAGGGCAACCACGACCACTGGCAACAGATCCCAGGGACGATACATCCCCATACAATGGGCAATAGTCAGGGAATATACCGTAGCCGCTTGGCCGTGTGGAGGGATGTAGGTCCCGGCGGGAAACAGGTCCATCCAAAACAATTCAAAGGTGATGCCCACCCCTATGGCAAGAGGCCATTGCCCCGTAGCCATCCCCCAGATAAGGGCAACGCTTATAGGGCGTTCGAAAAACCCGAGGTTAACGGCAAACCGGGACAACGAAAGGAGGCCAAAAAAAAACTCATGGCCATAACAAAGTACGCGCAGGGGGAGGTTACCATAGCTCTTTAACCTGTACGGGTGTGTTCGGGACGCAGCGGAAATCCAACTCAACCCCTTTTATAGAAAAACTGCGAAGACAGGCAATATCTTCGCGGCTCAAGGCCGCATGGTCACACACCTGTCGCCGTCCCGGGCCGTAATGGATATTGCCGATATTTAAATGGTCGAAGGAAAACCCGAGTTCAAAAGCCCTCCAGGCATCGGCGCAGGTGGCGAACAAAAATAACACATTGGCGCTGCTGCGCAGGCGCTCTGAGGACTGCAACAGATGGGGCAGGTAATCGATGCTCACAAAACGGTGTTGGATGCCCACCGGAATAGCCAGGCCGATAATCTCCTGACGCAGTTCGTCGTAAGCCAAGTCGTCATTGGCCACCACCAGCGTCTTAGCCCGTGTATACGGCAACCATGTTTCAATGACCTGCCCATGGACAAGCCGGTTATCAATCCTGACCCAGTACATCACATCATCCGTTTGAAACTTTGCGCCGCAATACTTCCCCTGCCACGAGAATACCTTGCCGCCCCGCAGACTTCACTTCCACAGCCAAGTCCTCAAGGGACATTTCCCGGTTTCCGAACAATTTAAGTAATAAGGGCAGGTTAACGCCAGTGACAACTTCATAGTTCCCCGCCCCAAGCAAAGACATGGAAAGATTGCTCGGCGTTCCGCCAAACATGTCCGTCAAAATAAGGACCCCCTCGCCCATATCTACCTCTTCCACTGCTTGCTGCAGCGCCGAAAT
>JBNJGM010000056.1:7308-9909 GCA_051747685.1 Thermodesulfobacteriota bacterium | reverse complement strand
TCAAAATGGGGATTGGGTAAAAATCGCAGGTCAAACACCAGATCCGCGTCTGAGGGCACGCCGTATTTGAACCCAAAAGAGGTCAAATATACCCGGAGACCGTGGCTTTTTTCGGCTAAAAATTCCCATTTCCCCTGCACATGCCGTCGCAGATCGTGCACCGAAAACTCTGAGGTATCAATGACCAAATCCGCCCGTTCCCGCAGTGGATCCAAGAGGTTCCGTTCATGCTCCAGGGCCTGTTCCAAGCCCATATCCCGGGATTCAAGCGGATGCGGTCGCCGGGTGGTGGCATACCGGCGGATAAGTACTTCCGGGCGGGCCTCGAAAAAGATCAAGTTCGGGCTGACCCCTTCCCGCTCCAAAACGTCTTTGAGCTGTTCCCATTCAGCGGCGAAATCAGCTTGGCGCACATCAATACCCACCGCCAGCCCTCGATAGCCGCGCGGGTTTTCGCTACAAAAAAAACGGACCATGCGCTCCACCATACGCAACGGAAGTCCGTCTACGCAAAAAAAACGCAGATCTTCAAAGACATTGAGCCCGGTGCTTTTGCCGGCTCCGGCCAATCCGGTCAACAGGACGAGAGGAATTTGGGAACACGGGGTCATATTTTCCTACCACTTCGTCGTTTATGGCCTTTTCTCGCCGCCACTCTCCGGCCCTCATCCATACCGGCGCGTTTATCTGGCTTGCAGCAAATGCCACAATCCCTCTTTGCCTTCGGCCTGCAGAAACGAACGCCGGAACACTTCATCTTTCAAGGTCCTCGAAATAGTGGCCAGGATGCGCAAATGCATCCCGGCCACATGCTCCGGCGCCATGACGAGGAAAAAAATGTGGCACGGCTTCTGGTCCAGGGCGTCAAAATCCACCCCTTGTTGGCTTCGGCCCACCACCACCGCCACTTCCTCCAAGGCTTCCAATTTGCCGTGGGGAATGGCTATCCCATCGCCAATTCCAGTGCTTCCAAGCATTTCCCGTTCTAACAACACCGTCTTGGCGTTTGCCAAATCCAATTGCGGCCATTTCTGCCCGAGGGGGAGTAGGAGTTCTTCCAAAACCTCGGTCTTGCTTTGGGCCTCCAAAAAGGGGAGGATCAACTCCCCCTCGAGGAACTCGTTGAGTTGCATCAGTACATCCCCGGATCAATCAGCCCAAAATCACCGTTACGCCGCTTGTAAATCACATTCACACTGTCATTTTCGGCATTATAGAAAACCAAAAATTCGTAATCGAGTGTATCCAGTTGCATGGCCGCTTCGTCCACGGTCATGGGCTTGGGTTCGTAGTGGTCGGTTTTGACGATGTCCCGAACCTGTTCACCACTTTCCGAGGCAATATAGGAAAAAACATCCATGCGCACGGGCTTGGTGTCTTCAAGCCTCCGTTTCTTTTTGGCCTTATCCCGCATTTTCCGCAGTTGCGCCTCTACCTTGTCCAGGGCCAGATCAATCGTGGAATACATATCCTCGCTTTCCTCGAATGCGGAGAGTTTGGCCCCGTCGGCATTGACAACAACTTCCGCCATTTGCCGGATCTTTTCCACTTCCAGATTGACCAAGACATCGGCGCCCTCTGAATCGTGGATATATTTATTTAATTTTTCAAAACGCTTCTCTGCATAATCGCGCAAATGATCAGAAGGCTCAAAATTTTTGAAATTGAATCTGATCTGCATAGGCGCTCCTTTGTTTTGGATGCCGAGTGGCACCGCTTGCTCAAAGACTCTCCCAACATGGGTTGGGAAAATTATACCATCCGCTTCCGTTTAGAGGAAGAGGCGATCCCTAGGGCTGTACGATACTTAGCTACCGTTCGTCGGGCGATGGAAATCTGGAGTACGCGTTTGAGTTCCGCCACGATTTTTTCATCACTCAGTGGCTTGCGGGGATCCTCCTCACTGACCATCTTTTTGATCGCGGCCTTGACGCTCTCGGAGCCGACTTGCCCCCCCCCTTCCATGCCAAGGCCGCTATTAAAGAAAAATTTGAGTTCGTACAAGCCATAGGGCGTGGCAACATATTTGTTTGTGGTCACACGACTGACCGTGGACTCGTGCATCTCGATATCTTCAGCCACATCCTTGAGTATGAGAGGTTTGAGCTGCCCCACCCCGGCTTCAAAAAAATCCCGCTGGAATTTGAGGATGCTTTCCATGACCCGGTAGAGTGTGAGTTGGCGCTGGTACAAGCTTTTCATCAGCCAGACCGCAGAGCGCATTTTGTCTTGAAAATACTCTTTGTCCTGCCCGTCACGGCCTTGGAAGGCATGCATATAATACTGATTGAGTTGGAGATTGGGAAGCCCCTCGTCATTGAGCTGGATAACGAAATCCCCATCGTCCTTGTACACGTAAACATCGGGACTGATGTAGGGACTGGTGGCGCCCCCGAAACTGCTACCGGGCATAGGGTCCAATTCCCGGATAAGCTGGATGTACGTTTCCAAATCCTCATGGGTGATTTTGAATTTGCGCAAAAGCGGCTTAAAACGGCGCTTTTCAAGGTCTTCTAGGTGCTCACGCACAAGGGAATACAAAATCGGATCCTGCTCCCCGGCCATTTCCAACTGCACCAGCAAACACTCACTGGCAGAGCG
>JBNJGM010000056.1:0-7208 GCA_051747685.1 Thermodesulfobacteriota bacterium | reverse complement strand
TCCACGCGCGATAATTGCAGGAGTTTGATCGCCTGTTGCAGCTGGGGGGTCATCACCAGCTGCTGGGATAATTTCAGTTGTTGCCGTAGTTCTAAGCCCATAAGGGATGTCTATCTCTTTCGCAAACTCGCGGCAAAGCCGGTATAATTTCTCCATTTTTGCCACGCGCGTCTCGGGGCGCCTCGAGCCTATCAAGTCGTTGCAAATGTCGCATAGGAATTCCGGCTGGTGTCCTTCAGCATCTTTTTTCAAACCCGTGCTTTCCCCACCTCGGCAAGATAAAGCTTTGCCACAGAAGCCGAGTGGATGCAATTGCGCCCCACCCTCACCTTCCGAGCGCCGGTGCACGCACCCCTACTGGCTTTACAGACAGTGGAAAAATTCTGGAAAAGAATTCTCGGATCTAGGCTACAATTGAAATTTTTCGCCCAAATACACACGCCTGGCCTTGGCGTCGGCCACGAGCGTATCCGGCGTGCCCTCTAAAATGACCTCTCCTTCAAAGACCAAAGAGGCCCGGTCGCAAATCCGCAGTGTTTCGCGAACATTGTGATCCGAGATAAGCACCCCTATACCCCTATTTTTCAGGCTGGCCACAATCTGCTGGATATCGTCCACAGCCAGGGGGTCAATACCGGCAAACGGCTCATCCAAAAGCATAAACACCGGCTTGCGGATAAGCGCCCTAGCGATCTCAAGGCGGCGGCGCTCCCCACCGGACAAATGCATCGCCTTTTGATCGGCCAATTTGGCAATGCCAAGTTCCTGGAGCAACCGGTCCGCTTCATCGCGGGCCTTTTTGCGCGTGGCACAGGTGTATTCAAGAATGATTTCCAGATTCTGGCGTACTGAAAGCTTGCGGAACACGGAATTTTCTTGGGGTAAATAGCTCACACCCTGGCGGGCTCGCTCATGCAAGGGCCAATGGGTGATATCCTGCCCATTAATAAAAACCCCGCCCTGAGAGGGTTTGATGATCCCCACCAGCATGTAAAACGTCGTGGTTTTCCCGGCCCCGTTCGGGCCCAGCAAGCCAACGACCTCCCCTTGCGCAAGATCCAGGGAAATGCCCCGTACCACACGCGTCTGCCCGAAATGTTTGTAAAGTTGCCGGGCCTCAATCTTGGCTGTCTGCATTCCCGAAGCCTTCGTCATCAGATGAATAAAACAATGCCTCCACGCGGCCGGAATCCCCGCCGATGACCTCGCTTTTATTTTCGTTGATATACAATTTGATCACACTGCCACGGATACTGTTTTCCCCTTGCTCCAAACGGGGTTCACCTTCCATACGCAACAGCCCCTTGTCCGGATAAAACCACGCGGTCTGACAATATCCGGTGCGGTTGCCCTCTTGGAGCTTCACATCACCTTCGGCCAATAAATGGTCAATGTTTTGGTTCTCGGCCATATCCATACCGCCCCCTTCGGTACCGTTGGCCGCGTCGCCACGCAGAAAGACAGTCAATTTTTGCGACCACAATTCAAATGCATCCCGCACCGCATGGACTTCACCTTCAAAACGCACCTGCTTTTGGGAATGCCCATAGCGCATGGTTTCCGAGGTGATCCGGATGGGCGATTTTTGCGCTTCCTCTTGCCCTCCCACCGGAGCGGCCAAAAGCAATAAGCCGAAGATGACGAAGGTTTTGAGCGCAATGCGTTGTCCAGTGTTCATAGGTCCTTATCCTTTTGTGCCTCGCCCTGCCGCGATTCCAGATCGGCCTGGACCCCGCCTTTGACAATCACAATTTCCGTGTCCAATTCGATATCGGCAGCCGCACCTGAAACCTGCAGTCCCGGCCAGTTGAACACAACATTGTCGCGAAGTTCCAGACGCTCGTGTTGCCGAATAAACAGCGCGCGATCGGCTTGGGCGGTGCCGTTTTGGTACTCTGCAACAACGTCGGGCCACATAGCAGCCTCTCCGTTTTCCTGATTATACCTGCCTTGCAAAGCGCGAACAACGGAGGAACCGTTTTGCATTGGCAATGTCAAAACCGGATGGTCAAGGTCCACAACCCCGGCATCGCGGTCATAGGTGGCGTTTTCGGCTTGCAGTTCCCATTTTCGCTCTCCGTGTTCGCCGCCCTGCAAATGCACCGAGCGCATGGACATATCCACCGGCAACTCTTGCTGTACAGTGGGTGCGGTAGTGGAGGCAAAATAGTTCCAAGCCAAGCGCCCTCCGAGCACGAGACCGAGTCCGACAATAGCCAAAGCTACCCACTTCATCCGGCCCATTGGCGCCACAAGTCCTCCCAACGTTCCTGAGCCAAAAGGACAAAACGGATAGCTTCCCGCACCGCTCCTTGTCCCCCAGGCGTGTCGCCCACCCAATCGGCCAAGGCTTTGATTTCGGGCTGCGCGTTCGCCACCGCCATTTTCAACCCCACTCGGTGCATCACCGCCGCATCGACCCAATCATCGCCGAGGAAAGCCACCTCGTCCCACCGCCAATCCCGTCGCTGAAGGATATCTTGCACAAAAGGAACTTTGTTGGTTTGTCCGGAGGAATATTCGGCGATCCCCAATTCCCGGATGCGGGTGTGCACCGCCCCGGCGTCCAATCCCGTGGCCACGGCGATCTCCAGCCCCGCCGCCTGGGCCAGTTTAATCCCCAGCCCGTCCTGCACATGAAACCGTTTTCCAATGCTCCCATCTTGGTGGTAATACAGGCCACCGTCGGTCAAAACCCCGTCCACGTCCAAGACCAGCATCCGTATCTTTTGCGCCCGTTTAGCAACCGTCATAAACGGCCTCTCGCACGGACTTCAGGCTCTGCAAAACACCGGGCAACGACTCCAAGGCCACGCTATTAGGGCCGTCACACAAGGCGCGCTCCGGCTCTGGATGCACTTCAAGAAAGACCCCGTCGCACCCTGCCGCCACCGCCGCACGGGCCAGGGGGGGGACAAATTCCCGCTGTCCGCCGGAGCTCTGGCCCTGACCGCCGGGCAATTGCACCGAATGGGTGGCGTCGAAGACCACCGGCCATCCGGTTTGCTGCATAATGGGGATCGCGCGCATATCAACCACCAAATTATTGTACCCAAACGCACTGCCCCGCTCTGTCAGCCACATGGCGGAACACCCTCCGGCCCGCAATTTGCCCACCACATTGGCCATATCCCAGGGAGCCAAAAATTGGCCTTTTTTGACATTCACGAGCCGACCGGTTTGGGCCGCCGCTGCCAGTAAATCCGTCTGCCGACATAAAAAGGCCGGGATCTGGAGCACATCGGCAACTTCAGCCACGGGTTGCGCCTGTTCTGGGGTATGGATATCGGTCAGTACCGGCAGGCCGGTTTCGTTCTTGATCCGCTGCAACCACTTCAGTCCCTTCTCCAGGCCGGGACCGCGAAAACTGTCCAGCGCACTACGATTGGCCTTATCAAAGGAGCTTTTGAACACCACGGGCAACCCCAATTGTTCTTGGAGAACAGCCAAGCGCGAGGCCACTTGGAGCCCGATTTCCAGTCCCTCCAGGGCACAGGGCCCGGCGATGCAAAAAAACGCCTGTTGCGACACACTGAACACATTGTTTTGCGCTACCACCTACACTCCTTTGCGCTCTTTGGCCGCCCGGATAAATTCGCGGAAGAGCGGATGCGGGCGCATGGGGTTGGATTTAAATTCGGGATGGAATTGGCAGGCCACAAACCAAGGATGGTCACGCATTTCTACGATTTCCACAAGTTCGTGGTCCGGGGAAGTTCCGCTGAGTGCCAGGCCGTGCTCTTCGAATTGCGGTCCGTAGGCGTTATTGAATTCATAGCGATGCCGGTGGCGCTCCTGAATATGTTCCAGCCCGTAAGCCTGCATGACCTTGCTGTCCGGGCGAATCTGACAAGGATAGGCGCCCAAACGCATGGTGCCGCCCTTCTCCGAATCTTTGTCCCGCTTTTGCAAACAATTTTGCCGGTGGTCGAACCACTCGGTGATCAGATAAATAACCGGGTCCGGGGTACAGGGATCGAATTCCGAAGAATGGGCCTTTTCCAGCCCCAGCACATTGCGGGCGAATTCGATGACCGCACACTGCATCCCCAGGCAAATGCCGAAAAAAGGGACTTTATTTTCCCGGGCGTACCCGCAGGCCTTGATCTTGCCTTCCACCCCCCGGCTACCGAACCCGCCAGGAACCAAGATGCCGTCCACATCCTGCAATACCGAACCAGGATCGGCATTGTTTTCCAGGTCTTCGGCATTGACGTAAACGAGTTCGACTTCCAATTCATTGGCCAGTCCGCCGTGGGTGAGGGCCTCGTGCAGACTTTTGTAGGCTTCCTTGAGATCGATGTATTTGCCGACGATAGCGATGCGCACTTGGCTTTTGGGATTGTGCAGTCGGTGCACCAGCTGGTGCCAGGGAGCCAAGTCGGGATTTTTGGCTGGCAGGCGAAGCATGATCGCGATCTTTTGGTCCAGGCCCTCTGCATAAAAGGACAGCGGAAGCTCGTAGATGTGGCGGACGTCAATGGCGGTAAAGACCGCATCGGGCTCGACGTTGCAAAACAAGGCAATTTTGTCTTTGATATCCTGCTCCAGCGGCACTTCCGTGCGACAGAGCAATATGTCGGGCTGGATACCGATACTGCGCAATTCCTTGACGCTGTGCTGGGTCGGCTTGGTTTTGACCTCCCCGGCAGCGCGCATATACGGCACTAGGGTGAGATGAATATAGAGCACGTTTTCCTTGCCCAAATCGGAGCGCAACTGCCGGATGGCCTCCAAAAAAGGCAGCCCCTCAATATCCCCTACCGTGCCTCCGATTTCGACAAGCACCACGTCCTCATCGTGACGGGCAACACCACGTACCGCTTCCTTGATCTGGTCCGTCACATGGGGAATCACCTGCACCGTACCCCCCAAATAATCCCCGCGACGCTCTTTAGTGATCACGGTGTGGTAGATGCTACCGGAGGTATAATTATTGCTCTGGGCCATGTACTCGTCCAGATAGCGCTCATAATGGCCCAGATCCAAATCCGTTTCAGCCCCGTCTTCAGTCACATAGACCTCGCCGTGCTGAAAGGGGTTCATCGTCCCCGGATCGACATTGATGTACGGGTCAAGCTTTTGAATGGTTACCCGCAACCCCCTCGCCTTGAGTAGCGCCCCAACCGAAGCCGCTGCCAGCCCTTTGCCCAGAGAGGAAAGTACCCCCCCGGTAACGAAAATATATTTGGTTTGCATGCCACCCCGCCTTGTTCGACTTTGCAAAAAATCCCCCTGAATCGTGAGCCAATGGTGTGTCACCGACCCGGTTCCGATATTGTGCACGCGGGCTGAAAGCTCTCTGCGCCCGCTGAGCAGCGCCTTTGCTTCCAGCGCAACGCCCCTGCGCCGCCGCACGCAAAAACAACACCCCTGCCTTACCGTACCAGCGACAGACAGGCGCCGGTGGTTGCCGCTAAAAGGAGATGGAGACACGCCTTTTTGCAAACCATAATTGCAATTTCAGGACCAGGTTCACTGATTCAGAAAGCAACCTATACCAAATCGGACTGCTTTCCAAGGTCCGCGCTCGCGCCTGCCTTAGTGCCACTCCAGCGGCAGTACATAAAAAATGGGCCCGCCAGTTGACGACAGCCCAGGGCACGGCGTAAGAGCCATTCCAGAAAAAATGCGTTTTTACGCAAGCCCGTTTCAGCTTGTCAAGGCAACTCCTGCCGTGCAGCGCCACAGCCGTTGCACTGCCCTCCAAACCCATGCCCCTTGGGGCCCAACGTTGTACAGAGGATCGCCATGCAAGAAGCGCATGTCCTTGTCCTGACGGGATACGGCACCAACTGTGAACATGAAACCGCCTACGCCGCTCGCGTCGCCGGGGCCGAGCAGGTGACCATCGCCCACTTGGCCGATCTGGTGGCCGAACGGGTGTGTATTCCCGACTACAATTTCCTCGTTTTCCCCGGCGGCTTCCTCGACGGCGACAACCTCGGGGCGGCCCAAGCCGCTGCCCTGCGCCTCAAACACAGCCAAACCCGCAGCGGCCGCATGCTCTTGGAGGACATCCTGGATTTACACAGGCGCGGCGGACTGCTTCTTGGCATTTGCAACGGCTTCCAACTCTTGGTCAAACTCGGTCTGCTGCCGGCAGCCGGTGGACGGTATCTCGAACGCCAGGTCAGCCTCGGGCACAACGACTCGGCCCGTTTCGAGGACCGCTGGACCCATCTTGGCTGCCCCCAAGACTCGCCGTGTATTTTCACCCAAAATCTGCCGCGACTGTTTTTGCCCGTACGCCACGGCGAGGGCAAAATCGTGGTTCGTGACGAGGCCGTTTTTCAGGAAATACTCGATACCAACCTGATCGCCATGCACTACACCGACGCCGATGGCGCGCCCACCCAATCCTATCCGGACAATCCCAATGGCTCGCCCCTGGCCATAGCCGGCTTGAGCGATCCATCGGGCCGAATCTTCGGGCTCATGCCCCACCCGGAAGCCTACAACGACGCCACCAACCATCCGGCCTGGACCCGAGGCGCCACCGACACCCCCGGCACCGCCCTGTTCGCCAACGCGGTTCGCTTTCTGCATAACTCCTAGCCTGAGACCACCCGCTCGTTGACACTATGCCTGATCTCCAGTATACACTTGTGCCTTCGAACACGGACTGGGAAAGCCTCATGGAACTCGCCCTCGACGAGGCCGAAGCCGCCCAGGCAAACGGCGAAATCCCCATCGGGGCGGTCGTGGTTGATGCCCAGAAACGGATTCTGAGCCACAGCCCGAACCGGACCATCACCGACAGCGATCCCACGGCCCACGCCGAGATCGTTGCCCTGCGCCGGGCCTGTCGCAATAGCGGCAACTACCGCTTGCCCGGAACCGTGTTGGTAGTAACCCTGGAGCCATGCCTGATGTGCCTCGGGGCCATTGTCCAAGCCCGACTCGCCGGCGTGGTGTTTGCCGCCCGGGATCCCAAGGCCGGGGCCATCGTCTCCCAATTGGAAGGCCCGCACCTGCCCTGGCTCAACCACCGCTTCTGGGTCCGGGAGACGCCAAGCCACGAGGCGGCCAGTCGCACCCTGTTGCAGGATTTTTTCCGCCAGCGCCGTGGCAAAGCATGACACATAAACGTTTTCAGAATTTCAGGAGAGGTAGCGAAGTCCGGTCGTAACGCGCCCGACTCGAAATCGGGTTGTCCTTTTGTCGGGGCACGTGGGTTCGAATCCCACCCTCTCCGCCAATATCTT
>JBNJGM010000055.1:0-12239 GCA_051747685.1 Thermodesulfobacteriota bacterium | reverse complement strand
TATGCAGTATTTGTCCTTGCGGCTTATTTTTCTCTGCGTTTTTCTCCCGCCGGTACTGTATGTATATACCCTGCAAGTTACGGAATGGGGGTTACAGAGATTGTGGACCGGTCCCTTAGAGCAGGAAGTTATATCCGATCCGCAGTCGCTTCTTATGGGAGAGCAATCCCTTGAACACCATGTTGCCCGGAATGTGACCGAGTTTTTTCGCCGTAAGCAATGGGTGGAAAAATTGGGTGTAACGCCACATGTCAGTATACGGGCCAAGGATGGCCTGCAGCTTTACCCTCCCCCGGCCCAAGGTCCTGCCGACCCTTCTCAAGAGTCAATATTGTCGAGCCTTCAAGGCGCTGCGGGGTCGGCTGAAATTGCGGCCCGGAATTTGGAGCTTTTACAGCACCATTTTGTGCTGGGAATTGATGTCCGCATTGAGCGTGATTCCTGGCTCGCCACCGGTATTTTGGCCTTCTATGTTTTTAGCTTTAGCGGCCTGCTCCTCTCGCTGTATATCCAGCGCGCTAAAAAAGCGACCGCGCAGGAGGGCCAGTATCAGGCCGCGCTTGCCCAAGCGCAGGACGAGGTCCGCAACGCGTATGCTGAAGTTCAAAAATTTCAGGAAAAGGAAGCGGAATTCACTCGTGACTTACTTCGGTTGCAACATGAGTTGGAGGATAAAGGCCAAGAGCTCCAAGGAACTGAGGAAGAAGCGTTGCAGGAGATGGAAGAATTAGAGCGTAAACTCAAACAAAGCGAAGCCTTACGCGGGGCCAAGGAACGTGAACTTCTTAGACTCAAAAAGGAGGCACAAGACTTGCATGTCAATCAGGTGCAGCCTGCTCTCCCCGCGAAAAAAAAGACGCGCAATGTGGGCAAGCGCCTTGCGGCTTTATACCCTTCTCTCCATTTCGATGCCCGCGCCATCGATGGTCTTTCAGCGCTTTCTGAGGATATGCAAATACGAGCTGAGAAATGTTTTGCTATTTTAGAGCAGGACAGCCGGAAGCTTCAAATAAAACGTAAGGTTTTTACAAAAAAAGGGAATATGGCTGTCTTTGAGAGCGAGTTCGCCTATTGTGGCCGAATGTATTGGAGACAAAAAAAATCCGGGAAGATACAGGTGTTTGCTATAGGAACAAAAAATTCACAAGATAGTGATTTGAAATATATAAATAGTTTAAGCTGTGACTGATCGTCGAGTTATATAGTAATTTGTAAAGCCCAATTTTTAGTAATTTGTTGTATATAATGGAGATAGTAAATGCTATGGCTTTAAATGAACAAGCAGAAAATTTTTTTTGGCAAACTAATAATGCTCCATTTTATGAGCGACGACGTACTCTAAGGATTAAACGTTCAGGGTTACAAAAAAGAAAACTTATTGATATTGATCGACCAGCTATTAAATTTGCTGAAACACGGGAAGAGCTTATAAAAAGTTTTTCTTTAGTGTATGATGTTTACCTCGAGAAAAAGTTTATCCAGACCCCACGTCCACATGGTTTGCTTTATAGCTGCTATTCTCTCTTGCCAGATACTACACATATTATAGCCGAATCTTATTTAGATGTTCTTTCTAGCCTTACAGAGGTTTTTGATAGTCCACAGTTTGGTTTGCCCATGGATGTACTGTACGCAGAAGAACTTAATGTCCTCCGTGCCCAGGGTCGATCAATTGTTGAACTTTCCTCTCTGGCGACACCGAAGGAGCAGCGCTGGAAAAGTTTTTTTTTGTATTTGATTCAAGTAATGTATTGGTACTCAGTGTATCGAGGTGTGGATGATGTATGCATTATGGTAAATCCTCGACATGTCCGTTTTTATAAAAAATTATATCCGTTTGAGCAACTTGGTCCAGAGCGATATTATGACCGTGTGAATGCTGATGCTGTTGCTTTACGTGGGCGGATGCGGGAATCTCAAGATAGAATGCTCGAGGTTGGACGAAATTTAGAATTTGATACACCTTTATTTTCATACTTTTACGAAATGACTGGAGAACCTCCTGATCCCCGTGCTCCGTCAGCTAATATCAATAACGGATTGCGTATTGTTGTAAAGAAGAATCAGCTAAATACAGAAGTTGTTCAGTATTTTGTGAATACGGAACCGAGTATTTTAGATGATCTTACTGTAGAGCAAGCGAAAGCATTTCGGGACCATTATCCGGATTTGGTCTGGCCCGCCCGGTGAACTGTCGCAGACTCCTGCCCCTTTTTATATGGCACATGGTTCATTTTGCGTTCGGATACTCCAAATCGAAATCGGGATCGCTATCAGCGATCGAAGAGATATGGCACTTGGACACGAGAAAATGGATGTCTATCGTCTTTCGATAGATTACGTTGCATGAGTTTACGAGCAGGCCTACAGCGTCGATTCCGAACCCGATAGCGATTTCGATCCCGAAGCAAGAAAATCCCAACAAACGGATGCACTGGACGCCCATTCTTCGCGCCAGTGATCCTAAGCGTTATGCTGCCTGTGCAATTTTCGGTTGTCATTATGTCTTTTTGCAACCATCAGTCCGGCGACTACAGGGAGAAGAGGACGATGTCACAGAAATGGACCGCCATTTTTTGTTTGCCGCACTGGTGGTGTTGGTCGTTGGTGGTAGGGCTCGTCCTTCTGTGCACCGGTTCCCCCGCAAGAGGGCAATCGCCTGGGGAAGGGATTTCCGGTCGAACTCTTGCGCAAAAGGTTTATGACCGCCCCGCAGGAAAAAATTCGGTTGCCGAAGTTGTTATGCGTCTAATACCTAAAAACGGCTCCACACAGCACCGCAGGCTGACCATTGTGACCCAGAACGAGGGTCAGCGACGGAACACTTTGATCCGTTTCACGGCCCCCGCGGATATTGCCGGGACGGGGTTTTTATCTCTGGAAGACTCCGAGGGGAGGACAAGGCAGTTTTTATACCTCCCTGCCCTGCAACGGACACGGCGTATCGTGGCTGATCAGAAAGGGCGTTCCTTCGTGAATACTGATTTCACGTATGAAGATATGGAACGACGGCCTGTTGCCGAATCCGAGCACACCCTGGTTGGTGAACAGGATGTAAACAAACAGCGGTGCTGGGTTTTGGACAGCAAGCCCCGTGCCGGGACCCATTCGGAATACAGCCGCGTGCGTCGTTTTGTGCTCCAAGACTCATATGTCCCAATCAAAATAGAGTTTTTTGTCAACGGCCAGAAACCACGCAAGACATATACCGCGCAGGATGTGGAACGCATTCAGGGGATCTGGACCGAGACGCAGGTTACAATGCGGGATCATGCGGACGAGCACGCCACAGAAATGGAAACGCGTCAGATTACGTATGATACCGATATTCCAGATGATATGTTTACTACCCAAGCCCTGGAGCGATGGTAAAAAACGTAGGGCACCCCCCTTGCAGGGGCGGTTGTGTGAGGAACCGAAAAACGCACGGCGCCTCGGCCGAGGAGAGCATTTTGGGGGAGGGGGCTTTGCTGATGCGGATGGTTTTTTCAATACGAAGACCTACGCTGGATCTGTAATCAGGACGGGAGCTTTGTGAGGCTGTGAATCAGCTGTGGATGCAATTCGTCGGTGTTCGGGGTGTGCTGCTGGTGCTGGTGTGCCTGGTCCTGAAAACAGGAGCCTGGGCTGGGACAAAACAGAGCGTCGTGCATACAACCCGCTTTGGCGATCACTCAAGTTATACCCGGATCGTTCTCGTGGTGAAGGGCGCTCCGCCGGTTTCGGTGCAATGGGAACAAGGGCCTACGCTCCACGTGGTCTTTGCCGCTTTATCCTGCCAGACCGCGCCCGCTGAGGATCTGCGACAGGCAGAGCCCTCTGTGCGCTCGGTGCTTCATGAGGCGGGATCTCAAGGAGAAGGCGTGTTTTTCAGGGTTAGCGCGGCAGAAAGGCTCCAGGTTGTGGCGCGATGCCTGCCTGATTCCCACCAGCGTCCCCATTTCTACCGTCTTGTTCTCGACCTTTTTCCGCATCCAACGTGGTCTTGTGTGACACCGCCGGATATGTCTTGGAATTGTGCTGGTACAGGGTGTCGCACGGTGCGAACGGCAGCAGCGGCGGCAACTCCGATTCCGATCAGGCCCGCAGGTTTCAGTTCCCCCGGTGTTGTCCCGGAGCCGAGGCACGCCGCAGATGTTCTTGCAACCGAGTTCTCGCCCCTAGCTTTGCCCCTCGCAAAAGTCCACGAGCCATCCACACCTTCGGGAGAATCGGCTGCGCTACTCCGGCAGTGGTGGCGCGATAGGCTGCGTTTTTCCGGGAAATTTAAAGCCCTTGCGGCTCAGGATTTGCATGGACTGGAAGAGGGGAATGAAAACGAGCAGGCCCTTCATGGAGTGGGACACGCCGAGCTCCGGTATACCCTTGAAGACCGTGACCCCTTGAGCGTGGTTTCACCCAATGCGCCGTACGTGGTCCTCTCCGGACAATGGGAGGGATTGCGGTTCCGACCTGGAACGCGTCATGCGAGTTGCGACATTGGACTGCACGAGGCGTATGCGCAGTGGGCGCCGGGGCCATTGGAGTTCCGGATGGGCAAGCAGATCGTTCGTTGGGGCAAAACCGACGAGATCAGCCCCGTGGATGTGCTCAATGCCCAGGACAGACGGTTACCGTTTCTTGAGTCCCGGGAGGAGCGCAAACGTCCCAATTGGATGCTTAGGGCTCGTCTGTTTCAAGAGCAATGGGCCGCGGAAGGGGTTGTTTTGCCTGTGTTTGAGCCGGACAGGCTCCATTATTTTGGCTCGAATTGGGCCCTGTACCGGCATCTTAAAACGGACCTTTTGGAAGCGGCTCTTCCGAGTGGGCTGCGCAAGCGAGTGGAACAACTGGATGTGGACACCCACGAGCCCGTAGTTTCCTGGGACAACCTGCAGGCTGGTGCACGGATAACCAGCGCCTTGCGCAATGTGGATCTGGGTGTGAGCTATTTCTACGGCTTTGATCCCCGCCCGTGCGTCGTCTTTTTTCCAGTACAAGGAATCCGGGTCAGCGGCGATATCTCCGGGGGGAGCCTGCCTTCCCAGTTGGCGCGCGCCCGATTCACAGAAGGGGATATCGAGGTGGAGTATGTTCGCTCCCAAATGGTGGGGGCGGAATTTGAAGCCACCTTAGGCGCTTTCGGGGTTCGGGGGGAAACCGCGTATTCTTCAGCCCGCCCGTTTCTCAGCGATTCGCTGGACTCGAGGAAATCCGCCACCCTCGCCAGCGTTGTGGGGGTGGATTATCAGGGACAAAACGGCTGGTATGCCAACGCGCAGGGGGTGCACGAGCATGTTCTGGAGCACCAGGAGTCGTTGTTGTTTTACCAGCGGGACAACTACGGGTTGACTGCCGAGGTACGCAACACTTTCGGGCGGGGCAAAGGGGAAATCGGTGTAAGGGGCATGTACTATCTCAGCGACGGCTCGCGTTTCGGGCACCCCTACACAAAATGGGAGCTTTTGCCCAACCTGGATCTTGAATTGGGGGCGTATTTTTTTGCCGGTGACAGCGACACCCTGTTCGGATGGTATGACGATAATGACCTGGTCTCTCTGGAAGCCACCTACCATTTTTAATCCCAGGCGGCGGAGCAATGGGGTGGATTCTCAAGCACCACACGATGTTTTTCCTGGGCTCGCTTCTCGTGGCCTGCGTGTTCGGAAGCATGGCCCCCTTTGTCCGCACTGTATCCAATGTGGACTATTTCCAGCTCCCGAATACTCCAGAGCATCGCGTCTACGAACGCTTTAAAGCAATCTTTGGCGAGGATGAATTTTTCGTCATCGCCTTTGAGAAAAAACGGCTTTTCCAGCCGGACAATCTGCGCATGATCAAAGCGATCACGGCAGATTTGGAAGCTTCCCCCCTGGTGCGCGATGTGATCAGCCTGGGCAATGCGGACAATATTGTGGGGACCCAGCAGTATTTTTCAGTGACCCCGTTTTTGGAAACTATTCCTGAAAACCGGGAAGCGCTTGACCGATTGCGACGGGAGGCCTTGCGCAATCCCCTCTATGCAGGAAACATTGTCTCCAGGGACGCAGACAGTGCCGCAATGGTGGTCTTCACCCACAACCGGCCCCATAACCGCGACTACCGCCAGCAACTCCTCAATCAGGCCCACCGCATCCTTTTGCCCTACAGTGAGGCCACCACGTTCCATTTCGCCGGATGGACGGTGACCAATTCGCGGCTCGGTCAATATATGGCCCGCGATCTCAGGGTGTTTATTCCCGCCACATATGTACTGATCGGTTTGGTTGTCTTTTTGTGCTTCGGGAATGCCCGGTTGATGGTGGCGGCCCTATTGACCATTTCCGCTGCCCTGGTCTCCACAATGGGACTCTTTCGGTTGTGGGATATCCCGCTGAACAATGTGACCACCATTGTGCCGCCGTTGGTCATGGCCCTGGCCCTAGCGGATGTGGTGCATATTTTCTCCCACCTCGACAGGCCTACCTGCGCAGCAGGGGAAGCGCGGCAAGCCTTGGCCGGTGTGCTGCGTAAGGTAGTGGTTCCCTGTTTTTTGACCACAATGACGACCGCCATCGGGTTTTTGACCCTCGCCGTAAGTGATCTCGAACCTATCCGCCAATTCGCGTATCTCGCAGCGGCGGGTATGGTTTTTGAATTGTTTTTCGCCTTCTGCTTCTTGCCACCCCTGTTGCTACGTTTGGGTCTTCGGAAAAGTGCGCCGGCTGTCGCACAGCGAGAACAATTGCAATGGTTGTTGATGCGCTTGGCCCGCTTTGTTCGAAAACATGCCGGACGTACTGTTTGTGTCGGGCTTTTCCTCCTTGTTGGGGCCGTGGTGGCCGCGGCTCGGGTGGAGGTGTCCACAAATGTAGTCGGTTATTTCAAGGAAAAGACCGCTGTGCGCCAAGCGATCGATTTTGTGGAAAATCGTTTCAACGGTCTTAGTTCTTTGGATATTTTTATTACCACTTCCCAGCCACAGGGGATGAAAGAACCTCGGGCCTTGCAGGCCGTGGACGCGATTGCCCAGCGGGTGGAGGCCCTTGCCGGTGTGGATGGGACCATGGCCTTTCCACATTTTATCAAAGACATGCATGAATCTTTCCACAATGAAGATCCCGCTTTTTACCGGATTCCAGAAAGTCGGGCTTTGGTGGCCCAATACCTGCTTTTGTACGCTGCCGACGATATCCAGGAGTATGTAAACGGGGCCTATAACGCCACCCGGATTATGGTCCGGACGCACCAACACGAATCCGCTGCCCAAGCCAGACTCCTGGACAGCATTGGGGATATCGTTCGCGAGGAGACCGCCCCTGACCTCAGCGTTCGCGTGACAGGACAGGTGGTCCAGGATGTCGCCGTCATAGACGCCCTCGTCGCTGGGCAGGTCAAGAGCCTTCTCCTGGCGGTGGTGTGCGTGTCCTTGGTCATGTGCCTGGCCCTGCGTTCATGGGGATTGGGGCTTTTGAGTCTCCTGCCCAATGTGTTTCCTATCCTCTTGAACTTTGGTGTGATGGGGATTTTGGGAATCCCTCTGAATACGGCTACGGTACTCATTGCCGCGGTGGCTTTGGGTATTGCGGTGGACGACACGATCCATTTCTTGCGCCATTTCGAAGAGGGACGCCGAAAGGGCCGGTCGGTGTCTGCAGCAGTGCAAGATAGCCTAGTGGCCAAGGGGCAGGCGCTGGTGAGTTCATCGGTTATTCTGGGGATCGGTTTTGGCATACTTATGGCAAGCCAGTTTACACCCACTGCGTATTTTGGGGCATTAAGCGCATTTATTATGCTCGCGGCCCTGGTGGGGGACCTCGTTTTTTTACCCGCCGTCTTGCTTGTGCTGGGCAGGCGCGGCTGGCTCCCCGGGGCGGTAAAGCTGGAGAAACACCCATGAAACAGTGCCGACGCTGTCTGTTGCCCGAACGTGTTCCAGGGGCTGATATAGATGCCACGGGTCTCTGCGGCTTCTGCCGCGGCTACGATTCCTCCAAGGTAAGCCATGATGAGACGACACGCCGGCAACGCGAAGCCGATTTGGAAGCGGCCCTGAATACATGCCGGGGGCGCGGTGAATATGATTGCCTGGTGCCAGTCAGCGGGGGCAAGGACAGCTTGTATTTGCTGTATAAGCTCAAGAAGACGTATAATATGCGGATTCTGGCCTTTACAACGGATGTCAATCTTCCTCCCCTGGCTTGGAAAAATATTCAGCGTGCCCTGCGGCTGTTGGATATCGACCATCTCGCCTATGCGAGTTCGTTTTCCTTTTATACAAAACTTTTCCGGTATCTGTTGCAAAATCAAGAGGAGCGGGGCGCGGTTTATACCATTTCCTATGTCTACGCGCCTCTTTTTGAAGGCGATGCAATCAAGATTGCCTTGGAAAAGAAAATCCCTCTGGTGCTCGCCGGGTATTCCCCGGGGCAGCCCGACCCTGAACGCATGTCCTATGAGTTTTCCCGGGAAATGCTTTGCTGCACGGATTGGGTGCCGCCGGCCCTGCGCCAGTCCGGGGCTTTCACCGAGGCTGAACTCAGCCGGTTTTTTAGCCCCCGAGACGCTGCCTCAGAAGCGGTCTTCCCCCGCTATCTGGCCCCGTTTCATGCCTGGGAATACAATCAGGAGCAGGTCATGCGGACAGTGGCCGAGGCGGGGCTGGTGGCCAGGGGCAGCCACGCCAATCCTCTGCTGACCAACTATCCGATCAATTGGCTGTTGATGTATTCGGATCTTAAGCATTTTGGATACAATCCCTACCATCCTGAATTTTCCGCTCTTATTCGCGAAGGCAAGGCCAACCGAATGTATTGGAAGCTCATGACCCCCCTGGTGAATACGATGATCCGCAGAAAAGTGTTCCTCGGGCGCGAGGTGCGGAAAAGTTTGCACTGGTTGGGGCTCACGGAAAACGATCTTCGGATAACACAGCCCCGCGGAGCCTACGATCCGCCTTGTGTGGCCACCAAGAAATCGGACGACGGCAAAAGTTTCTAATCCGGAGCATGGATATGTGCATTGGGGCCGTGAAGTTTTTGCCATTGGTTCATGAAAAGGGGCACATGTCCCAGGGGACCAGTTCTTTTTTGAGAACGGTCTAGGGGGAGTACTATGGCAGCACAAACACTTCCGGCGCTTTTGCACCGGCGTGTGCAGGAAACGCCGCAAACATTAGGGCATTATGTCCGGCAGGGCGAGGGACAGTGGCGGGGATACTCGTGGCGGGAGACCGGGGAGGATGTTGCCGGGTTGGCTGCGGGGCTTATCCGGCTGGGGGTCGCGCCGGGAGAGCATATTGCGCTCATGGCCCCGACGTCCAGGTGGTGGGAGGTGGCCCAATTAGCGGTATTGATGGCCGGAGGTGTGGTGGTCGGGCTGGACCCGAACGAGACCACGGCAAATGTCAATGCAATATGCGTTAAGGCAGCGGTGGGCGGCATCATTGTGGACACTCCGGAAGTGCTTTCCCGGTTCGGCAAAGAGGTGCGTGCGGGGTTTCATTTTGCGGTTAGTCTGGGCGAGGACGGGGCTCTTCCCACTGGCTGTACCAGGCGCAGTGATCTCCACGTGAACGGAGCCCTTGGCCGGTGGGAGGAGTTTGATCGGGCCGAGCCGGACAATCCGGCCACAGTGGTTTTCACCTCCGGAACCACCGGCCCGCCAAAAGGGATCCGCTATTCCCACAAGCAGGTGGTCTTGGCCTGCCAGGCGATCGTGGAGGCCTTTCCCTCACTGGGAGCAGACACGAAAATGGTCTGCTGGCTTCCCCTGTCTAATTTGTTCCAACGGATGATCAATCATTGCGCGTTGATGATTAACGCCCAGGTTTTTTTCGTGACCGATCCAAAGCGGATAATGACCTTTTTGCCAGAGATTCAACCGGATGTTTTTATTGGGGTGCCGCGGTTTTTTGAGAAAGTGCACGCGGTTTTTTTGCAGCAAGTGGCGGCGCAACCGCTTCCGATCCGTCTGCTGGTGCGTCTGGCATTGCTGCTGGGCCGGGCCCGGGCCCGGAAGAACCAGGGAGCGGTGGCTTGGGGTGTTGCCCCGCTTCACCAGGGGATGGACGCGTTGGTGCTGAAGCGTTTGCGGCGGGTTTTCGGGGGCGAGTTGCAATTTATGATCAGCGGTTCAGCGCCGATGCCGGTGTGGCTCCTGGAAGACTTCCGGGCCATGGGCATATTGATTTTAGAGGCCTACGGTATCAGTGAAAATGTGGTTCCTATGGCCATGAACCGACCTGAGGCCTATGCGTTCGGGACGGTTGGTAAGCCTTTGGATGCGAACACAATCCGATTCACTACGGACAATGAAATTTTGGTGCGTGGGCCGGGGGTGTGTATGGCGTATTATACGGAGGGCGACACGGATATCGTCCTAGACGAAAAGGGGTTTTTGCATACTGGCGATCTGGGTTTTTTCGATGCCCAAGGTTTTTTGGTACTTACGGGGCGCAATTCCGAGATGATTAAGACCTCCACGGGACGCCGCATCGCACCGGTTCCGGTAGAGGAACGGTTACGCCGGGTGCCCCGTGTGGAGCAGGCCGCTCTCTTTGGCAACGCCCAAAAATCCGTGGTCGCCGTGTTGGTTGTCCCGGAGCTCGGGCAAGGTGCCGGGGAAGCGGTGCTCACAGCCGTAATCCAGGGTGTGCAGCAGCAAGTGGCCGACCTGTCCGGATACCAACGACCGGCCGGTTTGGTGCTCACACCCCATCCGTTCACGGTGGCCTCCGGTGAACTCACCGCCAACATGAAACTCCGGCGGCAGAGGATTTACAGTCGGTATGCGGAGAGTATCGAGGCGGTATATACGGCTTTGGCCGAAGAAGGGGCGGGGCAAACAATGAAGGTGGTGCAAGTATGAACGCTGTCTATTTCATCACCGGGGCCACCGGGGCCATAGGGGCCGCCCTTGTCCCCGAGCTTTTGGAAATTCCAGGGGTCCGGCTCAAGTTGTTGTTTCGGGCCACGGACCCCGAGCATCTTGAAACCCGCTTCGCGCAGCTGTGCGCTTTTTGGGGGCATGAGCCGCAAGCACTACGGCAGCGGATCGAACCGGTGGCAGGGGATATGACCTGGGATCAATTCGGCTTGGCACCCGCGACGTATGCCGATCTGGAGCGTGAGTGCACGCATATCGTCCATTGTGCCGGGAATGTGCGCATGAATATCTCGTTGGAGGAGGCCCGGGGTTTTTCTGTGCGTTCTGTGCAAAATGTGGTTGCCTTGGCCCAACAGTGTCAGGCCCAGGGAGTGCTTAAAAAGGTGGATGTGGTCAGTACGGTAGGGGTGGGAGGGGATCTTTCCGGGGTTGTACCGGAGCGCTTCCTGGATGAACAACGGAATTTCCACAATACCTATGAAGAGGCCAAGGCTGAGGCGGAAACCGTTCTCCGGCCCTACGCGGAAAAAAAAGAATTGCCGTTGACCATCCACCGGCCGAGCATGGTTGTCGGGGCAACCAAGACGGGGAAGATTCTCCACTATCAGATTTTTTACCATTTGTGTGAATTTTTGGCCGGGCGTCGCACTGCCGGGATCGTTCCCCGGCTGCAGGGCAAGCATTTGGATATCGTGCCTGTGGACTATGTGGCGCAGGCCATTGCCCGTTCCAGCCGTGCCCCGGAATGGGCCGGCGAGGTGCTCCACCTCTGCGCCGGTCCGGATGGCGCGCTGGATTTGATGGAGTTGATGGAGGGAGTGCGACAGGTTTTTGCCGAGGGAGGTATCCGTTTGCCCCGGTCGAAACCCATTGCGTTGGGCCTGTTCCAACGCCTGGTTCCGGTTTTAGCCCTGGTTTCGCGGCCCAAACTCCGCCGGGCCCTGCGGACGCTGCCGGTGTTTTTCGCCTATCTGGGCGATTCTCAGGAGTTCGCCACTGTCCGTAGCCGGGAACTGTTGGCGAAAGCCGGCCTCCCGGCCTTTGACGCTCGTGAGGTGGCCCGAAGCGCTGTGACGGCCTATGTGCGGTCGCAGGGAGAGTAGCCCGGACAGGGACGAGGCGCCGAGCGAAACTCGGGTGGCGTGGGTGGAAAAGGAAGCGACCGGCTGGTGTTCCAGCCGGTCGCTTCACGTTGTAAAGGAGAAGGGGTTAACTTTTCTTGAAGAACCGTCGCCGGCCGAGTCCGGCCAAACCGAGCAGGCCTGTGCCGAAAAGGAGCATGGTTGTGGGTTCAGGGACAGCCTCGAATTCCGCTTGGGCCCCTGTCAGATCCCACTCGATAATGGCGTCATTAGCCCCTTCGGTGCCGACACCGCCATCGTAGGTGAAATCGG
>JBNJGM010000054.1:8195-12427 GCA_051747685.1 Thermodesulfobacteriota bacterium | reverse complement strand
GTTTGAGGTAGCAGTACCGCCGGCCGGGTTCCTTGATTACCAGCCAATCCTCGTGTTGGGCCACGGCGTGGTCCTTTTCCCAGGGTGTCCATTGTTGGGTAGAGGCAATGGGGGGCAGGGATACGAGGATAAGAAAGGTTAGGTAAAGGGCGCGGAGGAGTAGATTGCGGCAGGGCATAAGGCCTCCGGGAGCGGTGTGGGGTAATGGGTAAGGGGAAATGCCCCGTCCGTTTTTCTGATTGAACTCGTGGCCGTTATACCTTGGGCCCTTCTCCATTCAACCGATAGACAAAGGCCAGGATTTCGGCCACGGCTTGGTAGAGGTCTTCCGGGATTTCGTCGCCCACCGGGACCTGGGCCAGGACTTCCAGCAGGTCCGGGTCTTGGCGTAAGGGCACGTCGGCGGCAGCAGCCGCGGCTTGGATGCGGTCCGCGATTTGTCCACGTCCGCTGGCGACCACCTTTGGGGCGTCATCTTTGCCGCGTTCGTATTTGAGGGCGACTGCGCCTTTGCGTTTGTCTTGGGTCATATTTGAATTATGGGATTTAGGGATTAGAAGATTGAAGAATGCGCTGCAGTTGGTATACCGGCCAGGCCGGCGCCTGGCGGTCCGAAAAAAAGACAGAAGACTGTGGACAGAAGTCTAAAAATTCAAAATCGTGTATTTTACTATCGGAATAGATGTCAGCGAAATGCGAATATTGAAAATCTATGTCGGCTTCAGCATCGCTGGAGCCGACCTACGCAAGAGTCTACGCTTTCTTAATTTTTATGAAATCGATCCCGATCCCGATACCGATCCCGATTTGGAAACGCAAATCCCGCCTTTGTTCTTCCTTAAAACTTAACACGTAAAACTTAACACTCTCTTCTCCCAGACAATCATTGCAACATATGTTGCTTGGCCTTGGCCTCGACAGTCTCCTTGTCCGTGGGGGTGAGGATGATATCCTTGGCCCCGTAGCTCACCGCCTTGATAACCTTGGCGCGGTCCCATTTGGGGGCGGCGATGATAATCGGGCAGCGGCCTTTGAGCAGCGAGCGGATCTTGATCAGGCTGGCCAGGCTGTTTTCGTCGATATTTTTCATGACCAAAAACACGCCCAAAATATCGTAGGGCCGGAATTTTTCCCGCAGATTGTCCCGCATTTTGGCCTGGCAGATGTCCACTTTCTGGTCGCTCAGAAACTCGCTGATGGCCGCGAATTGCTTGGCGTCGTCGGCGAGCACGGCGATGGCCGGTTTGCCGGTGTCCTCCCCGGCGATCTGGATGGTGGAAAAGCCCGGGCCCCCGGAGGCGTCCTGGGTGGCGGCCACGGGTTTTTCTTTGAGTTCCGCGGCGTTTTGCTTGGTGATGCCCAGCAGCTTGGGCGGAAAAAAGATGTGGAACTCTTGCAGCGGGCGGCTGCCCAGGCGCATGGAATAACTGGCCAGGAAGTATTCGCCGTCAGGAAAGGGTTCATCCGCGGCGATCTGGACCTTGGTCGGGGCCACCGTGGTCATGCGGTCTTTTTTCAAGCGCACGTTTTTGGGGAAATAGTCCCCAAAGGACGTGGAATAGGCGCCGGCAAAGATGTTGATGACCTCGCCAAAGGCGTCGGATTCGTCCTCGCGGAAGTGGCCGTTGCGGATCTTGCGGTTGATTTCCTCGTTGGGGAGCATGATCAGGGTGGCGCCGAGGAAAATGGCGTCATCCAGGGTCACGGCGGTATAGGCCTCGCCGTAGGCGTCCCCGGTGATGGCCATGTTGGTGACCACGATCTTGCCGGAGAAGCGTTTCAACAGCTCCTTCTTGCTGACCACGCGGCCAACATAATCGTACAATTCCAGGGGTTCGCCGAAAAAGGCCTTGAGTTCCTCGTCGATATGGTAGGAGGCCTGCAGCAGGGTGGTATGCACGGCGTGCATATCCACGGCCTGGTCTTCCGGCACATCGTCCTCTTCAACCTTTTCCTCGCCGCCTGTTGCCTCTTGGGCGCCGCTTTCTTTTTCCGGCGCGGGTTCGGCGGCCTCGCCCTCGCCTTCTTTTTCGTCGTCGCCGATAAGCGCGGCCATTTCCTCCGGCCGCAGCACCCCGGTGCGTTCCTCGTCTTCTTCGCCGGTGTCACTGCTCTCGCTGGCAGCGGACTCGCTGGGTTCGGCCTCGGTTTCGGACTCTGCAGTGGGCTCGGCTGCGGCCTCGTCCGCACCGCCTTCATCCGGTGGCGTCGTGGGGGCTTCGGCGGATTCCTCGTCCCCGGCCGCCTCGTCCTGGTCCGCAGGGGCCTCTGCGGCGGGCTCTTCCGGGGCTTCCTCGGTGGTGGTCTCCGTGGGCGGGGTTTCCTCTGGCTGTTCCGCGTCGGCGGCGTGTTCTGGCTGCGCCGCAGCCTCCTCAGGGGCGGCTTCTTCCTCGCTGGTCTCTGGTGCGGATGTCGCCGGCCCGGCGGCTTCGGACTGTGCTTCCTCCCAGGGTTCGTCGTCCAGGGGCTCGTCCGGCAGGTCCTGGAGGACGGCGGCTGGGATGAGGATATGCGCGTCGCCCAATCGGGCGGTGTCCACGCGCAGGGCCACAGTGGAATGTAAAAAGCCGTGCTCCCCGGCCTCCGGCGCCAGATAGGCCTGGAGCTGTTCGCCGTTTTCAAAGCGGTCGCGGTCGCTGACCACCAGGTCGGCGGTCTCGCCGCTGGCCTCGCTGATATGGGTGGCCGCAGTGGAGGCCAGGGTGGCGAGCAGGGTTTCAAGCGCCTGACCACGGGCCTCGTCGAGCTGGCCGCTGGGGTTTTCCGGGGCCTCAGCGCCCAGGGTGCGATCGGCCAGGGCGAGGGCCACGTCTTCGGGCAGGACCACGGCTACGGTCCCGGCATGGGTGCCGGTTACCGAAAGCCCGAGGACCAAATACGGCGCGGGCGCCACCTCCGGCAGGGCCGTGTCAGCGACAGTCTGCGTGGCGCCCAGCTCCAAACTGGCCTCAAAGCCCAGGGACGCTCCCAGGGCCTCGGACAGCGTGGCAGCCAGGGCAGCGGCCTGGTCCTCCCAACCCTCGGGTTTCAGCGGGGCCGGGGCGGCGGAAGGAGAGGGACCGGTATCAGGGCGGTCTTGCTCGGTGTCGGATACTGCCATTACTCAGCTTTTTTGAGCTGGAATTCGACGAGGAATTGGCCCGAGCTGATCTCAAAAGGCACCATGGCCCAATCCGCCTGGGAGTAGTAGTTGACGCTGTAATTCCCGTGAAAAACAGAGGGGATGGAGAGCTGGATGTCCTTGCCGTTGGCGGACAGGGCCGGCTTGACCGAGCCAGCGATCATGTTGGCCATCTCACTGATGGCGTCTTTGACGTCTTCGTCGATGCTCTCCACTTCCACGCCGAGGAAATCAAAGGTGATGCCCTTGGCGACCTCCTCCGGGGCGTGGATGGCCAGCATACCCTGGTGGGTCCCGGCCAGCCCGATGATGCCGGAGACATTGTGTTTGAATTCCTTTATCTGCTCCGGCAGGGGCTCCTTGGCCGCGATATCGGCCATGATCATGGTTTCAAAGATTTCAACAGTGGCCTCAACGACTTTTTGGCCCAGAAAGGCGGGATCAAAAGTAGACACGGAACCTCCTTCGGTCGGTGGCGGTTTGGATGGGTTGGTCGGTTCAAGTGGATTTGTGGGGCATTCCCGGGGCGGCCTTCCCGCCCCTGCGAAACCAGGCGGGAAGGCACCAGTGGTGTATGTACGGCACAGTCCGAACAGGCCTGGTTGCTGTGCGGTCGATTAGACCAGCGGGGCGATGACGTCTTCGATCTGTTCGGCGTTGAACGGTTTTTTGATGCTCGCGGCCGCGCCTTTATCCTTGGCATCCTGGACCACGTCCTCGGAGCCGCCCTCGGTGGTGATCATGACCACCGGGATGTCCTTGATGGAGGCGTCCTGGGCTTTGTGCTGCAGAAAGGTCAGGCCGTCCATATTGGGCATATTGATGTCGCAGAGGATCAGGTCCGGCTTGGATTGGGCCAGGTGGTCCAAGGCCATCTGGCCGTCGTCGGCCTCTTCGATGGTTTCGAAGTTGACACCGGCCTGGCGCAGGGTGCGGGTGATGATCTTGCGCATGGTCTTGGAATCGTCGATGATCAGCACGGATTTTGACATAAGCCTCTCCTTCGGATTGTGCATTTGGGGGGCATTTCCCGCCGAGCGGGTGAAAAGTACACATGATATGCAAAAAAACTGCCAGGGGCAAGGTTTGGGGTGAGGCGGCCGGGGGCCCG
>JBNJGM010000054.1:0-8095 GCA_051747685.1 Thermodesulfobacteriota bacterium | reverse complement strand
TGCTGGGGCTGTGTTCCGGCCTGGAAAAGGGCGTGCGCCACACGCCCCTACACACTGGCGCGGAGATCTCTGCCTTTGTCCCACCGTCATTCCCGCGGAGGCGGGAATCCAGGAATACATTTGTGCTGTCGCGTAGGCCTCCGGTCGGCCGGGAATATTTCCGGTGGTCAAAAAAATGACGCTGGGGTGGTTGGGGTTTTCAGGGGCGGGGCAGCCCTGGCGGTGCGGGGTTGGTGTATATTTTGCACGAATTTCGGGACGTAAGAAGCCGCGCACGCGGTGGTGTCTGCGGGGCAGGCGCGCAGCTGCGAGGTCGGAACCCCTTATGCGGGGCCCGGGTGGACAGCGGGCGGCTGGCACGTTCCCGCGGTTTTCGCGTACCGTCGCTCGGCTCCGGCGCGAGCCAAAGCCGCCATCTGGCTGGGCTCTGGGACGGGGGCCAGGCGGTGTGCAAACCCTGTAATGGGGGTGGGCTCGTATTTTTAGGCACGCAGATTTTTAGGCACGCAGAAAAAGAGGATATATTGTGAGTCTGGGCGCGGTTTGCTCAATCTATCGGAGCGATCAGAGACGACACCGGCGGCTGCGGCACTGGGTCGGTGCGGCATGTCTGGCTGTTTTTTTGGGGTTGGTTCTGCCCGCCGTGGTGCAGGCCCAGGCGCATGTGCTGGAGCGGATGCAGCGCCTCCCCGGGGCGCGGGAAACCATTCTGCAATTCGAACTCGACTCCCCGACTCAGGTGGCGGTGAGCACCCTGGGCCAGCGGGTGGTTGTCAGCTTTGAGCGCACCGCCCCGGCTGAGGGGTTGGCCCAGTTCACGCCGGGCGGGGATTTGATCAGCAGTCAGGTCAACCGGGCGGGAACACAGACGGAAGTCACTGTTTTGCTGCGGCGCCCGCCGGAGGATGTCGAAACCCTGACATCTGAGGACGAGCCCGTTGCCCGGGTTGCGCTCAGGTGGCCTACAGAGGGACGCCAGCTGCGCCCCGGGATTACCACCGACCCTGGCGGGCAACTCTCAGTGGTCGGAGACGGCACAGTGGCCGGCCAATATTTGCATTCCGAGTACAGTGGCCAGTGGGACCGCTTTTTCCAATCCTATTCCGCCCCGGTTAAACCGTGGGTGGAGATGCGGATGACGCGGTTGCCGGTGGATGTGATGGTGGAGGGGATGCAAACCGAGAATGTGGACGCCCTGGCCCTGCAAGCGGCACGGGACACGAATTGGGAGGGCAGCGTCAGCGCGTTGACACCTCTGTCCTCCAACGCCACCAACCCGTCCCAGGCCGCGTTGGCGGCCCGTGGGTTGCTGGCCCTGGAGAGTTCTCGGGCCGCTTTGGGCCGGGTGGAGAATGCCGGGTATGCCGAGCCCTTCCAAACCCCGTTGGATGTCCGTATGGCCTATCTCCGCCTTTCCGCCTTGGCGGATTTGGGGCGCATTTATGTGGCTTGGGCCGACTACGAGGGGGCCACGCTTCCGGAGGAGACGTCCCGGGCCATGCGCTTGTATTGGCAGGTGCTGGGCGCGGAATTGGCCCTGAAGGCCGGACAACCCCGGCAGGCGCTGCGGGAATTGGACGAGGCGCCGATGGCTGGAGAGGACGCGGTGCGCTTGGTGGCTGCCCGGCGGTTGCAAACGCTTTATGCTCTTGAGCGCTGGGAAGATGCCTGGCGGGTGGGCCAGGAAACCGTGTTGCCTCTCGATTTTTTGCGGCAAGTGCCAGCGGTATTAGAGCGCTACGCGGATCTTTTGTACCGCCGCGAGGAGTTTTCCGAGGCCATGCGGCATTATAACGCCTTGGCGGATTCGTTGACCCAAATCGAACCCAAGGCTATGAGCTTGTGGCGCATGGGGGTGAGCCTGCGCGATAATGGACGGCCGGGCCGGGCCAAGCGGGTCATGGATCTGATTTTGGAGCAGTGGCCGGAAACCGCGGCAGGGTACCGGGCCCGGGTGGTGCAAAACGATATTTCCGTTTTGGACAATTTAGGTGAGCTCACCCCGAGCCATGTGACCGCCTATGAAGAGGTCATGGACAACGCCCCGCAGCGCGCGGTGCGCGAAGAGGCCGGGTTCAAGCGCATCCTGGTTATGCGCGAGTTGGGCGAGCTTCCCCGGGCCGTGGCTTGGCTCTCGGATTTTTTGGTCGCCTTCGGGGCCGGGGATTTACAGAATGAGGCCAAGGTGCTTATGGGTGAGCTGCTCCCCCCGGTGGTCCGGGGGTATTTGGAGCAGGGGGATTATGTCCGGGGCTTGGCCCTGGTCGCCGAGCACCGGGAGATACTGGTCCGTACGGATATGCCCCACGCCTTTTTGGAGCGCGTCGGCGATACCTTTGAGGAATTGGGCCTCAATGAGCGCGCGGCCCGGGTCTTTTTATATATGCTGGCCCGCAGCGGCGATCCGGAACGCCGGGCCCTCTTGTTGCCCCGGGTGGTCCGGTTGTGGAAACAGATGGATGATCCGATGCGCGCCGCGGAGTACGCTGAGATCTATTTGCAGGAATTTCCCGAGGGCACTGAGCGCGCCGCGGTTATTGGCGATACCGCCGAGAGCTTCCTGGAGGCCGAAGAGCCGGAACGGGCCCTGGATTGGCTGTTGCCCTCGCAGCGTCCCTACTCCCGGAGGCTGGACGTGTTGACCGCCCGGGCCCTGTATGCGGTGGAACAATACGAGCGCATGGGACGCTACCTGGAGCGCTCCACCCTGCCGCAGGAGATGCTTGCCCCGCGTACACGCTACATCTGGGCCGACAGCCTGTACCAGCAGGGGGCGTTCGCCGAGGCCCTGCCCCTGTGGCGCACCCTGTTCGAGGATGAGGATTTTGCCACCCGGGCCCTGTACAA
Source organism: Thermodesulfobacteriota bacterium (assembly GCA_051747685.1). Taxonomy (GTDB): domain Bacteria; phylum Desulfobacterota; class Desulfovibrionia; order Desulfovibrionales; family Desulfohalobiaceae; genus Desulfohalobium. The sequence goes on along the minus strand of JBNJGM010000054.1, from coordinate 5,248 downwards.
AGGCGCGGAATGCCTGACCCAGCTGGGGCGCACCGAGGAAGCGGCTAAACTCTACACCCGATTGGCCGAAGAGACTGACAACCCGGTCTGGCAGCAAATGGCGGAGGAAAGCCGGGCCATGCAGGAGCTGGACGAGTTTTTGGCTGAACAATAATTCAGTGGCGCCACCCGGTTTCGCGTAACCCTAGCAGGGAAATGTATATGGCGGAAAATATTCTTTTCGGATCAACCATCGGGATGCTGGAGCAGGCCCTGAATCTGCGCAGCCAGAATCATGAAATGCTGTCCTCGAATATCGCCAATGCCGATACCCCGGGGTATGCCGCGCGGCACTTGAATTTTGAAGAGCAGTTGCGGCAGGCCTATGATCCCGAGTCAAAAAAGATGGAGGCCACGCACGAGAACCATTTCGGGGTTGTCGGGAAGGACGATCCGGTGGAGGGCGAGGTCAAGGTCAACCACGGCGGAGCGATAGAAGAAAACGGTGTGCGCATGGAGCGGGAAATGGCCATGCTCTCGGAAAACCAGATCAAATACGAGGCCGCGGCCAGGATGTTGAGCCGCAAATTTGCTTCCTTGGAATATGTGATACGTGAGGCGTCAAAGGTTTAGTTGGGGTGTGAGCGGGTGTTTGGCCGCCCGGAGAGGCAAAGAGGCCAGGACGGCGCCTGGCGGTCCAAAGAGGAAGAGGCCAGGGCAAGTGCTTGACGCTCCGGGGAATTGACGAGCACGGTCAATTAAACAAAGGGATGGGTATGAATCTTTTTACCTCTATGGATATCAGTGCGTCGGCAATGACCGCGCAATCACTGCGCATGAACGCGGTGAGTTCGAATTTGGCCAACGCGGATACGGTGCAAACGGAAGACGGAGAGCCGTACTACCGCAAATCCGTGGTTTTCGAGCCCAAGACATCTTTTGACGGGGAACTGGCCTCCAAGATGCGCGACGGTGTGGCCGGAGTGCAGGTCGCGGCCATCGAGCAGGACACCGAAGCGCTGACGAATGAGTACGACCCGGGCCATCCCCTGGCCAACGACGAGGGGTACGTGACCACGCCGGACATCAGTGTTTTGAACGAAATGACCGACCTTATGTCCGCCACCCGGGCCTATGAAGCCAATGTGACCAGTATCAAGGCCTCGCAGCGCATGGCCGTGAAGGCCTTGGAAATCGGAGGATAGACCTATGCCAGTCATCGACCCAACCACTGCGGCCGGGGCCGCAAATATTGTAGCGCAGCAAAACGGCCAGGGCGAGGGCCAGGAAAATGCCTCCGGCGTGCGCTCCTTCCAGCAGACCCTTTTGGATGCGGTGGACACCACTGATACCCGGAAAAAAGATGCCAACGCATCTATTATGGACACCACCACCGGCGGGGAGACCTCCTTGCACGAAACCATGGTGGCCATGGAAAAGTCCGGGGTGTCCATGAAACTTGCGGTCCAGGTCCGCAATAAGGCCATGGAGGCGTATGATAAAGTTATGCGCATGCAGATTTAGCGCAAGATCGTGGACGTAGTGGGGGAAGTGTGGCGGCGCCCCCTTGCGTGGCCGCCACGGGTGACGTAGAAGAGATGTCCTGGGTTGAAAAATTCGGGCCTGAAATATTGCTGACGCGCCGGCACGCATGGCCGCGACCGCCGGGCGCGAAGGCGATTGTGCGTAGCGACCATGCCCCAGCATGGTCGTGTCGTTTGAAAACGTGAGCGTTGGAGCCCCAGGCGGGAGGAGCATGAGCACGGAGAAGAAACACGTTCAAGGCATTGTCGAGGAGTTTGCTGAGCAATTGGTCTTGTTCGACCCCGCTCAGGGGGAGGATGTCCAGAGTTTGGTGCGGATCCTCCAGCGTTTACGCGATGCCCTCGACGGGGCCTACCCCCGCTGCCGGGCTGCGGCCGCAGCCGCGGCTGAATTGGTGCAAACGGAGATGGGGCCGGAGGCAGCCGCCCCGCAGGAGCATACAGCCGCTTTGCACAAGCTCGCCCGGGCCTTTCAAGGGGCGATTATCGAGGGCAAGGAAGAAGAGATCCTCTCTTTTCCTGAAAATCTGGACCCGGAGGGTTCCCAGGCCGGTGGGGCCGGGGAAATGGCCGCCGGGGTGGACCAGGAGATATACGCGGCCTATATCGCGCAGCAGGATTCGGCCCTAGGCGATCTTGAGGACCACATCCTGGAGTACGAAAAGGCGCACGAACCAGAGAAACTAGACGCGGTGCGGCGGTTGGTGCATACCGCCAAAGGCGAGGCCGGGGTCATGGGCTTGGAGCCCATCGCCGAGGTCTGCCACGGGCTTGAAGATTATATCCAGAACCAGGGCCAGACCATTTCCCCGGATATCCTGCTGGCCTTTAAAGACTGGTTTGAAAGCGCCATCGAGGCCTGCCGCCAGGGTTCCGCCGTGCCGGATACCGATCCCATCATGCGCCGCTTCACTGGAGAAGCGGAGGACAGCGACTCCCCTTCGCAACCGCCGGCTGACGATCCCGCCCCGGCAGCTGAGCCGTCCGTCCCTGCGGAGCAGTCGGGCCCTGCCGCGACCCCTGACCCGCTCCTTGAGCCCTTGGCCATCAGTGACCCGGAAATCACCGGGGAATTTATCAATGAGGCCCAGGAACATTTCGATATCGCGGACGAGAATCTTTTGACCCTGGAGAGCGATCCGGACAACCTTGATGCTGTGGCCGCCGTGTTCCGGGCCTTTCACACCATTAAAGGCACCTGCGGTTTTCTGGATTTAACGCCCATTGCGGAATTGGCCCATAAAGCGGAAAATCTTCTGGACGAGGTGCGCAAAGAGCATCTGGCCTTTCAGGGCGATGTGGTAGAAGCGACCTTCAGCGCCCTGGACATGCTCAAGAAAATGGTCGGACATCTGGGCGAGGCCGTGAGCGCTGGCGAGCAGTATGTGCCGGATCCCGGATTGCGCGAGGTGCTGGACTTTGTGAACCACGTCCGCCAGCAGCCCCAGGCGGCACCTGCGGCCTCCCAGGGCGAGGCCGCGCCCCAGGCCGCATCCCAGGCTTCCGCTCCGCAGCCCCCTGCCGATACCGCTGCCCCAGATTCTGCCGAGGCCGCCTCGGCTGCCCCCCAGCCCTCGCCTGCCGCGTCGAGCGCGGCTTCGTCCCCGGCACAGCCCGAACCGCAGCCCGCTGCTCCGAGCCCGCAGGCGGAACCCCGGAAAAACGGACAACAAGGGATGCAGATCAAGCAGAACATGAAAATCGATGCCGACCGTATCGATTTGCTGCTGGATACCATCGGGGAACTGGTGATTATCGAATCCATTGTGACCCAGGACGAAAAGCTTTCCGAAATCGCTTCCCCGCAATTGGAGCGCAATCTGGCCCAATTGACCAAGATCACCCGCAGCCTGCAGGACATGGGCATGTCCATGCGCATGGTGCCCATTGAGACGACTTTTCGGCGCATGGCCCGCCTGGTGCGCGACTTGGGCAAAAAATCCGGGAAAAAAGTCGAATTGGAGATGGTGGGTAAAGAGACCGAGTTGGACAAGGCCATGGTGGAGAAACTCGGCGATCCCTTGGTGCATATGATCCGCAACGCCGTGGACCACGGGATTGAGCCCACCCCGGAGGACCGGGTGGCCGCCGGGAAGTCCGCCGAGGGCCATATCTGGCTCAAGGCCTACCACGAGGGCGGCAGCATCCATATCGCCATCGAGGACGACGGCCGCGGGCTGGACCGGGAGGTCATCGCGGCCAAGGCCGTGGAGCGGGGCATTATCGACTCCGGGGCCGGGATGAGCGACGAAGAGATTTTCGGGCTTATTTTTGCGCCCGGTTTTTCCACGGCGGCCCAGGTGACCGACGTCTCCGGGCGCGGCGTGGGCATGGATGTGGTCAAAAGCAATATCCAAAGCCTGCGCGGCAATATCCGCATCCGCTCCACCCCGGGCGAGGGCACCACCTTTACCCTGGTGCTGCCGTTGACAATGGCCATTATCGACGGGATGCAGATCAAGGTCGGCAGTGAACGGTATATCCTGCCGCTGTTGTCCATTATCCAATCCTTCCAGCCGACCTCGGATATGGTGGCCACGGTGGTGGGCAGGGGGGAGACCTTGCCGTTTCGCGGCCGCTTGCTGCCGCTTTTCCGTTTGAGTGATCTCTTCGGGGTCCGGGACGCTGAATCCGATCCCACCAAGGCCATCGCTGTGGTGGTCGAAGACGGGGGGCGCCAGGTGGCGGTGTTGGTCGATGAATTGTTGGGCCAAAACCAGACGGTGATCAAGAGCCTGGGCGAGGGAATTGGCAATATCCCCGGGGTTTCCGGGGCGAGTATCCTTTCCGATGGCACCCCCGGTCTGATCATCGACGTCAACGGGGTGGTCAAAATGGCCACGAACCAGGGAGGCGGGGCCCGGGCCTAAGCCGGAACCTTTTTTTGAACCGCCACACCTCCCTGCTGCGCGGGAACATACCCTGCGGGCGAATGTGCCAAAGAGACAACGGCAGCGCGGTCGGTACTCCCACCGGACGCGGCCGAGACAGAGTGAACAAGGAGCAGACCCATGAGCGTAGCCGACGCCCAAGTTCATGACAACGACATGAGTGCCCTGGCCGGGAAATACCTGACGTTTTTCCTCGGCGAGGAGGAGTACGGCCTGGAAATTTTGAAGGTCCAAGAGATTATCGAGATGATGGAGATCACCCGCGTTCCCCGCGTGCCGGACTATGTGCGGGGGGTGATCAATTTGCGGGGCAAGGTCATTCCGGTGGTGGACCTGCGGGCCAAATTCGGCCTGGAGGTCGCCGAGGAATCCCGGAAAACCTGTATTATCGTGGTCAAAGTCCAGCGCGGGGACGCGAATATCATTATGGGCACGATTGTGGACGAGGTTTCCGAAGTGGTCGAGATCAGTCCGGAGGAGATCGAACCGGCCCCGGCCTTTGGCACCCAAGTGGACACCACGTTTATCCTGGGCATGTGCAAGACGGACGATTCCTTTAAAATTTTATTGGATATCGACAAAGTGCTGTCCGAAGGAGATGTCGAGGCCCTGGCCCGATCCGCAAGCTAATTTGCCGGGGCAATGGCAGTTTTCGCCGTTATATCAAGGGACCTTGTGCCCGCCGGTTGCTTTGCCTACCGACGGGCACACCTATTTGTGGCCGGGGCCTGGGTATGCGCTGTGTGGGGCCCCGGTTCCGGGATTTTGCCCCTGGCCTGGAAAAGGGCGCGGGGTGCAATTGTGAGACGGTACTTGGCTGTCTGGTGTGTGTAA
>JBNJGM010000053.1:0-12921 GCA_051747685.1 Thermodesulfobacteriota bacterium | reverse complement strand
TGGCATCCGGCATTGGGCGAACTCGTTCGCAGCCGAGCCGCCCTACGGGCTGTAATCAGCCATACTCGGCTGCTCGGACCCGGTCCTAAAACCCTCTTTGTGCCCCGGACCCATATGAGCCAAATCGTGGGACACAAAAAGGGCAATCTTCCCCTTTTACAGAAAGTTGGCCTACCCCGGCACCGCATTCTCCCTTGGGGGCGCAACGAACTGCATCTTGCTCGAGTAGGGCACAGCGCATCCTTTGGCCCGGACACCATAACCCCAGACCCATTTTAGCCATATTCGTATGCCCAACAATCATCGTACATCCGCTTCAACTAAACCGCTTCTGCGCCGGGCCCGGACCCTTTTGACCCAGAACCCGGAAGCCCCTGTGCTCCATAACGGCGCTGTGCTTGAAGAACAGGGCGTGATCACTGCTGTAGGTCCATATCCGAGCCTCGCCCACCACCACCACGGTCCGGTATATGACACTGAGGAACACCTGTTGCTTCCGGGACTCATAAACGCCCACACCCACATCGAATTAAGCCATTTGCGCGGGCGCCTGTCTCCGGGCACCGGCTTTGAAAACTGGATCGCACAATTGCTCGCCCTGCCGGCACGGCAGTCCGACCCTGCCGCAGCCCACCAGGCCATACACGAAATGGAAAACCGCCAAATCTGCGCCGCGGCAGACATAAGCGGCAACACCCCCTTTCGCATGGCCGCCGTATGGCAACAGCACAGGGCCGAAACGGTTCTCTTCGTCGAACATATCGGTTTCGCGCCCCTACCGCAGGGACAGCCCCGGGATTTGCCCGCCGACACCGAAGGTTTCAGGGCCGTTCCCACCAGCCACGCCCTCTACTCCACCCATCCCGAGACACTCCGACAAACCAAGGCCTGGTGCAGCAGTCACCACGCCCCGTTCAGCCTCCATCTTGCCGAACATGCAGGGGAAGTCGACTTTCTCACCACCGGGCAGGGTGCCTTCGCCTCCCTGCTAGGCAAACGGCTCGTGCCCTCCTCCTTTACCCCGCCCGGCCAACATCCGGTCCGCTATGCCGATTCCCTCGGGCTTTTGGATCCCGCAACCCTGGCTGTGCATTGTGTTCATGTTCCCCCGGCCGAACGCCGTCTTCTCGCCCAGCGCGGCTGCACCGTCTGCCTCTGCCCGCGTAGCAACGCCTTTATCGACGTAGGGCGCGGGTCGTGGGAACAACTGGACGCTTTGGGCATTCCCCTTTGTTTGGGTACGGACAGCTTGGCCTCGAATTGGGATCTCGATCTCTGGAAGGAAGCCTGGTACATTGCCAACCACTGGTCCGGCAGCCTGACCCTGGACAAACTCGTCGGGTGGATGACCCGCTTTCCAGCTCGTATTTTGGGCCTCTCCCACCTGGGACAGCTCCGCCCGGGCAAAAAAGCCGTCTTCGCGACACTTTCTGTCGAAGAGAGCCAGCGCCTTCCCCTTGCCTGAACCAGCCGAACTTGGCACAGTGAGCGGGATATAGACCTCGAAGCAAGGATGACACGACCATGCACTGGCCGCACAAGGACCTGCTCAGCATCCAGCAATTGTCCGTCCCACAAATCGAACACATCTTTGACCTCGCCGCGAAATTCGCGGAAATCAACAATCGGCCGGTCAAAAAAGTTCCCACGCTCAAAGGCAAAAGTGTGGTCCTTTTTTTCGCGGAACCCAGTACGCGCACCAAACTTTCGTTCGATATGGCCGGCAAACGCCTTTCCGCTGACACCTTCTCCTTGGCGCAATCCGGCAGCAGCCTCCAAAAAGGGGAGAGCCTCAACGATACCGCACTCACCCTGCAGGCCATGCATCCGGACGCCATTATCCTGCGCCATGTGGCCAGCGGGGCCTCGGACTACCTGGCCCGCCACCTCCAATGCGCCATTATCAACGCCGGAGACGGATGGCACGCCCATCCCACCCAGGCGCTACTTGACGGCTTCAGCCTATTCCAGGTCTGGGGGGAGGCTTTTGCCGGTAAAAACATCCTCCTGCTCGGCGATATCGCCCACAGCCGGGTAGCCCGCTCGGATATCGAAATGCTGACCAAACTCGGGGCCAAGGTACGTGTCTGCGCCCCACGAACACTGCTCCCCCCGGCACTATTGAGCTGGCCTGTGGAGCTGGAACAAAATCTGCACAAGGCCTGCCAGGATATGGACGCTGTTATTTGCCTGCGTTTGCAGCTTGAGCGCCAACAAGCCGGGCTGTTGCCGGATCTGCGGGAATACGCCGCCCATTTCGGCCTGCGGCCGTGTCATCTCCAGCATGCCCGGTCCGGCGTACAACTCCTGCACCCCGGACCGGTCAACCGCGGCATCGAAATCGCACCGGAGTTGGCCGACGCCGACAATTCCCGCATTCTGGACCAGGTTTCCAGCGGGGTCGCCACACGCATGGCCCTTTTATACCTCTATTTGACGTCCTCTCGGGAGGAGGCCTGACATGGCAGAATCGGAATTCGTGGTCCAAAATGTGCAGCGCCCTGACGGGAACGCTTACGATGTCCTTGTGGGCGGGGTCCAAATCCAGGCCGTATATCCCCACGATACCTCCCGGCACTGGGAACTCCCCATTTACCCGGGCAACGGCAACCTCCTGTGGCCCTCTTGCTTGGATGGGCACGTCCACTTGCGCGAACCCGGGTTTGAACACAAGGAAACCATCGCCTCCGGTCTTAGGGCCGCAGCAGCCGGAGGATTTGGACGGGTGATGGCTATGGCCAACACCAATCCGGTCAACGACACCCCAGGCACCACCCGCCTGCTGCTGGACACCGCCCGAACCCAGCACCCCCACGGGCCAAGCCTGCTGCCGGTGGGAGCCGCCACAAAAGGGCTGCAAGGGACCGAATTGGCCCCAATGGCCGAACTGGCCCAAGCCGGATGCGTCGCTTTTTCCAATGACGGCAACCCGGTGGCAGACACGGAAATCTTCCGCCGGGCTGTGGAGTATGCCGCGGACCACCGCTGTCTGGTAATTGACCACTGCGAAGACCCCCATCTGGCGCCAGGCGCCGGCATCAACGAGGGCCGCACCAGCAGCCGCCTCGGCCTCAAAGGCCAGCCCACCGTGGCAGAGAGCCTACACGTCGCCCGGGACATTCTGCTCGCCGACTATCTGCAACTGCCCATCCATCTCGCACATATCAGTTGCCGCGAATCCGTGGAATTGATCGCCCGGGCAAAAGAACACGGCATCCCCATTACCGCAGAAACATGCCCACACTACCTCTGGTGGGATGAATCTTTGCTGGAGGGATTTAACACCTGGGCCAAAGTCAACCCGCCCTTACGTACCCAAGACGATGTCCAGGCCTTGCGCCAGGCGGTGCGCCAAGGCGTTATCGACTGCCTGGTCACCGACCACGCCCCCCACGCTTGGGATGAAAAAGACGCCCCCTTCATGGCCGCGCCCAACGGCATTTCCGGATTGGAAACCGCTCTGAGCCTCACCTGGCAATTGGTCCGCGACGGCATCCTGAACACCGCAGACCTGCTGCGACTTTGGAGCAAGGCTCCGGCGGCACTTTTTGGACTCCCGGCGCCCTCCGGGCTTGAGCCCGGGGACCGGGCCGATTTCCTCCTCTTTGCTCCGCAGACCACCTGGACGGTACAGGCCCAGGAGTTATTCTCCCAAGGCGCCAACACGCCCTGCCTGGGGCAAACCCTTACCGGCCGCGTCCGGGCCCATTTTTTGGGCGGCGTTTGTGTTCACAGCCTCGAGCCGCACCCGCTGCAGGGAGGGGACTGACCCCATGGCCACGGTTCTTATTGTCGATGACGACGCCAGTCTGCGCGTCGTTTTAGAAATCGCCCTCGAACGCCGCGGACACAGTCCCCTTATTGCCGAAGACACCGCCCAAGCCCGCCTGGCCTTAGAGCAGCAAGAGGTCGACCTCATCCTGCTCGACGTCCGCCTGGGTCGGGAAAACGGCGTCGACCTGCTGCGGGAGGTGCGCCAATCCTGGCCCGAACTCCCGGTTATAATGATCACCGCCTACGCTGACAGCCACAACGCCGTGGAGGCTATGAAGCTTGGGGCCAGCGATTATATCCACAAACCCTTTGACGTGCAGGAATTGCTCCTTATCGTGGAGCGGAGTTTACAGAACTTTCGCCTCCAAGAAGAAAACCAATGGCTCAAAAAAGCGATCCAGGAGCAATACGGCGAAATTATCGGCGAAAGCCAATGCATGCGCGAAATGCTCCATTTAGCCGAACGCGTCGCCCCCACACTGATCAATATCCTGGTCACCGGCGAATCCGGAACCGGAAAGGAGTTGGTCGCCCGCGCCATCCATGAATTTAGCCCCCGTCGGGATAATCCGCTTATGGTCATTAATTGCGGCGGGCTGCCTGAAAACCTTGTGGAAAGTGAATTGTTCGGGTACCGCCGTGGCGCTTTTACCGGAGCAGACAAACCCAAAAAAGGGCTCTTGGAATTGGCAGACTCCGGCACGGCTTTCTTGGATGAAGTCGCGGAACTCTCGCCGAGCACCCAGGTCAAGCTCTTGCGCTGTGTGCAGGAAAAATCTTTTATTCCCCTCGGGGGCACATCTGAGGTCAAAACCGATGTGCGCATCATCGCCGCCACGAATCGCAATGTGGACCACGAGGTGAGCCAGGGGACCTTTCGCGAGGATTTGTATTACCGCTTAAGCGGTATGATCATCCATCTGCCACCTTTGCGGGAACGCGGGCAGGATATCGTGTTGCTGGCCGAACATTTTCTCCACCGTGCCTGTCGCGAACAAAAACGCCCCTTGCTTCACCTCTCACAGCAGGCCAAGGAGAAATTGCTGCGCTACAATTTTCCCGGCAATGTCCGTGAGTTGGAAAATATTATCGAGCGGGCCGTGGCTTTGGAGCAGGGAAACACCGTCACCCCGTCTTCTCTGCTTATATACGAACCAGGAGGGACAACGGAGACCTCCGCAGTGGACCTGGTATTACATGGCGAGCGCACCCTTGAGGAGCATTTGCAAAACGAAGAGCACAAAATCCTCAAAGCGGCCCTTGAAAGCACCGGAGGCCGTAAAAGCCAGGCCGCGCAACTCGTCGGTCTCAACTTCAGACAATTTCGCTACCGCTGGGGCAAATACGCCCCGGATGAAACCGATCCCCAAAACATAGAACCCTGACGCCGCTGCAGCGCCCCCAAACCGAATGCAGTGCTGCGTACACGAGCATTGCCGCTTTAGCCCAAATGCCGGCCTTCAACCCCAGAACAATGCAGAAAAACCATGACAAACATCCACGACGCGACCTACGAGCACGTCGTCCAATGGGTCCTCGACCAGGGTCAGCCCCGCTTTCGCGCCGACCAAATCTGGAACTGGGTATGGGCCAAAGGCGTGACCACCTTTACCCATATGCGCAATATCCCCCAGGCATTTCGCGGCGAACTTGCCAGCGCGTTCTCCTTCGCCTTGCCCACGGTGGCCGACGTTCAAACCAGCCAGGACGGCAGCATAAAATTGCTCCTGAAACTGGCGGACGGCCATCTTGTGGAGACAGTGCTCATTCCAGGCCAAACCCACTATACCCAATGCCTTTCCAGCCAAGTCGGCTGCGCCCTGGGATGCACGTTTTGCAGCACCGGACAAATGGGCTTGACGCGCAATATGACTGCTGGGGAAATCGCGGGCCAAGTTCTTCTAGCCCGGCACCACCTGGAACACACCCACTCGGGCTTGCGCTTACGCAATCTGGTCTTTATGGGTATGGGGGAACCATTGCTGAATTGGCCCCATGTGGATCAAGCCCTTGACTGCCTGACCCACAAGGAGGGCATGAACTTTTCCCCGCGCCGGATAACGGTTTCCACCGTGGGGATTTCAGACACGCTGGACGCCTTAGGCCACAGCCACAAAGCGTCCCTGGCCGTCTCCCTGCATGCCCCGACCCAGTCGTTGCGCGAAGCCCTTATGCCCAAAGCCGCCCGGATGCTGCCCCTGGAGGAACTGTTGGCCCGTCTGCGCAGCTATCCTTTGTCCCCCCGGCAACGGATCACCATTGAATATGTCCTTCTCGGTGGGGTAAACGATTCCCTGCACCACGCCCGGGACTTGGTTCGCTCCCTGAACGGCATCCGATGCAAAATCAATCTCATCGCCTTTAACGCCTGCCCCGGATTGCCGTACGCGAGTCCTGACCCGGCGCAGGTTCTCGCTTTTGAAGACCTGTTGCACGCCAAGGGAATGACGGCCACCTTGCGCAAAAGCAAAGGGCAAGATATTGCCGCCGCGTGCGGTCAGCTCAAGGCCCTGCACAATGAAGATCTGCCGTGCACGGACACGCAGACATCTGTGTAGCAGCCCCAATCAACACAACAGACCACAACCCAAAAGGGATGATGTATGCCACACCCAGATTTTGCCAAAGGCAACGGCCTGATCCCGGCCATAGCCCAGGACGCCGCCACCGGCGAAGTCCTTATGTTGGCCTATATGAATGAAGAGGCCTGGGAGCAAACCCTCAAGACAGGGGAGGCCCACTACTACAGCCGCAGCCGGGACTGCCTCTGGCGCAAAGGCGGCACCTCGGGACACGTGCAAAAAGTCCACAGCATCCGCCTTGATTGCGATCAGGATACTGCTTTACTCGTAGTGGACCAACTTGGCGGGGCCGCGTGCCACAAAGGCTATAAAAGCTGTTTTTATGAAGAATTGAAGGACGGGACCTGGAACACCTGTTCGCCGAAAGTATTTAATCCTGAGGAGGTATATTCCTAACATGGCCAACGAACAACTGCTCAAGCTCGGGATCCCCAAAGGATCGCTACAGGACGCCACAATCAATCTCTTTGCCAAATCCGGCTGGAAAATCGGCCTGCACCACCGCAATTATTTCCCGGATATCAACGACGAAACCATGAAATGCTCCCTGTGCCGGGCACAGGAAATGGCCGTTTATGTCGAAGACGGGACGTTGGACGTCGGCTTAACCGGGAAGGATTGGATTCTGGAAAACGAATCCGAGGTGGTGGTCGTTTCGGATCTGGTCTACTCCAAGGTCAGCAACCGGCCCGCGCGCTGGATTTTGGCGGTAGCCAACGAATCACCCTACAAACGCCCCGAAGATCTCGCCGGTAAAAAGATTTCCACCGAATTGGAAAATTTCACCCGCAAATATTTTGAACAAGCCGGCGTGCCCGTGGAAGTCGAATTTTCTTGGGGGGCCACCGAGGCCAAAGTGGTCGAGGGCCTGTGCGACGCCATTGTCGAAGTCACCGAGACCGGGTCCACCATCCGAGCACACGGTTTGCGGATCATAGCAGAACTTTTGCAGACCAATACCCAACTCATCGCCAACAAGGACGCGTGGGAAGACCCCTGGAAGCGGGCAAAGATCGAACAGATGAACACTCTGCTCCAGGGCGCCCTGCGCGCTGAACAATTGGTCGGCTTGAAGATGAATGTTCCTCAGGAGAGGGTGGACATAGTCATGGAACTCTTGCCCAGCCTCAACGCCCCAACTGTGGCGCACCTGCACAACAGTGACTGGACATCGGTAGAAATCGTGGTCGAAGAAAGCGTTGTCCGGGATTTGATCCCCCAACTCCAACGCAACGGGGCTGAGGGCATTATCGAATACCCCTTGAACAAAGTCATTTAACCCGCCAGCTTACACCTGGCCCTGCAGCCGGGATACTGACCCCCGTTCCCGGAACCGGAAAGCAAGGTGGTATGGGCCCGGTTCCGGGAACGGGAGCACTGCGGTGCGCCATTACGGCTGGGTTTTGCAGTACACCGGCCATATCCCCGCTCTCGCTTCGCAGACCTTGGGAAACATCCTGAAAGCTGGTTGTATAAATCCAGGACCCGGCTTTCCCCATACGTGCCACCAGGGGCAAAGACTAGGCCACAATGGCGGGAAATGCTGACAATGCCAGCCAATCCTTGGAGGACGCGCACTATGCCTGACGTTTGGTTCCGCTTGGTCTGCCTTTTTAGCCTGGGACTGACGTGCATCGCCCCCGCCCTCTTAGGGTGCGCCGCATTGACCCCCGCTGACACCCCTATGGTCACAGCCCAATTGGAACTCGCCGAGGCCTACCTTCAAGACGACAAGCCCCGCCGCAGCCTCCAGGAATTGCAACACATCGAAAACCCGGGGTCACTGTCCGCACGCTACCAGTTCGATCTCGGGCGAACCTATATGGCCCTGGAACAATGGGAGCAGGCCGAAACCCATTTCCAACAGGTGGTCCAGCAGGACCCCCAGCACGCCAAGGCGTGGAACAGGCTCGGTCAAGTGTATATGGCCCAGGACAACGTATCTCAAGCGGAGAACGCCTTCCAGACCGCTTTGGACACCCTGACCTATTTAAACCCGGAACGCGCCGCGCTCCATTTAGCCCAGCTTTACCGCCAAACCGGTGAGATGGAAAAAGCCATGAACATGGCCCAAAAAGCGTTGCGAGAAAACGAGCGCTTCCTCCCCGCCCACCTTTTTTTAAATGAACTCCTCGTCGCCCAAGGCCGGATCGACAAAGCCCTGACACGCCTGCAAGAAGCCGAATCCATTTTTCCCGACCAACCCCAAATCCTTTTGGCTTTAGCAGAAAACAATCTCCGCCTCGGAAACACCGTTTATGCCCGCACCTGGTTCGAACGTATCCTCACTGTCGCTCCCGAAAGCGAAGCGGCCGCAATGGCCCGAGATTACCTGGGACTTTTCTAAGGCCCGGCAAGACGGTCCCAAAATCCTGGGGGTCAATCCTTGGATTACCGATTTTGCCGCCTACAATTTATGGGCCCGCCCCACAGGATTGCTGGCCTGCCTGGAAACCCTGCGCTCCTCCGGGGCCGGGATCGCCTTACTCGATTGCCTTGACCCTACCTGGCAGGAAACCACCTGGCCCCGGCGCACGCCGTATGGATGCGGGCCGTACCCCCGCACCCCACTCCCGGTGCCCTCCTTCCTGGCCCATCTGCCCCGCCAGTTCAGCCGCTATGGACTGCCCTATACTGCCGTCCAAGGCGCCTTGGCCCGGCTGAACCCGCCACCGGATCTCATCCTGCTGACCACGCCCATGACCTATTGGTATCCCGGTACCGTGCAGGCACTGACCCTCCTACGACGGCTGTGGCCGCGGGTGCCCATAGCCCTTGGGGGTGTCTACCCCACCCTTTGCCCGGAACACGCCGCAGGTTTTGGAGCCGATCTAGTTCTGGGTGGCCCCCTGGAAGACAGTGAGAATTGGCAAAGCCTCTGGCGCCTTTTGGACGCCGAAGCCCCACCATTGCCGCCCCAAGCCGGATTTCGCTTGGCCCTCGATCTCTACGCCGAACCTGCGTTTGCGCCTATTTTGGGCTCCCGAGGATGTCCGTACAATTGCGAGTATTGCGCCAGCCACCAATTATACCCCGCTTTTGCGCAACGCCCCTGCGCCTCAGTCTGGTCCGAGTTCGCCGCCCAGTATGCCGCCGGAGTCCGTGATTTCGCCTTTTACGACGACGCCCTGTTGCTCAACCCCCGGGCCTGGCTTTTTCCCTTTTTACAGCACGTGCAAACCCTGCCCGAACCCGTCCGCCTGCATACCCCCAACGCCATGCATGTCCAGGCCTTGACCCCGGAGATTTGCCGCGCTTTATTTCAGGCGGGGCTGACCACCATTCGCTTGGGGCTAGAAAGCGGGGATTTCGATAACCGCTTGGATACCAAACTCTCGGCCCAACAATGGCGCCACGGCGTGGAAAATCTTTTTGCCGCTGGTTTCCGCCCCCGAGATATTAGCGCCTACATCCTTTTCGGGCTGCCCGATCAAAACGAACGCGAGATCCGTTCCGCGGCACGCTTGGCCGCGGCCTCGGGAATCCGCCCCCAACTTGCCCACTTCTCACCCTTACCGGGCACCTCCCTGTTTGAACGGGCCGTCCAGGTATCCCCCTGGCCGCTGGCAGAGGAGCCCGTATGCCACAACAATTCCATTTGGCCCTGTGTCCCGGGTGGATTCTCCTGGAAGACCAAACGGCGCTGGCAGGAAACACTTGCCCAAACAATGACTGACTATTAGACAGCAACCGGGAAATCGACTATATAAAGCCGGTTTCAACACTGTTCACCAGGCAAAGACCATACGTTCGAGCGCTCCCGGGCCTTGCTTCAAAACACGCTTCGTCGTACCGGTTTTTTTCCCTACATGCTCGACCCTGTGAGCAGATACGTTTGAGCTATCCCACGAACCCTTGTTCAAGGAGAACGGGCACAGCCATATGGCCATGACCGATCCTCAACGCATTCGCAATTTTAGTATCATCGCCCACATCGACCACGGAAAATCCACCCTGGCCGACCGCATACTCGAACTTACCGGGCTTGTCGGGGAACGGGACAAACGCGACCAGTATCTGGACCGCATGGACCTTGAGCGTGAACGGGGCATCACAATCAAGGCGCAAACTGTACGCATTCCCTACCGCGCCGCGGACAACACCCAATACACCTTGAATCTCATTGACACCCCGGGACACGTCGACTTCAGCTATGAGGTATCGCGTAGCTTGGCCGCCTGCGAAGGGGCTCTTCTTGTCGTCGACGCCAGCCAGGGAGTTGAGGCCCAAACCTTAGCCAACGTCTTTCTGGCCTTGGACAATGACCTTGAGATCATCCCAGTGCTCAATAAAATCGACCTGCCCAGCGCTGAACCCGATCGCATTCTCCAAGAGATCGAAGAGGCCATTGGCCTCGACTGCAGTGACGCGCTCATGGTCAGTGCCAAAACCGGCCAAGGTGTCTCCGAGGTCCTTGAGCGTATCATCCGGGATGTGCCGCCCCCGGCCGGGAAGCAGGAAGCCCCCCTGAAGGCCCTTATCTTTGATTCCTGGTACGATCCGTATCAAGGGGTGGTGGTCTTGTTCCGCATCTTGGACGGCTTTATGAACGACGGCCAGCGGATTCAAATGTTTTCCTCGAAAAAGGAATTTGAAATCACCCAATTGGGCATGTTCGCCCCGGATGCACAGCGGGTCAACTACCTCGGCCCCGGAGAAGTGGGCTTCATGTTCGCCAGTATCAAGGACCTTACCGAGGCCCGGGTCGGCGACACCATAACCGCAGCCGCAAATCCCACGGCCACCCCCTTTCCGGACTTCAAAAAGATCCAGCCCATGGTCTTTTGCGGCCTGTACCCCTCAGAACCCTCGCAATACGAACCGCTCAAAAAATCCCTGGAACGCTTGCAGCTCAATGACGCGGCCTTTAATTTCGACCCCGAGACCTCCCAAGCGCTGGGCTTTGGTTTCCGGTGCGGCTTTTTAGGTCTCTTGCACATGGAAATCATCCAGGAACGCCTTGAGCGGGAATTCCAGGCCCAACTCATTGCCACGGCCCCTTCAGTGGCCTACCAGGTCACGACCCTCGACGGTGCTACATATACCATCGATAACCCCAGCGAACTGCCGCCGCGGGAACAGATTGAAGAGATCGCCGAACCCTATGTGCGCATGGAGATCCATGCGCCCAACGATTACGTGGGGAGTGTGTTGACCTTGTGCGAGGAAAAGCGCGGCATCCAAAAAGATATGCGCTACATGACCACTTCCCGGGTCATCATCACCTATGAATTGCCCTTTGCGGAAATCGTTTTTGATTTTTTCGACCGCCTCAAATCCGTCACCCGCGGATTCGCGTCCATGGATTACGAGGTCATTGGCTTTTTTCCGGCCGACCTGGTTAAGCTGGATATTTTAATCAACAGCGAACCGATGGATGCCATGTCCACCATTGTCCACCGCAACAAAGCCTATCACCGGGGCCGGGCGCTGGCGCTCAAACTCAAACGCACCATTCCCAGGCAATTGTTCGAGGTCATCATCCAGGCGGCCATCGGCAACAAAATTGTGGCCAAAGAACGCAACGCCCCCTTACGCAAAAATGTAACCGCCAAATGTTATGGCGGCGATATCACCAGAAAACGTAAGCTCTTAGAAAAACAAAAAGAGGGGAAACGGCGCATGAAACAGCTGGGCAATGTGGAAATACCCCAAGAAGCGTTCATGGCCGCGTTGAGTTTGGATAAGGAATAGCCTTCCCAGGTGGGCGCCCCCCCCCACGCTCCGTTTACTCCCCTGGGATGAGGCCGAGGGCCGTTGCGGCCTTTTGAGAAAACTCCAACTTTCGAAATGGAACCCCCATTATGAACCCACGTTGGCACAATATCGTCAAAGAGTACGCCGAAGCACTCTTGATTGCCTTGGTCCTCGCGTTTTTCATCCGTTCGTTCGTGGTGCAGGCCTTTAAAATCCCCTCCGGCTCAATGCTGCAAACCTTGCAGATCGGGGACCACCTTTTGGTCAATAAATTCGTCTACGGCGTTCAAGCCCCCTTTACCGATTTCACGGTCATTCCGGTCTCGGATCCGGAATTTCAAGACATTATTGTCTTCGAATTCCCTGAGGATCCTTCCAAAGATTTTATCAAACGCATCATTGGCCTGCCCGGGGACACCATTGAGGTGCGCGATAAAGATGTGTACCGCAATGAGGAGAAACTCCAGGAACCCTATGTCCAGCACACCGACTCCTCCATTGTCCCCCGGCGGGACAATTTCGGGCCAGTAACAGTGCCCGAAGGAAAGTATTTCGTCATGGGCGACAACCGCGACGAATCCTATGATTCCCGTTTTTGGGGCTTTGTGGACCAGGAGACCATCAAGGGCCAGGCTTGGATCATTTATTGGTCCTGGGAGGGCTTTGACGACATCCGGTGGGGCCGTATGTTCCAGACAGTCAATTAATTAGTGCCGCCCTGCGCCCGTGGGCTGCCTGCGTCCTAGCCAAAGGAGACGCCATGATCGCCAAGGTGACCACAGCCGCCTTGCTCGGTATTGACGCCTTTCCCGTGGATTTGGAAGCCGACCTCACCCGGTCCGGCATTCCTGCCTTCACCATGGTCGGC
>JBNJGM010000052.1:0-13456 GCA_051747685.1 Thermodesulfobacteriota bacterium | reverse complement strand
CCGGCGATAAACGGGGTAGCGATGGGGACGATAAACGGGTCTTTGTCATTGCCCCCTACGGGTCCCTGGTCTTCCGGAAAAATTAATTTCAGGGAGATAATAAATAAAATAATCCCCCCGGCGACCCGCAATGTCGATTGGTGCAGGCCCAAAAGGGTCAAAAGCCATTTGCCGAGCAATTGGAAAATCATGATCAGCACCAGGGCGATCAGCAATTCCCGAAAAATAATCCGCCGCTGTTTAGGCGGTGAATACCCTTTGAGGATGGCCAAACAGGCCGCTGAATTGGCGATGGGATCCATAATCAAAAACAGGGGGAAAGCGAGTTCGAGCACCAATCGTAACGCGTCCATACAACCCCACTTCGCTAGCGATTAAAGGCCTAAACACACAAGCCCGCTGGCTCCACAAAACACCTTCGCTTGTAAACTGGGCCTGATTGCCCCAGTGCCTCAATTTCCAAAGCCCGTTCGCGACTCCAGGGCGGCATCGCTTCTGCGCTGTATACAAAACAGCCCTGCTACAGCCCGTTTCATGGGAAAAATTTTATAGCACCACTGGCAAGGGCTAAGATCCTGAAGCCATAAAAATCATACAAAACCAGTTCCGGTTTTCGAATAAAAGCTTGTCAAACCACCAAGAACCTATTAGCTTTCAGCGAGAATGAAAATGTATACACACGAAAAAGCATGTGCCTAAAGGAGGACTTTCTATGCATCCCAAACGATTTCTGCAACTCGGTCTTCTGCTTCTTAGCTGCGCCTGCCTTCCGCTGGCGGCTGGCGCAGCTGACCTCCAGCAACCCAAGGTGGACAATTTTCTCTTCGTCGTAGACACCTCCGGCTCTATGGGGGATGCGTATGGGGAATCGGGCAACACAAAGGCGGTGACCGCCAAAAATCTTATGGGCCGCCTGAACGACGTTATCCCAAACCTGGATTACCAGGCCGGACTGTATACAGTGGCACCGTCCAGACAACTCGCCCCATGGGCGATGTACCAGAACAAGCGGTTTGCGCAAGATATCGCGAACGTGCCCACTGATGTGCGCACACTCGGATTCATCGGCTACCCCACTTACTTGGCCAAAGGCTTGAACAATCTCACCCCGGCCCTGGACAACGCCGACGGCAGCACAGCGCTCGTGCTCTTCTCTGACGGACAGGCGACAGGGAACGACCCCGTGCAGGCTGCTCAGGACTTATACGAAGCCTATCCGAACATTTGCATCCATACCGTAAGCTTGGCTGATTCTGCTTCCGGTCAAGCCACTCTGGACGCTATTGCCAACCTGAACGATTGCGCGGTTTCCACAAGTGCTGCAGACCTTGATGCGCCTGACGCATTGAAAGCCTTTGCCCAGCGCGTGTTCTACACACAATTGCAAGACAGCGACGGCGACGGGGTTGTGGACAGCAAAGACCAATGTCCAGATACTCCAGAAGGCGTTGAGGTTGACGCACAAGGGTGCGCCCTTGACAGCGATGGCGACGGCGTTGCCAATTACAAGGACGAATGCCCTGAGACTCCCCAAGGTGTTGCGGTCGACGCGCAAGGATGTGCTAAAGATAGCGACGGCGACGGAGTTCCCGATTATAAAGACGAATGCCCCGATACCTCAGCTGGGCTGGAAGTAGACGCACAAGGCTGCCCGCAGCCGCTCGATGTCTCCATGAGCATTTTGTTTGAAACCGACAAAAGTAACATTCGTGATGAATACCACGACGAGCTCGCCGATGCTGCAGCCATGCTCAAAAAGCACCCCGAAGCCGACGCGCTTATCGAGGGGTATACGGATAGCACTGGCACCGAGGAATACAATATGCAATTGTCCAAAGACCGCGCGCAAAGTGTGCGCGATCACCTCGTCGACACCCTTGATGTAGACTCGGATCGACTGCAGACCAAGGGTCACGGGGAACAACAACCTACCGCAACAAACGATACCCAGTTCGGGCGTAAACTCAATCGTCGCGTGATCATCACGCTCCAATAACTCGTACGCATCAAAAAGGGGCTCGTCGGTTTCTTCCGACGAGCCCCTTTTTTGCCAAAACCCGGCCCCTTTCGAAATTCGCAAACAGTCAGGAGAAGATAGTGCGCTCTGCCCCTCCCCACAAGCCCTTCAGAGTCGCTCCTTTTAACGCCTGTTTGCTCCTCGTTTGGCTCTGGGCATTTTTGCCCCAGCCCGCCCATGGCGACCATGCCCTAGCCATGAATGGGGACCCCAAATACGCTCCCCAATTCTCCCATTTCGAATACGTCAACCCACAGGCCCCCAAGGGCGGCAATGTGCGTCGTGCGGCCGTAGGCACTTTTGACACCTTTAACCCATTTCTCGCCAAAGGCATGGCGCCCGAAGGTATCAATCTCGTCTACGACACCCTTTGCGTCCAATCCATGGATGAGCCCTTTACCGCCTACGGATTACTTGCCGAAGACATTACCGTCCCCAAAGACCGTTCCTGGGTTATTTTCACTTTACGCGAAGCGGCGCGCTTCCACGACGGCCATCCAGTACTGGCTGAAGATGTTGCCTTTACCTTTGATCTGCTTATGGAAAAAGGCAGTCCTACTTATACCAACTATTACGGGGATGTGGAAGAGGTCGAAGTTTTAGGCCCACGCCGTATACGCTTTTCCTTTACCCAATCCAACAACCGCGAGCTTCCACTCATCCTGGGCCAATTACCGGTTCTGCCTCAGCATTTTTGGCAAGACAAAACATTTACCGCTGCTGGCTTGACCCGCCCACTCGGCAGCGGGCCCTACGAAATAGACTCTTTTCAACCCGGCCAGCATGTACGCTATAAACGGGTTGACTCCTATTGGGGACGCAACCTCGCGGTGAATACCGGACGCTACAATTTTGCGAGCGTGCAGTACGACTATTTCCGGGACACCACTGTGGCCCTTGAGGCCTTCAATGCCGGGGAATACGATTATCGCCAAGAAAATACTGCCAAGCATTGGGCAACGGCCTATACCGGCCCGGCCGCAGAAAAAGGCCAAATTATCCTGGAAACAATCCCCCACGAGCGCCCGCAGGGCATGCAGGCCTTTATCTACAACACGCGCCGCGCCCCCTTTCGGGATCCGAAAGTGCGCCGCGCTTTGGCCTTTGCCTTTGATTTTGAATGGACCAACAGGCAACTCTTTTATGGTCAATATACGCGGAGCAAAAGTTATTTCGCCAATTCGGAACTCGCCGCTCAGGGCCCGCCAACGGAAGACGAAATTGCACTGCTCCAACCGCATAAAGAGCATCTGCCCCCTGAAGCCCTCACATCCGCCTACACCGTCCCGAACACGAAAAACGACTCCCTGCGGAGCAACCTGCGAAAAGCGCTGCGGCTTTTGCGGCAAGCAGGCTGGAGTCTCCAAGAGGGGCATTTGGTCCATTCCGATAACGGCGCCCGTTTCACCTTTACTCTTCTCTTGCGCTCCCCGAGCTTTGAACGCGTGGTGTTGCCTTTTAAACGCAACCTCGCCAAACTGGGAATCACCATGAACATCCGCCGGGTTGATGCCACGCAGTATGTCAATCGACTCCGCAGTTTCGATTTTGATATGCTCATCGCCACGTTGCCGCAGTCGCTCTCACCCGGCAATGAACAGCGGTCTTTTTGGAGTAGCCAAGCCGCTGATACGGCCGGGACTTCCAATTACATGGGTGTAGCCAACCCCGCTGTAGACGCCTTGGTTCAAAAGGTCATCTCCGCCCCTGACCGCCAAAGCTTGGTCACCCGCTGCCGGGCTTTGGACCGCGCCCTATTGTGGGGCCATTATGTTATCCCCCAATGGCACTTGGGGGCTTACCGCATTGCCCGTTGGGATATCTTCGGTATTCCGGAAGCGCTTCCCCCCTATGGTCTCGATTTCTTTGCCTGGTGGATCGACCCCGAAAAAGCCCAAACCATCAGACCAATACAAGGGCGCTAGTCCCCTAGGCACGCCCTTTCCACGGATGCCCCATGGGAAGTTATATCCTGCGCCGCATTTTTCTTATGGGTCCAACCCTTCTAGGGATCTTGACCATCAATTTTTTCATCATCCAGGCCGCGCCCGGAGGGCCCGTCGAACAATTCATGGCCACGCTACAGGGCCAAGCCGGACAGGCTACAGAACGCTTTACCGGAAGTGACGCCGGGGACTTCCAACGCAGAGATCAAAGCGGGCAAGGGAAATCCGCCTATCGCGGAGCCCAAGGCCTGGATCCCGAACTGGTTCAAAGAATCGAACGGCTCTATGGGTTCGATAAACCCTTGTGGCAACGCTACCTACATATGCTCGGCAATTACGCGCGGTTCGACCTTGGCGATTCATTTTTCCGCGAAAAATCCGTTTTACAACTTATCCTCTCGAAACTCCCCGTCTCCATCTCCTTGGGATTCTGGAGCACACTTATCATTTACAGCATCTCTATTCCCCTTGGCATCCGCAAGGCGCTGCACCACGGCTCCCGTTTCGATGTTTGGAGCAGTACCGCTATTATAGTTGGCAACGCCATCCCTGTTTTTTTATTTGCCATAGTCTTGGTCGTCTTTTTCGCCGGCGGATCCTATTGGGATATTTTCCCTTTGCGGGGGCTGACCTCTCCTGATTTCCCCGAACTCTCCCTGTGGGAACAGATCAAAGATTATTTTTGGCACCTGACCTTACCAGTCCTTTCCATGGTTATCGGTGGCTTTGCCACCCTGACCCTGTTGAGCAAAAATTCGTTTCTCGACGAAATTGGAAAACAGTACGTCACCACCGCCCGAGCAAAAGGACTGACCGAAAAACGCATTCTCTACGGCCATGTTTTCCGAAACGCCATGCTCATCATTATTGCCGGATTTCCCGCAGCCTTTATCAGCATGTTTTTCACCGGCTCCCTACTTATCGAAGTCATTTTTTCTCTAGACGGCCTTGGGCTTTTAGGCTTTGAATCCACGCTACAACGCGATTATCCCGTCATGTTCGGCACCCTGTATGTCTTTACCTTGATCGGACTTTTCGCCAAACTCGCTAGCGATATAACCTACACCCTTGTCGACCCGCGTATCGATTTCGAACGTCGGGAGTGAACATGGTAGCGCTTTCTTTGTTCGGCAAACTCCGGCCGGGCCCTTTGAGCAAACGGCGCTGGACGGCATTTACAGCAAACAAACGGGGCTATTGGTCCTTGTGGATTTTTGGCGTGCTCTTTCTTCTTTCCCTCGGCGCCGAAGGAATCGCCAATGACAAGCCACTTGTGGTGTACTTCCAAAACGAGATGTACTTTCCTGTGCTGCAGGCCTACCCGGAAACTACTTTCGGGGGTGATTTCCCTTCCGAGGCCGACTATCGCGATCCCTTCGTCCAGCGCCTTATTCAAAAAGAGGGCTGGATGCTCTGGCCGCCTATCCGCTACAGCTACGACACCATAAACTACAACCTCAGCCAGCCCGCCCCGTCACCGCCAAGCCTGGAAAACTGGTTGGGCACGGACGACCACGGCCGGGACGTTCTCGCCCGACTCATCTATGGATTTCGCGTCTCTGTTCTTTTTGGGCTCGTTTTGACCGCATTAAGTACAGCGGTTGGGGTGGCTGTAGGCGCTGTGCAGGGGTATTTTGGTGGCAAAATCGATATCTTGGGGCAACGGTTTTTAGAAATTTGGTCCGGCTTGCCGGTCCTTTTCGTCTTGATAATTCTTTCCAGCTTTGTCCAACCGAGCTTTTGGTGGATTTTGGGGATCATGCTTTTGTTTAGCTGGATGCCCCTTGTCGACCTGGTCCGGGCCGAATTTTTGCGGACCCGAAACATGGAATTCGTCCTCGCCGCCCGGGCCCTTGGGGTTAGGCACACCATGCTCATGGCCAAACACATCCTGCCCAATGCCATGGTCGCAACATTGACGTTCCTTCCCTTCTTGCTCAACGGCTCGATCACGACTTTAACCTCGCTGGATTTCCTCGGTTTCGGACTCCCGGCCGGATCAGCCTCGCTGGGCGAACTCTTAGCCCAAGGCAAGGCCAACCTCCACGCTCCATGGATTGGGATATCGAGTTTTACTGCCTTAGCGGGCTTATTGACCTTGCTCGTTTTTATCGGTGAAGGTGCCCGAGACGCATTTGACCCCCGGCATCGGCCCTAGCCGATTGCTTTTTTTCCAAATTTCTGACACAGCGCACTTGCGCCGTTGCAATGCTTGACTAAAAGCCTTTGAAGGAGCCCCGGCCATGCGCCAACAGAAACACCCCAACCCGCCCAATGTTGAGGATAACCTCCCCTTGAGTCGGGAAGGCCTCCAATTCAAAAACGCCCTTTTAGGTCTCGCCAAAGCCGCATGGCAGACCCTCCAAAGCGCGGGGCGACTCATATCCAAAGCTCTCTGGGTTTTCTGGGAAGCACGAGGGCGACGCTGGAAAGACAACAGTATCCGCTTTGCCCGACAAGCCTGGCAGGCGTTTTTGGAAGACGTCATGCACACCCGATAGTTTCCTGAAACATACGGAGACATCCCTAACGACTATTGTCGCCTTCTTTCCACCTCTTGCCCCCCCCGTAGCACCCCGCGTCGTATTCTCGCTACTCAGGGCACCTTTCCCCGAGGCCTAGCAGCCAACGCTCCATAGGCCCTTTTCCCCTACTCCGCATACCGATGGCGACCTCAATTTACGCCGCGACCCCAGCTGAACTCACGACATATTCCTTCGCTGTAAGGGAATACAGCCAGTAATTGCTCCCGTATACACAAATGGTGCCGGCCTGTTTGCCTGTGTTGCAGAGGCCGCCGCTCACCGGATCACCCTTCCAAAGCTCCCTTTTTATGTATATTTATACAGAATTTTACACTGTATAGCGTTTCGCATTTTTCGGCTCTGGCATTGACAAACTCCCTTGCAAAGCGCACAAGGAACTTGTAGTTTGCGAATGATGAGAAAGGCAGGCAGCAATTTCACCTATCCTGCAAATTTCTCTACAATTCATTACACAGTATGGAGGATGTTCCATGGACAAGATTTTGCGCATTAACCTCGGCGCCGACGGCGGCCCGACATATTCTGAAGAGCCGCTTGGCGATTATGCTGGCCTTGGCGGCCGGGCCCTTACTTCGGCTATCGTCCACAACGAGGTACCCGCAGATTGCCACCCACTTGGACCTGAAAACAAATTGGTCATGTCGCCCGGGCTGCTCAGCGGCACCGCCGCTTCCACTTCGGGTCGCCTTTCCGTTGGCTGCAAAAGCCCGCTTACCGGGGGCATCAAAGAATCCAACGCTGGGGGGCAAGCCGCCCAAGTTATGGCCAAGCTCGGTTATGCCGCGATTGTTTTGGAAGGATCGCAACCCAAGGATTTATATAAAATCACCTTAAGCGCAGACGGGGTGCAGATCGACAAAGCCAATGATCTGAAAATGCACACCAACTACCAATTGATGGAGAAATTTAAAGACGAATACGTCAAAAACGGGACCATGATTTCCATCGGCACTGCCGGGGAAATGCGTATGGCCAACTCTACCATAGCCGTTTCTGACCCCGAAGGCCGCCCCTCCCGCCACGCCGGCCGCGGCGGCGTGGGCGCTGTCATGGGCAGCAAAGGGCTAAAAATGCTCCTCTTGGATGGTGCTGGCGCCAAAATGCGCAAACCGCAAGACCAAGAGGCCTTCAAACAGGCCAACAAGGTCTTTGTCGAAGGCCTCAAAGGCCACGCCGTTACTGGCCAAGGCCTGCCGGCCTACGGCACCAATGTCCTGACCAACATCATCAACGAAGCCGGTGGCTATCCCACCTACAACTTCAAAGAAGGGCAGTATAAAGGCGCAGCGAATTTAAGTGGCGAGTTGCAGGCCGAAATGGAACAACAACGCGGCGGCAATCCCACCCACGGCTGTCACCGCGGATGCGGCATCCAATGCTCCGGTGTCTTTGTGGACAAAGACGGCAATTACGTCACCAAACAGCCCGAATACGAAACTGTTTGGTCCCACGGGGGCAACTGCGGTATTGACGACCTAGACACCATCGCTCGCCTGGACTTTCTTGACGACGATTACGGCCTGGATACCATTGAAATGGGGGCCACCATCGGTGTTGCTATGGAAGCGGGGCTGATTGAATTCGGGGACGCTGAAGGTTCGATCAACCTGGTCCACGAAGTGGGCAAAGGCACCCATTTGGGTCGCCTTCTCGGGGCCGGGACAGCTGCGGCAGCCAAAGCCTTTGGCATTGAGCGTGCCCCGGTGGTCAAAAACCAGGCCATGCCGGCCTACGACCCCCGCGCGGTCAAGGGTGTCGGTGTAACCTACGCCACCAGCCCCATGGGCGCTGACCACACCGCCGGCTACGCTGTGGCCACGAACATCCTCAAAGTCGGCCCCGGTCAGCAGGACGCTCTTTCCTCAAGCGGACAGGCTGAACTCTCCCGTGATCTCCAAGTGGCGACGGCGGCCCTGGACTCCACAGGAATGTGTGTGTTCACCGCCTTTGCCATTTTAGACCAACCCGAAACTTTCCAGGCGCTTATTGATATGCTCAATGCCTTCTACGGCCTGTCCCTGACAGCCGACGACGTGGTCGCTTTGGGCAAAAATGTCTTGAGCCAGGAACGGGCATTCAATACCAACGCTGGCTTCAGCAAGGTCCACGACCGCTTGCCCACCTATTTCAAACGCGAACAACTCGCCCCGCACAATGTCACTTTTGACATCAGCGATGAAGAGTTGGATTCGGTCTTTAACTGGTAATCACCCAAAGGGGCCCCGCTGGGGCCCCTTATTGAGAAAACATATGCAGACATACCCCATTTGCCGATTGGGCCTGGAAACACTTGAACCCACCGCCCTTATGCCCTTATGCCAACGCGGCTTTCTTCTCCAAACCCTCCATGGCGTCACCTTGCAAGACTTTTTGGAATCAACCTGTGGTCTGAGTTCAGAGTATATTCAAAACCGAATCCAAACCATCTTCATTAATGGACATCCCGTGGATGATCCGGTGGCAACCGCCCTTGATGCGAACAGCACCGTGGCTTTGTCCGCGGCCATGCCCGGTTTAGTTGGTGCGACGATGCGAAGTGGCGGCGCTTTTGCGGCCCTGCGTAACGGCATTTCCTATGCTTCGACAGCAACTGGGGCGGATACGCCAACCCCGATACTCGTCCGGTTGAAGCTCTTCAACTTCCTCGCCATTGAAGTCGGTACCTCCTTGCTCCAAAATGGAATCATTGTCTCCGGACCAGAATTCGCGGAATGGCTCAAAACGGCCACCGGCCTGTGGCCCTCCTGCCGCGAGTTCTCCTTTGACGGCCAAGAGCTTCCTTGCACCCTCTCCGCTGTTCAAGACAAACAATGGCCTGCGTACCTCCAGCTCGAACTGCGCACCATTACCTAATTTCCTGTTGCATCTTCCATTTTTCCCCATCAAGGCCGCCGTTGCGGACGCCCCCTCGTTTCCACAACTGGGTCCTCCTGGATCTATGCCCCCTGATTCCGCGATTTAGAATATCATTTTCACGGAGGCAGGAGATCTTTCAAGCCTTCGCTTGCCCTTTAGCCCTCTTTGCGCTCCCGACTGATATGGAATAAAAACAAACGCTTGCACCATTTCCCCGGGCCACCCCCATGGCCCGCCCATAGGCTGGCTCCGCAACCGGATTCCAAGGGAGTACCGACTTGCGTTTTTTCACCAGAGCCAGTAGATAGAATGGCGTAATGCATTGATGCTAGTCCCTATTACACACTTTTTTCACGAACGCTGTATATATGGACAGAACGCCGCCACGACCCCCCGTGAGCACAGTACCGGCACCCCCTTGACATCCGATATGTATGCGGTATGACCCCGGCGAGTTGTACCGGAACCTCTTGTCCCGGAGAAATCGTATGGGCATTACTGTAAAATGCTACGCCACCTTGTCAGCCTTCCAACCGGACAACGCTGAAAACTTCCCTATAAACAAAGATGAAACCATTGCCACTCTGATCCAACGGCTGGGCATCGCCCCTGAGGAAGTCAAGATCACCTTTGTCAATAGTCGCAGTGTGGATGTAAGTACGTCTCTGAATGAGGGCGACCGGGTTGGCATCTTTCCCGCAGTTGGCGGAGGATGATCACATCCTCCAGCATATTTTAATCTTCAGAGAACGAGCCGTATCCTATGCGCTTTGCCCGCCACAGGCACCAAAAATTGAATTTCCAACGCCCCAAGCGAATCCCACCACGCCGCTTTGCGGCTGTGTTCATGTTGGGACTGGCCCTCTTTGCGCTGAGTCTCATCTCCCTGCCGGAAAAACACGATAAACCCGATTTTGCTGCCACCGAATTCCAGCAACTGGAAACCGTAGCGCACTCTTCTCCTCCCTCAATTTCCCAAAAACAGGAAAACAAAGCCGAAAAACCCCAAAAAAAGCGCTCCGCACCGTCCCTTAGTGCCGAAGCAGCGACGATTCCGCCCACTACAACGATCAGTGGTACCATTGAGCCTGGCGAAACGGCCACTCAGCTTTTGTCCGAATATTTCAACGGATCATCAATTCACGCATTAAACCGTCAATGCGAGGATATCTATCCATTGACTCGCCTCAAAGCAGGGCAACCGTATACCATCTCCACGCGCAACGATGAATTCGTACAACTGAGCTACGAAATCAATAAAGAGTCCAAACTCCTTATCCGGAAACAGGACGACGGCTTCCACGTCAATAAAAAGCCCATTGCCTATGACACTGAAACCACTTTAGTCAGCGGAGAAATCGATTCCAGCCTGTACACGGCGGTCAGCCAAGCCGGTGAACAGCCGGAATTTGCCTTGCTCTTGGCGCAAATTTTCGCGTGGGATGTCGACTTTGTGCGCGACCTCCGCCAAGGGGATAGATTCATTGCCCTGGTGGAGAAACGTTTCCGCCAAGACAAACCCAGCGGGTACGGGAAAATCCTTGCGGCAAGATTCACCAATAAAAACCAAACATTTAAAGCCTTTTGGTATAAAGACTCCAATGGAGAAAGCTCCTATTTCGATGCCCAAGGACAATCCGTGCGCAAAGCCTTTTTAAAGGCCCCACTTTCCTTTACCCGGATTTCTTCAGGATATTCCAACAGCAGGATGCATCCGATCCTCAAAAAACGACGTCCCCATCACGGTATCGATTACGCTGCCCCCTCCGGCACACCGATCAAAACGGTGGGCGACGGTGTCATTATGACTCGGGCCTATGACAAAGGGGCCGGGCGATATGTCAAAGTGCGCCACCCCAACGGGTACGTCACTGTCTATAACCATATGAGCCGTTTTGCAGACAAGCTACGTAGCGGCCAAAAAGTCAAACAGGGCCAGGTAATCGGCTATGTTGGAAGCACGGGCTTGTCCACGGGACCGCACCTAGATTTTCGCATGAAAAAAAACGGAAAGTACATCAACCCTCTTAAGGTCGAGTCGCCCCCATGCAAACCGGTTCCCGAAAATGAACGCGATCGCTTCAAAAGCCATATCCAACCGCTTATGGCTCGGTTGGAAAAGGCGCAGAAAAAACACCTCGCCCTAGTAAAAGACCATTAACGCCTAAAGCGCAAATCTGTCCGAAGTTTTTTGCTCCAGCGGTTGGCAAACGACCAAGACCCCCACGTGTCTGGGCCGCTTGGGAAAAACTTGCGCCAAACCAAGGAGAAAGCAACGCATGGCCGAAGCAACAAACGGAACTCTGCCTGAGGGGAGTGCGGAACGCGACATCCGGCTAGCTGAACACGCCGAGGCTGTCCAGGAGATGCGCCAAACAAAGGGCCTTGAAGGGCTTGTCGGGGGATTGCAGGCAGTGGTGATCAATACCGAGCCGCAAATGCATGATCGAGCGGTCCAGGAGTTGTTACGCACAACCGGTATGGGCCTACGCGAAGGATATGTTGACGCGAACTACAAAGTCACCCGATTGGGCATCGAGGCCTCACCGGATATTCTTATTCAGACCCGCCTCGCTGACGAGAATCCCTTTTATGCTCTGAACCTCAACCCCAAATCCCGCTTTCTCCCTCATACCCGACTAGAAACATTTATTTTTTCAACCCCGGACATTGAAACTTATGTACGACTGCAAAGTGACCGGGGGGTGACCTTCATGACCGACGACATCCAGTACCACCCGGAGTACGCTTTTATCCAAACGCGACCCTCTCCATTTACGCACAATTCCCTCGGATTCATCCAATGGAAAAATCATGCCAGTGACAGCTTTAAAACCCGAGACGCACAAGAAATTACGCCCAAGGCCGAGAAACCGGATATGCCCCACTTGCAAAACATCGGTGCGCTGGACCACTGTGCCACCCGCGTCACGTCAGCCGAGCGAGATAACGCCATTTTGGAATTTATGGAGCTTACCAACTACAATTTCGACTTCGCCATATATGTGAATTCCCTCAACTCCATTACCAACGTAGCGCGGCTTTCGGATAAAGACTTTGCCATGGTCTTTACTTCCGGTATTGCATCGGATTCTGCAACCCAAGACACTGGGCCCACAGAACAATTCATCGCCAACTACGGCCGTCGCGTGCATCACATGGCCTTCACCACCAAGGAAATCGAAACGACCTATGACGCTCTGGAGCGTGATGGAATGCGCTTTCTTGTCGAACTTGTCGGCTCGGAGGCGGAAGGCCTGCAACAGACCTTTACTGTCCCGTCCAAGTACACCTTACTCGTCAATGAATATATCCAACGCTACGGGGACTTTGATGGATTTTTCACCAAATCAAATGTCACCATGCTCACCGAGGCTACAGGTCGGCAATAGTGATTTTTTCGGACTTAACAGCACAAAGGAGGAAACTGATGCGTACCTGGATTGGTTGGATTGCAGTCGGTGTGACGGTTTGCGCTTTGAGCGCCTGCCAAACGATGTCCGGAGCCGGCAAAAGCCCGCAGGATGTCTCCGTTGACTACTATGACCAACTCGATGCCGATGGCAATGGCAAGGTGTCCCTGGAGGAATTTATGACCGCCTTTCCTGAAGCTTCCGTGCTGGACTTCCGGCGCATGGACACCAATGGGGACGGGGCCGTTGAGAAAGATGAGTGGGAAGCCGCCAAAGCCGAATAATGTTGTCAAAGCGCCCGCTTTCCTTGGGGAACGTTGGGCGCTTTCCTCTTTTGCCTCCCCCAGACAATACCTTATGCTCTATACTATGAATACGCTCGTCACTGACATCTCCATAGATCCGATCGCCTGTACCGGCTGCGAGAGTTGCGCCGAGCTCTGTCCGGCTTGCTTCGCCATGCAAGACGAAACCGGCCTGGCCGTGGTTGTCGAACCGCATCCTGAAGCTATCCCGGACTGTTTGCAAGAGGCTGTAAGTTGCTGTCCCACGCAATGCATTGCTGTGGAATACACCGAACCAGACAACAGTTAACATATCCCGCAGCGCTTTTCCTGCCCCTTTTTCCCGACTCCTGTGAAGTGTACACACGCCCCACAGCCTCACCTAAGTTTCTGG
>JBNJGM010000051.1:2085-13462 GCA_051747685.1 Thermodesulfobacteriota bacterium | reverse complement strand
ACGGCGTGATCAAGGCGGAGCCGTTTGACGTCACGGGGTGCCGGTTCACAAGTGGATGGCAAGGCGGTAAATCGGAAAGGCCATACACCAACCACCCCTACCCCCTCCTTGAAAAGGAGGGGGATCGTAACCGTCTGATTTAGCACTAAATCTTCGATCCCGATCGTTGGCACACAGGATGGGTGTACTGCTCATTGAACAAATACCCTCGGTTTTCTTCATTCCCCTCCTTGGCAAGGAGGGGCCAGGGGTGGTTGGGATGATGACTCTGAAACCTTATATTTTCAGCAGGTTATAGTGCCACTGTGTTAAAAATGTGCAATGCTCAGCTTGGAAAGGATGGGAATCGGAAAAGATCGCCAAAGAGGGCGTGCGCCACACGCCCCTACAAGTGGCCTCGTACCCCGTCTTTGTCTTCCCCGGCTCCTGCCTGCTATATCGTGCCAGGACGGCGCCTGGTGGTCCAAAGAACAAGGAGCCTTTCTCCTCCGTCATTGCCCGGCCACAGGCCCAGAGTACAGCACCGCCTCCAGGCACCGGGCAATCCATCTGCTCTGGGCTGCGCTATGGCACAGCGTCTTCCCGGCATTCCCGCCTGCGCGGGAATGAAGAAAACGGGCGGCCTGTCTCACCTTGCCCTACACACCCAAGCTACGCCTTCTGCCGTTCCCATTGCTGCTTGTACTCGTCCAGAAGTTCGCTGATCGCCTGCCCGATCTTTGTATAATCCGCTGTAAACAAGTTGGCTAAAGAGACCCGTACCGACATTTCCGGGGCATCAAAGCCGCCACCGTCCATGAGTACGACATTCTTGGTATCCGCCAGCTGCCAGACAAAATCGATAGCTTCGTGCTCCTGCTTGAGCCAGGCGGCAAATTCTTCGCCATAGCGCTCCTGGGCCAACTGAGGGATATCGATGGTAGTGTAATACTTCGCATAACAATCCGACTCGCCCCCTTGCGTCCCCAGTCCCGTGTACAGCGCCTCATAGCGCTCTGCGATCAAGTCCTGGACTTGCTTCCGATACAGCCGGCTGTCCGCATCCAGCAGTTCCTGCAGCGAAAACAGGGCCATCATCACCTGCTGCGGCGTGGACAATCCCGAGGTATGGTTCAAGGCCACCGCCCGGCTATCCGCAACCATGCGGTCGATCAAGCGTATCTTTTCCGGCTCTGTGGCTATAGAGCTATAGCGATCGTGCAGGCCGGTGCGCTTCTTTTCCGGAAGAGCGGCGATCATCTCGTCCAGGACGTTATCTTCCTGGATGCCGATGACGCCGAGCCGCCAGCCGGTTGCTCCGAAATATTTGGAATAGGAATACACCAGGATCGTGTTCCGGGGAGCCGTGGCCGCCAGGGACCTAAAACCATTGACAAAGGTGCCGTAGACATCATCCGTGAGCAGGATCAGGTCCTGGCGTTCATTCTGCACCAAATCGGCCACCATCTTTAGCGACGCCTCGTCGATGCTCACAGAAGCCGGATTGGAGGGATTGACCAGGAAAAAGGCCTTGATGGACGGGTCTTTAAGTTTTTCCAACTCCTGCGGCGGGTATTGCCAGTTATGGTCCTCGTCTTGCTGAACCTCAATGGACACCAACTGGTAGTCGTTCAAGGGAGGGATTTCTAGATACGGCGTAAAAATCGGGGTGCCCAGGGCAATTTTATCCCCGGGATTGAGCAAGAAATTTTCTTTCAGGCTGTTAAAAACATAGGTCATGGCCGCTGTACCGCCCTCGGTGGCGAACAGGTCCATTGTGCCTTCCGGGGGTCTGCCGTCGCACATGGTCAAATCCAAATAAGCCCCGACGATCTTTTCAGTATACGGCAAAATGCGGTCCGGTACCGGATAATGGTCGCCCAGAATGCCGTCGACCATTTCCGCAATATAGGCGTCCCCATCGCACTGCAGGGTTTCGGTGACATACCGGTAGGAGTCAGCGAGAAACTGCGCCCCAATATGCTCGGCGTGGCGCTCACAAAAACGCACCAGCCGTTCGCCCATACCTTGGGTCTGCGGTGCCCCGGCCAAGCCGGAGCGGCTCAAGACCCGATGTCCTTCTTCCAGGGCAAAATTGCCCAACAGGAAATAGGCCTCCCTAGGCGTGGTGGCCACCCAATTCGGATTGCCACGACCGGCATTGAGCATCATTTTTTCGTGGTGCGACTTGGCCATGCCGATCAACTTGTTTTTGAGTTCAAATGGGCTCAGTTCTTCATAGCGCTTCTGCTCCTGGACACGACTCATAGCAACTCCTTGTTAAGCTTGGGGACAGTATCATCCACTCTAGCATTTTCGGACCCATCCGATATACCCAACGCCTTGCGCAAACCAGGCCGGCGCCTGCCGGTCCCGGGAGCAAGGCGTATAGAACACGCGCACTTTCTATGGGGCTTGCAAAATAGGAGACTCCTTTCTTTGCCGTATCTCCCCGACCTTGGCCTGGTCATAAAAGCGGAGCCACCATTCTGACTACGCCCTGGCATACGTCTTGAAAAGCCCCTACTTCCCGAACTCCCTCCTGGCACCCTTGGGCCAAATCCGCAACCCAATTTTCAATAGCGACAATATCCTCTGCGCCATAGACAAACAATGCTGCTTCATAGTTCAAAAAAAGACTGCGCATATCAAAATTGGCCGAACCAATAATGGCCACGGCATTGTCTTGGAGGCACACCTTTGCGTGGACCATGCCTTCTGGATAAAACAGGATACGCCCCCCTGCATGCTGGATGTCGCGCAAGTAGGAAGTGCGGGCCAGATCGGCCAATCTGTGATTGGAACGCTGGGGCACAAGGATTTGCAGGTCGATGCCCCGGTGGGCGGCAATGCATAAGGCCTGGGTCAAAGACTCGTCGGGAACAAAGTAGGGGGTCACGATTTGTATACGTTCCCGGGCGGAAAAAATAAGCGAGAGCAAAGCGGCATAGAGCGGATCCCCGGCAACATCTGGGCCAGAAGGAACAACTTGGGCCTCAGTGGTGCCGGCTTGTGCGGCGGCAGGGGGGTGTGCTGTCTGGGGACTCGGCAACACCTCCCCACTGGCAAATTTCCAATCTGAACGAAAAATTTCGTTGTAATCTTGCACGGCCGGACCGGAGAGAATAAAGGAGACATCCCGCCAGCGGGTGGGGGAAGGCTGGGGTCCGATATATTCGCTAGCGATATTCGTTCCCCCGGCCATAACAACTTTTCCGTCAGCTATGGCCATTTTTCTATGATTGCGAAGATTTGTCCGCCCTTTGATCGGTGAATGCACCATGGGCATAAAAAATTTGACCTGCCCCCCGGCCCGGCGCAGCGGCGCGATCGTTTTTTTCCGGGTGGCGAGCGAGCCTACGCCGTCGAGCAAGACCTTAACGCGCACCCCGCTTGCGGCTTTTCGGGCCAACCGGGCCATGATATCCTCGCCAACCGCATCAGAGCCCAGGACAAACGTGGTGATACACAGACTTTCTTCGGCGTGCTCAATGAGTTTTACCAATTCTTGGTAGGCGCGCTCGCCGGTGGAACACAGAGTAAATGTATTTCCGGACCTAGCGGCCGGAAGACCGTAGGTGCGCAAAAAGATGTCCATTGGCGCCACAGGAGGTGCTTGATCGGGATTGTGCGGCAGTTGGATCTTTTCTTTCGACCCCGCG
Organism: Thermodesulfobacteriota bacterium; assembly: GCA_051747685.1. Lineage (GTDB taxonomy): Bacteria > Desulfobacterota > Desulfovibrionia > Desulfovibrionales > Desulfohalobiaceae > Desulfohalobium. Next base: position 9,821 of record JBNJGM010000051.1, on the reverse strand, counting down.
ACACGTTGCAATTTGCGCCCGCCAAAGACCAAATACAAAGGCACCCCTACATACGGCACAATCACGATCACCAACAGCCAGGCTGCGGTGGCCGCCGAAGAATGGCGCTGCCGGAGCATGTGCGCGATGACCACTGCAGCCAAAAGAAAGCCACCGATTGTCGCAATGTGGGTCAGAAAAAAATGAAACACCCTTCCCCCTTCGGTTGTTGGAGTCCAGAACCGAGGCCATAGCGCAAGTACTTCTTTTGGCGTGCCGCGTGTATTCAACAAACAGCCTTTTCCCAACCACCCAGGCTAGTAGGCAATGATAAGGCAAGGTAATGAACTTCCATGCCCTTTGTCAAAAGAACCGTTTGTGATTCCTGGCCCAGATTTTTATACTGCGTTTTGTACGTTCCACTCTGATTTATACAATCGACGACCCTGGATTTTCTTCACCCCACTTCTCCGCGTTGTACCTGCCCTCACTATACATGCCGTCCCATTCTCCTTAAATTGTTCAAACAAACTGTAGCCCTAGGAGCCCAACTCCAGAATAGTGTCACGGCCTGTACAAAAAATGTGGGACTTCTCCCCTTTTACACAGACAAGACCCCGGACTGGTTCCACCAGCCCGGGGTCTTGTCTGTCGGACCAAGCGCAACCGCGCTCCTGTCACAATTTTCTTGCATTTTGGCGAAAGCTTGGTAGAATAAGAATTTTGCGCTTCGCGCCCTGCAACCGCCCCGGTTTTTCTCAGGCCGGCATCTCCTCGCAGACTTCACCCCCAAGGAGGGCCTGTATGCTCCTGTTCTTTGCCGACGCCCACGGCAACTTCGAGGAACTCCTCGACATCGCCGGGCAGTACCCGCCATCCACCATCGAAGGCATTTTTCTACTCGGCGACCAAACCCCAACGCGCCCGCTCACAGAAGAACTCGCCCCTTTAGACAACAGTCTTACCGACAAAACCTGGTTTCTCCTCGGTAACCACGACGTGGAGACCGACGCCTCCCTTGAAAACCATTTTTGCATCTGGTCGCGCCATTTGCACAAAAAAGTGGTCACTGTGGGGAATTTGCGCATAGGCGGCCTTTCCGGGATATTCACCGAGGAAGTCTGGCTGCCCCCACACCCACCAAGGTGGCCAAATCGGCAGGCCTGCGCCCAGTATACCGTCCAGGATGCCGAGGCCGGTGCAGACAGCCTGCCCCGGCGCCACTGGGCATCAATTTTCCCCGAGGATATCCCGGATGGTTTCGCTGGCCAACAAGTCGATATTCTGCTGACCCACGAAGTGCCGGGCACACACCACCACGGATTTCCCGAAATCGACCAGTTGGCCCAGCACAGCGGCGCCGCATTGGTACTGCACGGCCACCTGCACGAGGATTACCAGGCCCCACTGGCAGGGGGCGGACGGGTCTACGGCCTAGGCAAGCAGCAGATATTCATCTTCACTGCCGGGATGTGGGGCAATCTTCTCGCCCTGTAGAGAACATCGGAAAGCTTCCCGATCATCATCTCCCGGCCCCTTATTTCGACTTTCCCCTCTCAGGCGGCAACGGCGCTGCACAAAACTTACAACGCGGGCTCTCGCCGCTTTTAGCTGCCTTCACCGTCTGCACCCGTCGGCATTTTGGACAGGTACGCCTGGAGGCACGCAGGCCCCGCAAAATTGTCTGCATCAAAAAACTCATAGCCAGCCCCCTGGGAGGTAAAAAGCTCGGAATAGGCGTTCAACAAATCCTGGGGCCTGCCGAAGACATACAATTCGTCGCCGGCCTGGAGCACTTCGCCCGCTCCGGGATTGCCCACTACGTGGCCATCGCGTTTGAACGCCACTGCGGTGACTTTATATTTTTTCCGCAGTTGCGCTTGTGCCAGGGATACCCCGCAAATCGGCACACCGTCCTGGACTGCAAACGAACAGACACCGCTTTCGCCAATATCCAGTCGGATATTGGGAATTTTCGCATCTCTTCCCTGCTTTCCGCGGAGCATACCATAATCCTGGGCCCTGATCATAGCCTCGGCCTGTTCGATATCCTCGAAGGGAATATTGTACTGGGCCAGGATCCTGGCGAACATCTCAATCGAGGCTTCGTACTGCTCGGAAACAATTTCATCCGCCCCAACCCGGCGCAGGGCCGGCAATTCCTCGACAAAACGGGTACGCACGATGATATGGACCATAGGATTCAAAGACTTGGCCAAATGGACAATATGGCGCGTCGCCAATGGGTCGTTGACGGCAACGACTACAACGGCGGCGCCCGTGATCCCGAAGTGCTCCAAAACACTGGGTTGGGTAGCGTCCCCAAAGTGGATAGGAATGCCTAGGGCCTGCTGCGTGCGGACGGTTTCCGGATTGAGTTCCAAAACTACGTAGGAAATATCCGCCATGCGCGCAGCCTGGGCCATATTCCGGCCGCTCAGGCCGTACCCGACCACGAGAATGTGATTCTTCAGGGGCAATTCGCTTGGATCACGGGCCTGCGGCGTATAGGGGCGATACCGATCAAGCACGGCCACGAGCCGGGGGGCGGCCCCGATAATAAAGGGGGTCAGGGCCATGGTGACCACCGAAAAAGCCAGCGTGGTGTCGTAGAGCCGGGCCCCAACAAGGCCGGCCTCAGCCCCGGTTTGCAAGGCGATAAACGAAAATTCCCCTATCTGCCCCAGGGCAACCCCGGTGAACACGATATTGCGCGCCGGCAACTTGAGAAAGGCCGCGCTACTGCCCGCGAGTACCGCTTTGAGCAAATAGGCCCCGGCTCCCAACCCCACAATAAGCAGCGGGTTTTCCAACACCAGCCCGACGTTAAAGAGCATGCCGATAGAGACAAAGAAAAAACTGGTAAAAACATCCCGAAAGGGCTGGATACTACTCAAGGCCTGCAGGCTGAATTCCGAACGGGAAATGACCAGCCCGGCCAAAAATCCGCCCAGGGCCAAGGAAAGGCCGGCTTTCGATGTCAGCCAAGCCACACTAAAGCACAAAACAATAACAAAGAGGAGGAATATTTCCCGGTTCTGGGTTTTGGCCACCGCCTGAAACAGCCGGGGCACAACATGATTGACACCGTAAAAAATAAACCCCAATACGGCGGCCATTTTCAGCAGCAAGGTCGCCAGCCCCCAGAAGGTCAGTGGATCATTCCCGCCAAGGATTTGCACCAACAGCAAGACAGGAACCACGGCAATATCCTGAAAAATCAGAATACCCAATATGGACTGCCCATGCGGGGTTTCCAGCCAGGATTTTTCCTGTAGGACCTTGAGGACGATGGCTGTACTGCTCAAGGCAATGGCCAAGCCGAAAAACACGGCTTGATTCAAAGCCAGGCCAGCCCACAACGCGATAACAGCCACGAGACAGGCAGTCAGGCCCATTTGAGCACTGCCGCCAAGAAGCACGGCGCGCCGGATACGCATCAAGCGGTCCAGGGAAAATTCCAGCCCGATGGTAAACAGCAGTAAAATCACCCCGATCTCGGCCAACATCTCCACTTCATGCACCGAATGCACCCAGCCGAAGCCGTGCGGTCCGACGACGATGCCGGCCAAAAGGAACCCCACCAACGGAGGCAAACGCAATTTGGTAAAGAGCCAGATGCTGCCCACGGATAGGGCGCAAATGAGGATAAGTTCAGAAAAAAGCGGGATTTCCACGCCAGTCGCTCCAGGGGGTTGCGGTACACAAGCCGGACCGAGGATAGCGTGGAATCAGGGCAGTGACAAATACTCCTTTGCGGCGACCCGGCCAGACGAGGCGGCAGGAGCCGCTAGAAAAAGCGCTCTTAGGCAGGAACCTGGAAACAAAGTAACGCCACAGCCTTACTGAGCCGTGCCGCCGACCTCCCCGGCCACTTCCGCCACCAGCGCCGGCCGCCCCTGGTCGTCCCAGCCGACCACGGTGGTAAAACCGTCAAAAAAACGGCTCTGGCCGTATTCATCGGTCACGGTACTGGTATTGGGCACTGACTGCCCGGTCTCGAAAGTTTGCAAGGTGTGACACCCCTCGCATGGTGTTTGCCGGCCTTGATACACGGCATAGCAATGCCGACCCACCGGATCGCCCCCGGCCACCTCCACCGCTTGGGCGTTGGCCCAGACAATGCGCAGGTCGTGGTCAACTATGATAACCACCTGGGCAATCTGCTGGACGATAGGCTCAAAATCGATTCTTGCTTTCATATTCCCCTCACTCCCTATCACCCGCTTCTCGGAATTTTGAAAAACAGCCTGATACTTTCACTCGCACTGACCAGAAACCACGGTATTTTTGTGTTCTTTGGCCCTATACAGGGCTCGGTCGGCCGCCTGGACAATCTGCTGATATTCCAGCCCGGGGTCGGTACACACAACCACTCCCGCACTGAGCGTCACGGACAGCCCTTGCACATCAAAGGTCAAATTTGCCACCGCCGCCCGCAGATCTTCAGCCAGTTTAGCAGCCCCATCTGCCGAGGTACCGGGACACACTATTAAAAACTCCTCCCCGCCCCATCTGCCAACCGTGTCCGTTTCCCGGGCACGTTCTCGCAACACCTGGGCGACTGCACGCAAAACAATATCGCCCACCACATGGCCATGGATATCATTGACCCTTTTAAACCAATCGATGTCCAACATAATCACGGCAAAGGGGTCTTCCAACCGCCGAAACCGTTTGCATTCGCGGACCAATTCCTGCTCTGTTGTGTCCCGATTATACAGGCCACTGAGTTTGTCGGTCACGGACAGTTTGTGCAGTTCTTGGTTTTTCGCTTCCAGCAAGGCGTTAAGCCGCTGCACCTTACGCGTCCAGAGAATCATGATTCCCAAAAGTACGCCCGCCCCGGCCACTATCCACCAGACCACGGTGTAATCGACGGATTCTTCAAATCGGATGGACACCCAGTCGTCCACGATCTGTTCACGCTGCTCCAAGGTCACTGACCGCAATCCCTTTTGCAGAATCTGCAGCAAAGCGGTTTTTTCCTGAGCCACAGCCGCGGCTATGGGCAACTTTTCTTCAATTTTCCCCGAAACTTTAATATCGTAAAGATCATATTCTTGGATGGCGTAGGTTACCCCCGGGATAGTCCCCACAAAAGCAAACTCTTTTTGCTGCCGGACACGACGCAATCCTTTCGGCACCGAGTCCACCGGTACGAACGTGAGATCAGGATACTTTTCGGCAAAGACCTCGGCCATCCCGCCCCGGGGCACATACCCAATACGTTTGTCGGTCAAGTCCCCGAGCCCGTCAATAAAGATCTCGTTGTCCCGTGTAGCCAGTACCAGAGGCAGAGATAGATAGGGTTTGGTAAAGGCAAAGGATTCCCGCAATCGGGCATCTGGGACCACAGCCGGGATAACATCGGCATCGCCGCGGCGCACGGCTTCCAGCGATGCCGCAAACGAGGAGGTGTGAAACAGCGTGAACGGGAGGCCTTGCTGCTCACGCACTTTGGCCAGGATATCGGCCACGATCCCGGCGTGTTTGCCCGAAGTATGCACAAAATCAACAGGAAACCAGGCTGGATGGCTGGCCACCCTGAGCCCTCCATGCAATTCTTCGTATCGCTTGATCAATTCCAGGTCTTTGGGAATCAGGTCGCCCTGGAGCATGTCCCCGGGTGAAAATCCCACCCACCGGTCTTGAAGAGCTTTGTATTCTTGGGGGGTAATCTGGTTGACCCCTTTTTGGACCAACGAATACAAATTTTCGTGTTCCCGTCGCACACCAAGACGGAGATCTTCATCCTTAATCCCAGCAACATCTATCCGGCCAGCAAGCTCCACATTGTTCAGCATATGCTCATTAATCATATACTCGCCGATATTGATATTGGTAATAACAGCATCTATTTTGGCAAAAGAAAGTTGCTGAAGAAGCTCACCTGTATCTTCTATCTCCTTTATATTAATTTCTTCATATTTTTCTAAATGTTTTTTATAGAAAACACCTTTTTCTATACCGACAGTTTTTCCTTTTAAATCCTCTACACCTTCATACGAAAAGCTCTTTTTTCGCTTATAAACAACTGTCGGTATAATATAATACGGTTCTGTATATCTTGTATATTCTTCCCTTTCTTCTGTATAAGATAGTGCTGTTATTATATCTACATCACCTTTTTTGTATTTTTTAAATACCTCCTCCCATGTCCCTTCGATAATCTCAAATTGTACACCGACTTTCTTCTCAAGCAATTTTAGATAATCGATCGTAAAACCCATTAACTTCCCTTTCATTCGAAATGAAAACGGGGGAAAATTATTCAGGGCTGCAACGCGGACCTTTCCTGCTTCTAAATCATGAACAGAACGCGCTTCTTCACGTTTTTCCCCATCTGATGTGCCTTCTGCACCAGCTGGAGATATTGCCCAGCACCACATTATTAAAATCCAAATTGCCAACCACAAACATTTTCTCATAGTAATTCGACTCCCATGGGGGTATCCTCTTGGGGAGCGCTTTCCACGGGCAACCACACAAGGACAAAGGTTCCCTTTTCTTCTGATGTTTGCATATCAATATCCCCTTGCATGGTTTTGGCCATAAGCGCGGCTGAGTAGGTCCCCAGCCCAGTGCCTGTATTCTTGCCATAGGTGGAAAGTTTATCAAAAAAGACCTCCCGAACTTCCCTAGGCACCGCCCCGCTATTATGGACCTTGATCAGGGCTCGCGATTCCTGGATTTCCATGTGCACACTAACCTCCTCCCCCTCTGGTGAGGCCTCCAGGGCGTTTTTGATCAGATTGGAAAACAAGGAATAACAGAGTAAAGGATCCCCGCGCACCCAAAACTGGTCCCCTTTACCCAAAAGGTGACCGTGGCCGTACAGGGCCGTGGGCAACTGCTTAACCCGAGCTTCGTTTTTGAGTTGCAAAAAAATCCGGCGGACAATCCGGGCCAAATCCACCGATTGCGGATGCAGTGTATAGGTACCCTGCTCCATTTTGTAGAGATCCAGGGATAAATTTATCATGTTCAAAAGCGTATACCCGGAATCCTTGATCAGGTGCACATATTCCCGCTCCTCCTGGTTCAGATTTTCCGAGTCCAAGAGCAGGTCTGGAAAGGCGATAACACTGTTTAAAGGCGTTTTCATATCATGGCGGGTGATGCGTTCCACGTCTTCGCGTAAGTGATCGAGTTGCTTGCGCCAGGTAATATCTATAGCCAACACCACCGCCCGGGAATGACTCACCGCATTGATGTACAAAGCCCAATACCGTTTTGCCGTTTCTATTTCTAGGCGTTGCCGCTCAGGCTCTTTGTGGCCCGAGATACGCACCATCTCTTGCAATGCCAGCAGCACCTGGTCAGGGAAAAAACACCCCTCTAAGCTCGACCCAGCATGATACCCTTCCTTTGCCGCCGCCGCGTTCACGGTTTCCACCGCAAAGGCCTCCACATTGACCATTAACACCGGAAAGGGCATGCCGCTTAACATGAGTTGGGTGAATTTGTGGGCCCGCTGTTCCTCGAGACGATTGGCGATTTTTTCTTGGCTGCGCTTGAGGGCGTGGAACAATTCCTCCGGAATAACCGGCTTGGAAATAAACTCATCGATCTGCAGTCCAATAGCCCGTTTGAGGTATTCGATATTATCAAACGCGGTCGCCACCACAAAAAGCGCGCTCGGAACAATGCGGCGAATGGCTTCGGCCATATCCAGCCCGTCCATACGCGGCATCTCTATGTCGGTCACTACAATATCCGGCTTGTACCGGGAAAAGGCGTATAACCCTTCCTGG
>JBNJGM010000051.1:0-1985 GCA_051747685.1 Thermodesulfobacteriota bacterium | reverse complement strand
CATATTTTAATGAATCCAAGCAGATATTTTGCGCTGTCCTCGGCACTCTTGAGCTTTACCGGTATGCGCCAAGATGCATACCAGGATGCAACAGTCCCGGTTTTGAAATATCCCCTGCAACCCAACGCATACATTTGGAGTTCGCCCCTTTGCCAGCGCAAAAACCGCCCACCCACAACCCGAAACCGCCGCACCCAACGGGCCGACACCTCGCGCCACCGGCAAAGCTAACGCTTGCGGCCCTATGTGGATTCCTTCTCGCTTGCGTATATGTGCCCCCAAACCTTTATGCCGCCGAACTCTTAGAGTACGTCCGTACTGCCCTCACCCACCAAGTGGACATCGACCGGAGTCGTTTGGATATTGACAACGCTCAGGGCGCCCTTTTGGAAGCCAGTGGCACCTTTGACACCAGCATTGAAGCCCAGGCTGAGCACGGTCAGACCGATACCCCCACGCTTGGCCCGCAGGACCCTCAGACCGAATACGCCTCCCGATACACCCTCGGACTCAAAAAAGAACTCCGCTCCGGGCTCACGTTGACCCCGCAAGTAGAAACCACCCGTCAAGACGACGGCCGTCCCCAAACCCCGACGGCTAGCAGCTCCGGAGCCTACCTCATCGCCACGCTGCCGCTATTGCGGGGGCTGGGCGCCGAAGCCAACGCCGGGTTAGAACGCGCTGCCAGACAAGATGTCCAAAACGCGCGCGCTGAACTCAAACACACCATGAACCAGGTAGTCCGAGAGGTGAGCAAGGCCTATTGGCAATATGTTCGCGATTACCAACAGCTCCAACAGTACCGCAAAGCGGAACAACGCGCCGAAGAACTCTTCCGCCAAACCAAGGCCCTCGTTGAAGCCGATGAACTCCCGGCCGCCGAACTCGAAGACGTCCGCGCCAACCTTTCCAAAAAAGCGACCACCAGAATTACCAGCAACCAGGCCTTCTTGCAGAGCCGGCAAAACCTGGGCCTGGCCTTGGGCATCCCTTTTACGCAAATCCGGGACCTTCCCCCGCCCCAGACCGACTTTGAACAGATCCACCTCGCCCCAAAGCGGGTACATCGCCTCCACTCCCCCGCCCTTATTGAGCAGGCCCTGGCAAACAGGAATGACCTGCACGCCGCCAAGGGGCGCATCGATTCCGCCCAGCGGCGGGAAAAATTTTACGACAACCAGCTATTGCCCCGCGTCAATCTGGGCATGAAAGCTGGGTATGAAGGCCTGGAGGAAGGCGCGCCCTACAGTACAATGGCTGATGCTCCGTTCACCCCGGCGCCCGGGGCGAGTTGGCAAATTTCACTGCAATATGAATTTCCCGTGGCCAACAGGCAGGCACGAGGCCGGTTGAATCAACACCAAGTGGCTCGGCGACAGCAAATCCTCTCCCACCAAGAACTCGCCCGCACGGTGCAAACGAATGTGCACACAACCACAGCTGTACTGCGCAACGCCTTCCGCGAAATCCAAAACGCTGAACAGACCATCGATCTCTATACCCAGTCCGTAGAAAACCAACTTATGAAATACAAAATGGGCATGGGCACCCAGATAGATGTAATAACGACGCAGGACAATTTGTCCCAGGCCCGGCTGAACAAAATAAGCGCCCAGTACAAATACGCCCAGGCGCTAACGGACTTGCGTTTTCAAACCGCGACCCTGCTCACCTTTACACAGGACCAGGCCCGGGTCAGCCTGTCACATTTAACCCAGCTGCCAAAAATAAACGAAGAGAAAGGGTATATCCCGACCCCCTGAAACAGCATAACGCGCCCTTTGCCCGGCCGAGAAAAAAAACCGTCTGTACTCACTGGTTGGTTAAGATTGTAGAACAAAACGGCGCCAAGGAAATTGGGGGCCGAGTCATTGGTCCCACATTCTGATGCTCAATGGTGCTGGACGATGGGGCCCTGAATCAGTTTCAGCGTAAATATGTGGTCGGTTACAAAAAATTCTGAAAGCGGATTCGCGGCGTAAGGG
>JBNJGM010000050.1:7981-13491 GCA_051747685.1 Thermodesulfobacteriota bacterium | reverse complement strand
GGGTATTTGTTCAATGAGCAGTACACCCATCCTGTGTGCCAACGACCGGAATCGAATATTGAGCGCTAAATCAGACGGTTACGATTTCCCTCCTTAGCAAGGAGGGGACGCAAGGGGTGGTTGAACAATGACAATTACCTTAGCCCACTGTGCTAAGTGTGTATAAAGGCCAGCTTCAAGGCAGGGGAGCGTTTTGGGAATTGGGGCCACGGCTCCAGGAAGTACCTTGCCTAAAAATGGGAAGGCAAGACCGCTGGCCTGGCGAACGGTGCTGGCCTCGGTTTTGTGAATGACGTATAGAGCGTATATAAGAGGAAAAATACTATGCACAAACCATCCTGTGCGGTGAGCCTGGAAGGCCTGCCGTATATTCTGTTCATGGCCTTTACCACAGTGGTTCTGTCCCTTCTGGGGTGGTGGCCTGTCAGCTTGATCGCTTTAGGGGGGACCTTTTTCAGCCTCCATTTTTTTCGCGACCCTGAGCGGGTTGTGCCTGATGAACCAGGGGTGGCGGTGTCTCCCGCCGACGGCAGAGTCATTACTGTCGATCACCATCCGGACCCAATAACAGGCGAGCGGCGGCAACGGGTGTGTGTGTTCATGAATGTCTTCAATGTCCATGTGAACCGGATCCCAGTGGCCGGGGAGGTGCATAAAATCGTCTACTACCCCGGAAAGTACCTCAATGCTTCGCTGGATAAGGCCTCGGAGGATAATGAACGCAACGTGGTTTGCCTTCGCGATGCAGACGGGCAAGACTGGACTTTCGTTCAGATCGCCGGGCTCGTGGCCCGGCGGATTGTGTGCTGGGTAGAGCATGGCGATGTCGTGGCCCGGGGACAGCGGATGGGATTGATCAAGTTCGGCTCCAGGGTTGACCTTTACTTGCCCGAAGGCTATGAAAGTTCCCTTAGAAAGGGTACTATTGTCTATGCCGGACAGACAGTGCTTGCCCGCAAAACCTGATTATACTGTGGGTTTATCACAGGGCAACGCTCCTTTTAAAGGGGCGTATCACACACCAGGGATCGCCTGAATCTATGTCAGAACATATTGGACCCCGCCATAAGGGCTTCTATCTGTTGCCCAACTTACTGACCACGGCCAGCCTGTTCTCAGGTTTTGTTGGCTTGCTGTGGGCGGTGCAGGGTGAATATGTGGCCTGTGCCCTGGCGGTGTTGGCGAGTTGTTTTTTCGATGGCATGGACGGAAAAATTGCCCGGTTGACCCGTTCCGATTCGGAGTTTGGCGTACAGCTCGACTCCTTGGTGGATATGGTTTCCTTTGGGGTGACTCCTGCGGTTCTGGTCTATTTATGGCAGACGCACGTGTTTGGCCGGATTGGGTTGCTGGCCTGTTTTTTGTACATGGCCTGCGGCAGCTTGCGCCTGGCCCGGTTTAACATCCAAAAAAGCCAAGTTCCGAAGAAATTTTTCATTGGCCTGCCTATACCGGCAGGGGCCTGCACTATCGCTACTCTGGTCTTGTTCGCGATGTACATCCCGGAAGCGTGGCAGGTTTCGGTATTGCCCGTGATGACCTTGATTTTGATGTATGCCTTGTCGCTGCTCATGATCAGCAAGGTGCGCTACGCCTCGTTTAAGGAGATCGCGTTGGTACGCTCCCACCCCTTTACCTCTTCGGCGGCGGCGATTATGGTTTTCGTTCTGGTCGCTTCCGAACCGCGGTTTTTGGGGTTTCTTTTTTTCTTGGCCTACCTGGTTTCCGGTCCTATCTATACGTATTTTTACCGCCCCCTACGTTCCGCTTCCTTGCTAGGGAGTTCCTCGCAACAGGAACTCCTATAATATTCATTTATCCTCATATTTGCCGACGAGGGCACCTTTTTTCTCCTTTATGCTGGTAAAGCAAAGGAACCGGGATGACCCCATCCTCCGTGTTCCCTCTCGACTGTAACTCAATGCGTAAAGACAATACACTGTCTGATCGGTTTGTGCGTGACCGCTACACCATGGACGTGCGGCAAAGTCCATGAATCGCTCAGACAAAGGAGCACACCAATGGCAGAGAAATTGATTATTTTTGATACTACCCTGCGTGACGGTGAACAATCCCCGGGCGCGACCATGAATCATCATGAAAAAGTCCGCTTGGCCCGGCAATTGGACAAACTTGGGGTGGATGTTATCGAGGCCGGATTTCCGGCCTCCAGCCAAGGCGATTTCGAGGCGGTTCAGGCTATCAGCCAGGCGGTGACCAATTGCCAGGTGGCTGGTTTGTGTCGGTCGGTTTTATCCGACATTGACCGGGCGTGGGAAGCGCTGCAGGAAGCGCCCAAGGCCCGCATCCACACCTTTATTGCCACTTCCGATATCCACATGGAACACAAGTTGGGCAAGAGCCGCAGCGAGGTTTTGGAGATGGCCCGCCAGGCCGTCACGCATGCGGCCTCGTATACCTCTAATGTCGAATTCTCCGCAGAGGACGCCTCCCGTTCCGATTGGGACTTTCTGGTCCAAGTGGTGCAGGTTGCCGTGGCTGCTGGGGCGACCACGGTCAATATTCCGGACACCGTCGGGTATTCGCAGCCCCAGGAATTCGCGCGTTTGGTTCGGTATTTGCGAGACAACGTTCCGGCTTTGGGCAATGAAGTCGTTTTGAGTGTGCACTGCCACAATGACTTGGGATTGGCGGTGGCCAATACGTTGGCCGCAGTCGAAGCCGGGGCGCGGCAGGCCGAGGTAACCCTGAGCGGGATCGGGGAACGGGCCGGGAACGCCGCAGTGGAAGAAGTCGTGATGAATCTGAATGTTCGTAAAGACTATTTCCAGGTCGAAACCAACGTGCAATCAGAGCAGCTCTTTCCTTCTTGTCGCTTGCTCTCGCTGATTATCGGGCAGCCCATCCCGCCGTACAAGCCGGTCATCGGGCCGAATGCCTTCGCCCACGAGTCGGGCATCCACCAGCACGGTATGCTCAAAAACCGCCAAACCTACGAGATTATGACCCCGGAATCAGTGGGCCGTGCGGGCACGGATATGGTCCTGGGCAAGCATTCAGGCAAGGCTGCCATCAAGGCCCGGCTGGAAGAACTCGGCTACAGCCTGAACGACGAGCAGTTGGGCATTGTCGTGGAAGCGGTCAAGCGGCTGGCGGACAAGAAAAAACAACTCTACGTTGAAGATTTGGAAGCGGTGGTCTTGGAAGAGATTTACCGTCTGCCGGACAAATTCAAACTCAATTATCTGAATACGGTTTCCGGCAATATGGCCCTGCCCACGGCGGCGTTGGAATTGTCCATCGACGGGGAGGAGCACCGGTTGGCGGATTTCGGGGTTGGGCCCATTGATGCCGTGTTCAATACCATAGCCAAATTAACGAACCGCTCCCCGAAGTTGGTGCGCTATTCGGTCAATGCCATTACCGGTGGTACTGACGCCCAGGGCGAGGTAACGGTCCGGTTGGAAGAAAACGGTCGCAGTGCCGTGGGGCGGGGTTCTGATCCCGACGTTATTATGGCCAGTGCTCGGGCCTATCTCAATGCCTTGAATCGGTTGGCCAAAAAGGAGGAAGAAAAGATATGCGCCACACTCTAGCGGAGAAAATTTTACAAGACCATACGCAGGACACGGTTTACGAGCCCGGACAGATCGTGCGTTGCAATATATCCCTGGCGCTGGCCAACGATATCACCGCGCCATTGTCCATCCGTTCGCTGGAAAAGATGGGCGCGTCCAAAGTATTCGACAAGGACCGGGTGGCCCTGGTCTGTGATCACTTCACCCCGAACAAGGATATCGATTCCGCCGAACAGGTCCGTGTCGTCCGGGAATTCGCCCGCGAGATGGGGATTACTCATTATTATGAGGGCGGCGAGGTTGGTGTGGAACACGCGCTTTTGCCGGAACTTGGTCTGGTCGGCCCCGGGGATATCGTGGTCGGTGCGGACAGCCACACCTGTACCTATGGCGGGCTTGGGGCCTTTGCTACCGGCCTGGGCAGCACAGACGTGGCCGGGGCCATGGCCTTAGGGGAGACGTGGTTTAAGGTACCGCCCACGATCCGTGTTGAGGTGGAGGGCGATTTGTCCCCTTTTGTCGGTGGCAAAGATGTTGTCCTCAATCTTATCGGCAATATTGGCGTGGACGGGGCGTTGTACAAAGCCTTGGAATTCGGGGGTAGCACCCTGAGCAGCCTGGACTTGGAAGCCCGATTGACTATTGCGAATATGGCCATTGAGGCTGGCGGGAAGGTCGGCCTTTTCCCAGCGGATGCCACCACTTTGAAATATCTTCAGGCCCACGGCCGCAGTGGAGATGCCGCGCTGGCCCCGGACGAGGGGGCGCAGTATGAACGGCGGGTGGTGATCGATGGGGCAGGCCTGCAGCCCCAGGTGGCCTGTCCCCATTTACCGGATAACGTCCATCCGGTGCGCGAAGTGGGAAGTATAACCTTGGACCAGGTGGTCATCGGCTCCTGCACCAACGGCCGTATCAGCGACCTACGCGAAGCAGCTGATCTGCTGAAGGGCAAAAAGGTGGCCAAAGGGTTGCGGTTGATTGTCCTGCCGGCGACGCCGGGAATCTATCGCCAGGCCCTGGAAGAAGGGTTGATAACCACATTCATGGAGGCCGGGGCTATTGTTGGTCCGCCCACCTGCGGGCCGTGTTTGGGCGGCCATATGGGCATTTTGGCCCAGGGCGAGCGGGCCTTGGCGACCACGAACCGCAATTTCCGTGGCCGTATGGGCAGCCTGGACAGTGAGGTCTATCTGAGCGGCCCGTCTGTGGCCGCGGCCAGCGCCGTGACCGGCTTTATTAGTCACCCCGAAGACGTTTAGGACGCCGGGCGAAGATGCAAGACAAACTTCGATGCCGTCATCCGGCGGCATCCTGCAGGAGAAGACAATATGCAGTATACAGGTAAAGTGCATAAGGTCGGCGCCCATATCGATACCGACGCCATTATTCCGGCCCGGTACCTGGTGACGTCCGATCCAGAAGAATTGGGCGCGCATTGTATGGCAGGGCTGGAAGAAAACTGGATTGAACGTGTGCACACCGGCGATATTCTAGTCGGCGGCCCGAATTTCGGGTGCGGTTCCTCCCGGGAGCACGCCCCGCTGGCCATTCTCGGGGCCGGGATTCCAGTGGTGGTTGCCCACAGTTTTGCGCGTATCTTTTACCGCAACGGCTTCAACATGGGGTTGCCGCTTTTAGAGGTCGGCGATGCCGTGGAGCGTATCAGCGACGGGGATACGCTGACCGTGGATGTCCAACAGGGTACGGTGACCAATACCACGACGGGTGAGGTCATTGCCTGCCCGCCGGTGCCGGAGTTTATGCAGGAACTTTTGGCCAAGGGCGGGCTGATTCCCTACGTGCGGGACCGCTTGCAGGCAAGCGGGGCCTGAGCGGAGTGGACCTCGAACCCTGTGTCCAAAAGTCAGCTCACCAGCAAGCGCCAGTCACCGTAAGGGGGCTGGCGCTTGTTGGCGTTGGGCCCGTATGATGCCGCAAGGGCTGGCCCGAATCCGGGGAAGATGGAGG
>JBNJGM010000050.1:0-7881 GCA_051747685.1 Thermodesulfobacteriota bacterium | reverse complement strand
TCACCAGCAAGCGCCAGTCACCGTAAGGGGGCTGGCGCTTGTTGGCGTTGGGCCCGTATGATGCCGCAAGGGCTGGCCCGAATCCGGGGAAGATGGAGGCAAAACGATGGCCAAAACACAGCGCGCGGACCAGTTGGTGGTCGAGAAGGGATATGCGCCTAATCGGGATCAGGCGGCGCGGCTGATCATGGCCGGCACGGTGTCCTGGCAAAAGCGCGAAGGCGTCTGGCTACGGGTGGATAAGCCCGGCGAGCTGCTGCCGAGGCAGGCGCTTTTACACTGTACGAAACAGGAGCGGTTCGTCAGTCGTGGTGGTTACAAATTGTTGACCGCCTTGGAAACCTTTGCCTTGGATGTCTCCGGGAGCGTCGCTTTGGATATCGGCGCGTCCACCGGGGGGTTTACCGATTGTCTGCTGCAACACGGGGGGCGTCGGGTCTACGCTGTGGACGTGGGCTATGGCCAGTTGCACTGGCGCCTGCGCCGGGACGAGCGGGTGGTCAACCTGGAACGGGTCAATTTCCGGCTGGCCCCGCTGGATCTGCTCCCGGAATCCGTGGATCTCGTGGTGGCCGATTGTTCTTTTATTTCTTTGCGCTCCATCATCCCGCCGGCATTGCCGTTTTTGAAATCCACCGGCGCTATTGTGGCCCTCGTCAAGCCCCAGTTCGAATCCGCGACCGGCAGGCGCGGCGATGGAGTGGTCCGGGATGCCACAGAGCAGCAGGAGATCGTGGAAACGGTCAGCGCCCATCTCTGTCAGGCCCATAGGCTGCAGCAGTTAGGGGTTGTGCCGGCCGCAGTGACCGGGCCGAAGGGGAATCAGGAGTTCTTGCTCTGGTTGGCGCCGGAGTCCGACGGTATTGTCTCTTGAGCCGACTGCGTTTTGACCGGCGGGCAGCACAGCGCCAGACAGGAGGCGGCGAAAACCGCCCCGGCGGTGCCCAGGGACAGAACCGTCAAACTGAGCTGCTGATCCAGCAAAAAACCGAAGAGCAGCGGGGCAATGGCTGTGGAGACGACCATGACCGCCTGGAACATGGCCCGGATAGCTCCGAGGTGCACCACCCCGTAGCGTTCAGCCCAGACGGCGCCGGCGGCTGTGGAGGCAAAGCCCTGAGTGGTGCCTAAAAGCCCCATGTAGACCAGGGCAGCGCCAGTGCCGTGTTCTCCGGCCAAGACCACAAGACTTCCCAGCATGGGATAGAGGGCGAGGGGCAGGGTGCGGAGCGCTCCTATTCGGTCGACTACCGGCCCGGCGCAGCACAAGGCGAGGAGATGCGCGGCCGCATAGCCGGTGAATGCGGAGGCCAGGGTAGAAAGTGACCACCCCTGCATTTGCCCGATGGCAGCCTGATGGAAAAAGAGGGCCGTGACCACGAAGGGCGTGGCCACGGCGGCCGGGAGTAAGAGGTACAACCCCGGATCGCGCAAGACCTGTTTTCTGGTGAAGCTTTCCTGGCCCTCTGGCCGTGCGGTGACCTGGGTATCCTGGGTCGGGGCGGGGGTTTTTCGTGAGAGAAAGGCCAGCAAGGGCCAGATGCCGAACAGGAGTAGTGCCGAAGCCCCAAACCACGGCCAGCGCCACCCGATATGTTCAATGCCCAGCGCAGCCCCGGCCGGGAGTAGGGCTTCGGCCAACGGGAACCCAAACGCCGCCAGGGCGACGGCGGAGCCTCGGTGGGCGGGAAAATAGCGGGCCGCAGTGGTGATTCCCAAATGGGACATAAACCCCTGCCCGCCGAAGCGGATACAGATAAATCCGAATCCGAGCAAAAGCGCATTGGGTGCAGCCCCGATACTCAGGCAACCAGCGCTTAATACAAGAACGGCCAATCCGGTGACCCGGGGAAGCGACCAGGTGTCGGCCAGGCTGCCGAAGCGGAGCAAAAGCAGGGCGCTGGCGATTGTGGCGCTGCTATATAAACTCCCGTAAACCGTATGGGACAGGGCGAAGGTCGTTCGGAACGCTTCCCCCATCATGGAGACAAAAAATGTCTGCCCAAAGCCTGATGCAGCAACCGCGCAAAAGGCATACAAGGCGAGGCGGGGATTTGCGAAAAGGCTGGAAAAAAGCATATGAGGGGCGCCGGGAGTCTGAATTATAAGGAATTTGGATACGTAAATGAACGCTGTTCGGCTTGGTTTCGCAATTTTGCCCCTGGCCTGGAAAAAGCGCGTGTACAGGTGCTAGGCGGTGCATGCTCACCTGGTTTGGCCTGCAAAGTGGGTTGTGCTCGTTTCCCGGACACAGGCGTATCCCCTGCGGCCGTATCTAAAACCCCCTGTAACCGAGCTTATGGATTCAGGTCATTCAGCCAAAAGTCTGCGGGAAAAATCTATTTTTCCGCAGACTTAAAGGTAATAACCAGACGGTGCCAATACGACAGGTGCTGGAAATACCGAGCTTTTAGCCGCGGGGGAGCCGCTGCCAGGCATCGCCTAGGGTGTTTTGCGCGCCCCTGTCAAGCCAGTCTGCGAATTCTTTGATCGCTGTTTTGATGGCGTCTCGGATCTCGCGCACGGATTGGAGCTGCTCTTCATATGTGCCGGTGACGTTTGCGGGGTCGGGAAAGGGCAGATGCAGACGGTGGGTCAGCCCTGGATACACAGGGCAGCGCAATTCTTGGCTGTCATCGCAGACAGTGATGACATGGGTGAAAATGGCGCCCTTTTTAAAAAGGTCAAATGCCGACTGGGTGTTTTTGGCAGAGAGGTCTATTCCATCTTCTTGCATAACCTCAATGACCAGCGGATTGATGTGGGTGGGCTCGAATCCGGCGCTAGCGACCTGAACCCGGTCTCCGGCGAGTTGGTGGAGATAGGCCTCGGCCATTTGGCTGCGGGCGCTGTTGTGCACACAGATAAACAGAACTTTTTCCATGGTGTCGACTCCTTGCAGTTAGGGGGGGCAAAAGGGGCACAGCCTATACTGCAAAAGTGACACCCGTGTGTCGGACCAGTGCGCACAGCGCCGGTTACGAGCGCTGCTCAATCCTGTGGACCCGGGTCTGGGGTGTGAGTTGCACGGATTCAGGTTACCATTTTTCAAGTTGCAGGTCGTCGACTTCGCGCAGCGGTTCGCGTACCGGGTGTAGGGTGGCTTTTTCCGGGCTGGTGCGACTGACCACGGCTCGGCGTCCGGCAATGGAATACAGGAATCCGATTGGGGCTTGGGAGGAAGCGAGGGAATCCGGCGGGTACAGGGTGCGTATGCGAAGCTGTCCCAACAAATCATCGTCTTGGAGGCGATTGAGGATGGATTTGGATTCGGACGCAGTCGGGACCCGACGCCAGTCGAGATGGCCGTGGGGTAAGGACCACAGCGATTCCCGGTTTTTGGGGATAAAAAGTAAGGCTCCCGGCCGGGCCGGGTTGGGGCCGGAGTAGAAGGCGATATACTTTTCGGGCTGTTCGGACAGGGTGTCTACTGTGCTGTTCATTTCTTCAGGGATGCCGATGGCTACCTGGCCGCGTTGGCCTGTCCCGGAAAGGGCGCAGGCACTGAAAAGCAAACACAAACTCAAAAACGAGACAAGGGCTCGGATCATACGGCTTTTCCTTGTGGTGTTTCGTGTCCTGTCATGCCTGGAAAATCGCCTCTGGCGGCACGACAAAGAAATAGTGTGGTGTCTCGGATCGGTCACATGGGTCTATGTAAAAAATGATTGCGGCGTTGGCCACGCTTTTTTTTGCCGCGGCGTTTTGTTAGCCTGATCATATTATTTCACCTGTATCACGAGGGAGATCTCATGACAAAGACACTTGTTTTGTATTACAGTATGTTTGGGCATGTGGAGACAATGGCTGAAGCCGTGGCCGAAGGGGCACGCCGGGTGGCCGGTAGTGAGGTGAGTGTGAAACGGGTGCCAGAGCTCATTGCTGAAGAGGCCTTGCGCGAATACGGCGCCAAACTTGATCAGCAGGCCCCGATCGCTACCGTGCCGGAGTTGCCGGAGTACGACGCTATTATATTCGGTACCCCGACGCGATTCGGCAATATGTGCGCGCAGATGCGCAATTTTTTGGATCAGACCGGCAAACTCTGGCTCAGCGGAGCGTTAGTGGGTAAAGTCGGCAGTGTGTTTACCTCCTCCGCGACCCAGCACGGTGGTCAGGAAACAACGATTATCTCCTTTCACACGACGTTATTGCACCACGGGATGGTTCTAGTGGGTGTGCCCTATTCCTGTCCGGAACTGTTGCAGATGCAGGAAATTACCGGTGGCACCCCCTATGGCGCGAGTACGCTCGCAGACGCGGACGGCAGTCGGCAGCCCTCGGCAAATGAATTGGCCATTGCCGGCTTTCAAGGCGAGCATGTGGCGCGGATCGCTGCAAAATTAACCTAGTTTTTGTTCGCGGCGCGCAGTGAAATCCATAGCCGGAGCCCCTCCAGCATATACAAGGCACTGCTTCGAGGTTTTGGTTCGGCAGAAGAGCCTGCCGGCTCGGAAGCGCTGGCAAATACACAGTTGACAGGGATTTGGGGAGTCATTGCCTTTGTCCCTGAAATATCGTATAGTAAACAAATAATAGCGCGAGGTCCCGCGAGAAGCGGAGGGTCGCTGAAACACAGAGCTGGGGCGGTCACGTCTCCGGCTCTCTTTATATGTATTCGGTAACGCTATTTAGACGCCATACGCCCCCAGATTGTGCTGCGGGGAGGCTCCATCCAGAGAAACGGGATATGACGAGGTGCGCATGCTTTTACCGCCATTTCATTTGGAGCGGTACTTCGCTCGTTACGAATTCAGCGTCCAACATTTACTCAGTTCCTCGGATTGCGAATCCATGAGTATGGGGGAACTATTGGCGTTGGAACCCGGTGCCAGTGAGCGATTGGACAATCTCTCGCTAGGCTATACCGAATCGGCAGGGAGCCCGGGGTTACGAGAGGTAATTGCTGGTATGTATACCAGCCAATCCGCCCCAGACATATTGGTCCATAGCGGGGCTGAGGAAGCGATTTTTTTATTCATGCATGCCGTGCTGGGCCCGGAAGACCATGTTGTCGTGCACTGGCCGTGCTACCAATCCCTATTGGAACTGCCCCGCGCGCTTGGCTGTTCGGTGGATCTCTGGGAGGCACGCGAGGATCACAATTGGGCTCTGGACCTGGATACATTGCAAACGCTGCTCCGGCCCAACACGAAAGCGATTATTGTCAATCTTCCGCACAATCCCACAGGATATCTCATGGCTCGGGAAGCCTTTCAGGAGTTGTGCCGTTTGGCCGAAGATCGCGGCATCTTATTATTTTGCGACGAAGTCTACAGGGAATCGGAATATGACTCGGCCCAGCGCTTGCCTGCGGCATGTGATCTTTGCCATACTGGAATCTCGTTAGGTGTAACCTCCAAAACATATGGGTTGCCGGGATTGCGCATTGGTTGGCTAGCGACGAAGCAGCATGATGTGTTGGCTGCGGTGGCCCAACTCAAGGACTATACCACTATTTGCAACAGCGCCCCGAGTGAGTTTTTGGCTGAAATCGCCTTGCGGCACCGGCAGTACCTTGCTGAGCGTAGTGTTGGCTTGATACAAAGCAATTTAGAGCTGTTGGATGACTTTTTTGCCCGCCATTCAGAGCGTTTTGTCTGGCAGCGCCCACAAGCCGGCCCCATTGCTTTCCCCCGACTGCGTTCGGAAAACGCGGACGATTTTTGTCAGTGGGCCGTGGACAAGGCCAGCGTATTGCTTTTGCCGGGCTCTTTGTATGACTACCCCGGCGGCGCGTTTCGTATTGGGTTCGGTCGGGCGAATCTGCCCCAGGCTCTGCAGGCCTTGGAGGCGATAATAGCGCCCTAAATATTTTCAGGCAGCTCTTACCCGGGGCACTCAAGGCTGAATCGGGTCTGGTTGGCGCGGCCACTGATTTCCGGATCCATAGGCCAAACGCATTACCATAAAGGGAACTTATTTTATGCAGCACAGAGTCATGGGACGCACCGGTGAACGCGTAACGGCTTTGGGGTTCGGATGCATGCGTCTGCCAGTGATGAACAATGACGACGGATGTATTGATGAACCACAAGCGACGGACTTACTCCGGGAGGCCATCGACGCCGGGGTCAATTATGTGGATACGGCCTATCCGTATCATAAAGAAGCGAGTGAGCCGTTTCTCGGCCGTGCGCTCCAGGAAGGGTATCGGGAAAAGGTCTATTTAGCTTCGAAATTGCCCTCTTGGGCTATTCAAACGCATGAAGATTGTGACCGGTACCTCAACGAGCAACTCCAGCGCTTGCAAACTGACTGTATTGATTTTTATTTGCTGCACGCCTTGAAGAAAGAGTGGTGGCATAAATTGCAAAACCTAGGGGTTTTGGACTTTTTGGATCGGGCTGTGGCTGATGGTCGCATCCGCTATGTCGGGTTTTCCTTTCATGATGAGTGGCCACAATTTAAAGAAATTGTGGACGCCTACGATTGGGATTTTTGCCAAATCCAATACAATTATATGGACGAGGATATTCAGGCCGGAAGCAAGGGGTTGTATTACGCGGCGAACAAAGGCATGGGCGTGGTGGTAATGGAACCCTTGCGTGGGGGCAGCCTCGCCAATACTGTGCCCCCCGCGGTGCAAACGGTCTGGGATGAGGCTCCCCCGTACCGCACTCCTGCGGAATGGGCGCTGCGCTGGGTGTGGGACCATCCGGAGATTTCTGTGGTCTTAAGCGGAATGAATGAGCCGGAGCAGCTTGCGGAGAATTGTCGGGTGGCAGAGGAAGCTACACCGGGAAGCCTGACCACGGAAGACCATGAGCGTATTGCCCGGGTACGCCAGATATACCGCGAGCGTATTCAGATTCCCTGCACTGCTTGTGGGTATTGTATGCCCTGCCCCTATGGCGTGAACATTCCGCGAATATTTTCCATACTGAACGACCGTTTTATTTACGATGCAGCGCATTGGTCTACTATGATGTACAATGTGGCCACTAATTCCGACGAAAATGCGGCCAACTGTATACAATGCGGTACTTGTGAGGAGCTTTGCCCGCAACAGATACCGATTATGCAGAAGTTGCAGGAATGCCATGCCCAATTGGCGATGGCGGAAACCCCTGAGTAGATACTGCGGTGCCGGGTTAGGTTTGTGTGAGACCATCGCCCGGGCCGCCCGGGCGATTTTTTATGTGCGTCAGGCAGATGGTATATGCCGAACTTATGCCCCTGATGAGCTTTACACATACGCCTGAATCCGTAAATCCGGTAGCCGGAATTGTGTCCACGACCTGTAAACGTGTGGGCTCGCGCTGCGCTCACGTAACTTCTATTGCCTGTTTGCGGGGTAAGACGCCCACCGGTATCCGTGGTGTCTGAAGCCTCGTGTCCCCGCCGGGCCCCAAAGGAAGGCAAGCGATGCTGAATGTACTGAAAACGTGTGTGGGAGAGGGGTATTTCCAGGCCCAGATGGAAACATTACGTACCCTCCAAGGAGAAGAGGACCGGCCCCAAGCAGCCGAGACACTCGCCGCACTTTTGCTTGAGGTCCAAAACCACGGTGCCGCCCAAGATGGTGCTGGCGCAGAATTGGCTGAACTGCTCGAACTTGTGGCAGATGACCCGGTGCTTGTAGTGGAAGACACTCAGGAAAGTGAGCTTATTTTTGACGTGCTCGAGGCGCTCTGTCAGGAGGCGGGACTCCTGGCCTTTGCCGAGCACGATGATGAGGAGGGGTTGGCTGAAATGGCTGTATTGGCTTTTATAGCCCAGGCCCGAGGGGAAGAAGTGTAACGGCTGCGAAAGGAAAAGACCTGGATCCGTAAATCACGGTTAATACACCCGTTAGGACAATCCAAATCGAAATCGAAATCGGGATCGGGATCGAAGAGGTCTGGCGCTTGGACACGAGAAACTGGTCAGTGCTGGTTG
>JBNJGM010000049.1:0-13578 GCA_051747685.1 Thermodesulfobacteriota bacterium | reverse complement strand
CGCCTTGCCAGCAACCAGCACTGACCAGTTTCTCGTGTCCAAGCGCCAGACCTCTTCGATCCCGATAGCGATCCCGATTTCGATTTGGAGTACCCTAACCCGTGAATGAGACAAGATATACGCAAAAACCCTTCCCGGATAAAGCCCGCCAAGGTGGAGGCGCAGTCCAGTAGTTGCCGAGTATCCCCTTTTTCCACAGACGAGGAGACTTGCGGGTCCGCACTTTGACCCTGACAGCGCGCTGTGGCACAGAAATCCTCTTCTCCAATAATGCATCCACCACAACCAAGGAGTTCCCATGGCCGATACGCTTCACGTCGGGCTGATCCAAATGGCTATCAGCACGGAAACCGAGACCAATCTCGACACCTTTGCCCACAAAGCCACAGCCCTCTGCAATGACCCCCGGCGCCCACAGCTGATTGTCGGGGTTGAATTTGGCATCGCCCCGCAGCAGATCGAAGACCCGGACGGGCCGGCCATGCAGCGCTTGGCCCAACTCGCCGCCCGACTCGGCGTCTGGCTGGTTCCAGGCAGCTTGAAACTGGCTGAACCCGGCGGCGGTTTCAGTAACGCCGCCCCGGTCTTCGATCCCAGCGGACGCCTCGCTGGAACCTACAAAAAAATGGTGCCCTGGGACACCGACCTGGAAAAAGGCACCCAGCCGGGCCGAGAGTATCGCGTCTTTGATATCGCCGAGCCCCGGACCCGCTTTGGGCTGCAGATCTGCTTTGACGCCGATTTTCCGGAAATAAGCCGCACCCTAACCCTCATGGGCGCTGAGGTCCTTATCCAACTCTCCATGGATCCCGACAGCATCCCGGACAGCTACCAACACATCAAATACGCCCGGGCCATGGAAAACCAGGCCTATTACATCTACATGAACGGCGCCGGGGATTACGGCCACTATCATCTCGCCGGTGGATCCCTCGTGGTCTCGCCGGAAGGACAGCGCCTCTTCGAGGCCGGCGAACGAGCTACCGCCACCATCGTCAGCCTGGATCTGGACCGGCTGCGACACTGCCGTGCGGCCGGCAGTTGGGACCAGGTTGCCCAACTCCAGGCCCTGTATGACTACGCCCCGGCCCAACCCTTGGCCGGCAAGGAGCGGGAGTGCGCTGTTTTTAAGGCCCCGCCGTTTGGCCCAGCAAAACAAGGGTAAAAAACCTCTTTGAGGCCCCGATGCCCAGGGCCACAACGCAAAAGAGCCCGCTTCCAGTCAGGAAGCGGGCTCACAAGGCCTATGGCAAAACCAAAGCCTACCAGCGCGGGCGCTGGGTGCGGGGCTTGGCTTCATTGACTTTCAAAGTCCGTCCGCCAAAATCCTTGCCATCGAGGTTTTCGATAGCTTGATTGCCACCGTCAGTGTCCATTTCCACAAAGCCAAATCCACGGGGACGGCCAGTGTCACGGTCTTCGATCAAGTTAACGGATGTTACTTCACCGTAGGCGCCGAACGTTGCGCGAACTTCGTCTTCGGTGGCGGAAAAGGGCAGATTGCCGACATAGATGTTCTTCGACATGTACAAAATCTCCAAAAAAATAAGGAATACGGAACCGGCGCCAGGTTGCGCCGACAAAAAAAGGAAGCTTACGCAAGTCGCATTCAAGCTCCCCGCCAAATATGTTGGTCCGCTCCAGCGCCGGCCAACAAACAACCGCCCCTTGCGGGATGCGCTGAAGGTTGAAAAATGTGCTTTTCCGGCGCCAAAGTCAAGCGATTTTTTGCGCAAGCAGGCAAAAAAAATTAATTAGGCTTTTCAATATGTTTGCAGCACCAGCCCAGTCATCCCCTTAGGGAACTGATGTCGGAGGACAGTCGTCAGAAAACGGAGTGAACGCTGCCATCCGGGTCCAAACCCAAATCGGGATCGATATCGGGATCGGGACCGATCCTTTTCCAGCTTATATGGAAGGATAGTTTCCGCCCCCGCTGCGGATACCTCCAGTCTTCTCCCTCTTCCAATCCCTCAACACCCAAATTCTTCAATTCCTCAATCTTTCCAAGCTCTTTCAGCCGAAAAATGCGATTCAATTTCGATAGCGACCCCGGCCCCGCTGCGAACGGCCCACTACCCGGCCTCAATGCTCCTTGACCTGGGTAAATCGCACCTCGGGCCAATCCTCTTCAGCTTTCTCTAAGCGCCATCTGGTGGGGAAAAAAATAGCTGGCGCGCCTTGGGCGTCTTCCACAAGTGAGGTGTGGTATTTTTTGCGTACTTCCTGCAACTGCTTTGTGTTCTCCGATTCCAACCAGCGCACCGCATACACCTGGACCGGCTCATACGCGGCCTCCACCCCGTACTCGGTTTTCAGCCTTCCGGCGGTGATGTCAAACTGCAAGGCGCCGATAGCCCCGAGGATAAATTCCCGGCCGGTAAGATACCGGAAAAACTGGATCGCCCCTTCTTCGGCCAATTGGGTCAATCCCTTTTCCAATTGTTTCGATTTCAACGGGTTTTTCAAAATGACCCGCTGGAAAAATTCCGGGGCGAAATTCGGGATCCCCGTAAATTTGAGTTCCTCCTTGCTGGTCAAGGTGTCGCCGATCTTCAATGTCCCGTGGTTAGGCAGCCCCACGATATCGCCGGGCCAGGCCTCCTCAGCCCCGGCCCGATCCCGGGCCATGAAAATAATCGCGTTGCCGAGTTGCATATTTTTTTTCAACCGGTGGTGTCGCACCCGCATGCCGCGCTCGAATTTGCCGGAACAGATACGCATAAACGCGATCCGGTCCCGGTGGTCCGGGTCCATATTGGCCTGGATTTTAAAGACCACCCCGGAAAATTCCGGCTCCTGTGGGGCAACCGTCCGGGTCTCGGCTTCTCGGGCCTTGGGCGCCGGGGCCAGCCGCACGAAATTGTCCAGAAGTTCCTGGACTCCGAAATTATTGACCGCACTGCCAAAAAAGACTGGGGTCTGTTTGCCGGCCAGGTAAGCCTCGTGGTCAAAGGGAAATCCGGCGCCCTCAAGGAGTTCAACGTCATCGCGGAGTTCCGAGGCAGCTGTTTTCCCGAGCAGCGCGTCCAATTCCGGGCTCTGAAGGTCCTGGATGACCGTGGCTTCCCGCGGACGAGCCCCTTTATCCTCAGCAGACTCGAAAAACCGCAACTCACCGTTGACCAAATCATAGACCCCTTGAAACCGTTTGCCCATGCCGATGGGCCAGGTCATGGGCACGGCCTGGATGCCGAGTTTCTCCTCGATTTCGTCCAAAAGCTCGAGGGGTTCGCGGCCGTCGCGGTCGAGCTTGTTGATAAAGGTCATAATCGGAATGGCCCGCATACGGCAGACCTGCATCAATTTTTCGGTCTGGCTTTCCACGCCTTTGACGCTGTCGATGACCATCAGCGCCGAGTCTACGGCGGTCAAAACCCGGTAGGTATCTTCGGAAAAATCCTGGTGCCCCGGGGTGTCCAAAAGGTTGAGTTCGCAACCGCCGTACACGAATTTCATGACCGAGGAACTCACGGAAATACCGCGCTCCTGCTCCACCTGCATCCAATCCGATCGCGCGTGGCGGGTCGCCTTTTTGGCCTTAACCGCTCCGGCCTGCTGGATAGCCCCGCCAAAGAGCAGGAATTTCTCAGTTAATGTGGTTTTTCCGGCATCCGGGTGGCTGATTATTCCAAATGTGCGGCGTTGCCGGACTTCACGCTGGAGCTGTTTTACAAAGTTCGAATCGCTCATATGTGCATCCGTGGTTATATCCCAAAAGGCCCGCAGGAACGCGTACAATCCAATCCGGCCCAGCCCCCGCTGGCACCAGGGCGACACTGCTCAGGCCACTATCAACAGTACATAAACAGACAAAGGAGGGGGAAAAAGAAAGGGGCGGCAAAAATGCCGCAAGCAGAACGAAAATCGCTCGGGAAAACAGAATTTATTAGCTGAAAACACGCTCTTTCGCAAGCCATGCCCGGCCGCGCCCGCGGGCAGGAACAAAGCCGCGCCGTCCCCGGCAACTGCCCTGGCCAAATCGCTCCTGTTGCCCCACCTTGTCCAGGGCCGGGCCAGCGTGTACAATATCGGCCCATGGGCACACCGAATCCCGCCGACAGCAGTCAAAACCTCCTGCTCAACCTGCGCCAGGTCTTGAACCGCTTTCCCCAGGGGCTGGGCCTCGACCCCCAGCACCTCGCGGTTTTGGGCTGGCTGCGCCATTGGGAGGAACAAACCGCCCGGCAGACCATCACCGATCGCGAGCTCTCCATTCAAATTGCCCGCGCCGTGGATTTGCTCGGGCTCAGTGAGGAGGCCTCAGCGCCCCGAACAATCATTGAGCGGCTGATGCATTTTCGGCTCTTACGCAACGCCATTAGTCAAAGCGCTCGCCACGAATACTGCCTGACCCGACTGGGTCGCAACCTCGCCCGGGACCTGCTCGAAGAGGTCCAGTTCGGCACCGACGACCTCTGCGCGCTTATCAATTACGCCTTCACCGGCCTCAAAGAGATCACCAGCCGCCGGGACCAGTCCGATCTGCCGCACTTTCTGGCCTACCAATTCCTCGGCGCCAACAGGGAAGCCATCGAATACAAACTCCAGGGCATTGAAGAAGGTATTTTGACTCTGGAGAAGCGGATCAAGGAACTCGCCGGTGGCAAAGACCAGGAAGCGCTAGATCAGGCTGTGCAGGCCATCCAGGCCAACCGGGCCTATGTCGAGGAACTCGTGGCTGCTATCCAGGAAGGATCCTCGTTTATCCCCTTGCAGCGTCTCTTGGCCCAATGCCGCGAAGCGAGCCTCAACGATCCGCATTTAACAAAACTTTTAGACCGCAGTCTCGATTTCCTGCACGGCATCAGCGAACAGGTGGACCAACTCCTGGTCCATGTCGTGGATTTTATCCACCAATGCCTGAATTACCAGACCATTATCGGTTCCCTGTCCACCCGCGACCGTTTGTGCGGTCTGCAACAGGCCCTACTCAAACAAGCCCTGCGCCAACCGGCCCACATGCCGACGCTTGAGGGGCCGCGATGCAAGACCCTGGCCATGGATTGGTCGGCCGAGGCCCAGAACCGGCCCGCCTACGCCGACCAGGAGGCCCTGCAGGCCCTGAGTGCTTTTGTACCCCAGGACGTGCGCCGCCAGGAAGCGGTGTGGAAAGAGCCATTTTTGGACCATGCCCGGGACCAGTGGCGCGCCGCGCCCCCTGAAGGGTTCGATCTGGCCACGTGGCTCACGGAACTTCTGCGCCGATTTCCCAACGCCCACCACTCTCCGCTACTCGGGCTCTGGTACCTTTTGCAGGACTGGCCCCAGTGGGACCCTCCGGTTCGGGTGCAGTGCACTGACGGGCCCTGGCCCGCACTGACCGCCACCTGCCGCCTTTTACCAGTGCGCCTGCTGCCCGGCGAAACACCCGACGAAGCACCTCGACCTGAAACCGGCGGTGATTCAGAGCCCCAGTCGACCAAGGAGCCACGCCCACATGCATGACACGCAGCATTACCCGGAGGTACCGAACACCATCGACGAACTGCTGGAACACCAGGAAACCCTGGCGCGTTCCATTGTCCACAAACTCCAGGCCGGCGCCTGTCTCGACGCCCATTTGGGCAGTGAATTTCGCTACCTGGAATGGAATCTGGGCTTGTGGCGGGAATTTTTCCGCCGCCTGGGATACGAGCTGCAGCACAGCGAACTCGGCGGTGAAACCTTTTATTATCTCAAACCCCGGGGCGCTGCCGTGTCCACCAGCCGGCTTGGCCGCGGCAGCACCTTTTTGGGACTGTATCTCTCCTGGTATTTCATGAGCCAGGGCATGGAGCGTATGGATCACGTCCCGGCCCGGGAACTTGCGGAAACCCTGACCGCCAGCTTCGATTTCACCATGCTTATCACCGTCTTCAATCCGGTCCAAAAAGGCAAAACCCGGCAACGCCAGGAGAGCCGCAAGCAGTTTGAAAACCTCAAAGGGTGGCTGCGCTCCAGCCTCAACGAGTTGCACCGCTTGCGCTACATCCAACTCGGCCCCACCCAGCGCACCCAATGGGAGGAGCTGATGGTTTACCGGCTTCCCGGCTTGCAGCGCTTCTGGGATTTGGCCCGAGACGCCTTGGCCCTCGGCGAATCCCCAGAAGAAGTCGATTTGACCACCTCGGTCGCCCGCGTCTGGAATGCTTTTGAGCCTGATGCGGAACCAGATGCCCTGGATGATGCCAACGGCGACCTCACGGACTCCCCTGAGCAGTTCGAGGACAAAGGAAACACCCATGCCCCTGCCTGACGATTTTTTCGCTTTGGAAGAAATCACCGCCCAGCGATTGTTTCTGGTCGGCTACCATCTCTTTCCGGCCACGGAGATGGTTCTGCACCCGCGTATGACCGTGCTCTCCGGCAATAACGCCGTGGGCAAAACCACCATCCTGGACGCCTTGCAGACCATCTTTATCTGCCATTTAGGGCACATCCACCTCAATGTCGCCTCCGGACACAGCAACCGCAATCTGGCCGGGCAGTTGGGCGGTCAGGTGGCCTGGGCCTGCGTGGAGATCACCGGACACGAAGAAATACGCGGCATCGGCGTGCGCCTGCGCAAAAAACCCGGCGCCGAAAGTGTGGAACTCACTCCCTTTGTGCTCTCCCATCTCGCCCCCTGCCTGCCGCTCTTTCTGGATCAGGAGTCCGGACACATCACACCCGATTTGCAACAACTCGGCCAACGCGTGCTCAAGACCACCCCCACCCCCACGGCCCAGGTCCAGCCCTTTGACTCCGTGGACAACTACCACCGCTTTTTACATCGCGAGGGGCTTTTCCCCATCGATTTGGGCGGCTCCGGTAAACGCAACTTTGCCGATCTCTGGCGTCAAGTCAGCCAACCGCGGCTGGACAAGCTCCAGCAATTTTTGGAGTATATGCTCTGCCCGCCGAGCCGGACCAAAAAACTCGGGTTCGACACCGTGGATCGGCTTATCAAGGACCGCCAGCGCATTGAACGCCTCTTGCAACGCCTGGAACATTTCCGTGCCCTGCGCCAGGAACTCGAAGGTAAGGCCCAACGGCTGGACCAGGCCCGGTTCACCGCCCTGGCCCTGGGCGTCTCCCTGGCTGAGGCCCGCATCCAAACCTCCACGGACCGCCTGCACAAGGCCCGAAAGCGGGAACAGGAGATTGCCGAAGAGCTACGCCGCCTGGACGAGGACATCGCCGCGCGCAGCGAAGAGTTGCGCAGCACCCGGCAGGAACGCGACAAATATCTCGGCCAGCAGACGGATCTGAACACCAAATACCGCCACTACACCGAATACCAAAAAGCCCTTGCCGCCTTACCCGAACTGCGAAAGCAACAAACTGAACTGCAGCAACACCACAGCGACGCAAATGGGCAACTCAAGGAGATTGCAACCCGACTGGAGACCATCGCGGAGCAACTCCAGACCTTGAACCAAGACATTGCCGTTGCCCGGGAGCGGGAAAAACAGCTCCGACAGGAGGCACAGGCCTGGCACAACCTGCAGGCCCAGCTCAAAAAATGGGAGGAGCAATTCCAGACACCCATCCGCTCCCGACAGGAACTCAATTCCGCCTGGGACAGCTTCCAGGACACCTGGACTCAATACAAATCCCTGCCGTACAAAAAGCGGGAACTCGCCGCTCTCGAAAAACGCAAAAACGAGCACCACACCGCCCGGCAGACCGCCCGGACCCTGGTAAGCACGGCCCCGGAACTCCAAGACTCGGACATGGAGCAAAGCCGTCTCGAACAATGGATCGCCCAATGGAAACATGAGCATTACGCCCTTTGGGAGGACCAGCACACCCAACGCGAACAACGCGCAACGCTGCAGGCCCAATGGGAGCAATTGGCCAAGGGACGTCCGCCTCTGCCCGACAACGCCGCACACCTGGTGGAGGAGGGGCTGGCCGTACCCTTTGCCAACCGGTTCGAGCACATGGGGCTAGAGGAGGCGACCAAGTGGCAGCAGCGTATCGGCCCCCTGGCCCAGGCTCTAGAACCCGCTTCCGGCACGGCGACTCAAGACCTGGCCCACGGCGGGGATCCCTTTTTCCTCATCTCCGAGACCGGCGAACCGGATGCCGCGCAATGGGAATCCCTGGCCGAAACAAACGAGGGGGTGCTCGCCGGACGGGCCGGTCTGGCCTGGTATACCCCGCATGGACCGGTTTGGCTGGGGGCACAGGCCCGGGCGCAGCAGATGCAAGCCTTGCAAGAGGCCATGCAGCGCCTTGAAAAACACCTTGAAAAGCAGGAGCAGCACATTCAAGCCCTGCAGACCAAGGAGAGGCTGGCGTCGGATCTGCTCCATCGCTTTGACGCCTACGCCGACACCAAAAGCCCTGGCGCCCACGAGTCCCTGGCCGGGGAAGTCGCCGATCTCGAAGCCCAAGGGCCCACACTCAAACAGCAACACCGGCTGCTGCAGACCCTGCTGCACCAGGCCCACGCCTTTGATTTCCAAAACGCCCCTGAAGAACTCAACACGGTCAGCGCCCGGCGCCAAAAATCCGAGAACGAAAGGCAAACCCTCCAGACAGAGCAGCACGATTTGACGGCTAGTCAGGAATCCTACCAGGCGACCGTGAGCCAACTCCAAACCCAGCAGCAAGAACTCCAGCGCCAGGAAAACGGCTGGGAATCCAAATGCGAAGCCTTACGCCAGGAGGAGCCTTTGGAGGTCCTGGAAGGCCGGATGGATTTCAGCCGCGCCGAAGCCCTGCAGGAACATATCCAGACCCTGGAAGACACGGCCCAGCAGTTGGAGGCCAAGCTGGATTCCCTCAAAGACGCCCGCGGCGGACTCAAACGCGAAGCCGCCCAAGTCAGTCAATCAGCCGCCACCGCCTCGCAAGAGTTGGAGAACGCCGAGAATGAAGCCGCCCGGGCTCGGCAAACCTTTGCCGCCCAATATCCGGAAAATGACCTGCCCAGCCTTGAGGGACAGACGGAAAACGATCGCATAAAGGCGGCCGCCACCTGGGAACAGCTCCGCCACGACCTGGCCCGTCGTTTGCACGACCTCGCCCGACAATACGAGCTCAGCCTGCCCCAGGACCAAGAACCCGACCAGTGGACCGCGTATCTGCTGGAAAACCTCATGCCCGCGGACATCGACCTCTCCAACCAAGAGGACAAGCTCAACGAACTGCGCAGCGAACTCAAAGGGGTCGAAGAGCAAATCCGGACCTATGTCGAACAGATCCGCAAGCATGTGGACCAGGAAATCGCCTACCTCGACCGGCGTCTGCACCGGGTCAACGCCATTTTGGAGAGCATGCACTTCGGCAAAATCGCCCGCATCCGCCTCAAACGCCAGACCCAACCGGCCTATGAGGGGCTCAAAAACTTGCGCGGCGCGCAACTGAGCCTGTTACAGATGGGCCAGGAAATTTCACTGCAAGACTTTATCCAGCAAATCCGGCACACCATCT
This sequence comes from Thermodesulfobacteriota bacterium, assembly GCA_051747685.1. Lineage (GTDB taxonomy): Bacteria > Desulfobacterota > Desulfovibrionia > Desulfovibrionales > Desulfohalobiaceae > Desulfohalobium. Next base: position 4,173 of record JBNJGM010000049.1, on the reverse strand, counting down.
ACCGCCACGGAAAAGCCAGCCTGAGTGAGGATCAAATCCTGGACTACCGCAGCTACATCCGGCTGTCCTGGGACATTGAAGACGAGGGCGGCAACCGGCGCGACAGCGGCTTTTCCGGCGGCGAAGGGCTCGGAATTAATCTGGCCATTTGCCTGAGCCTCCTCTTTTATTTCGGTCAGGAACAGGGGAGCAGCCGGGGCCAAGGGGTTTTACTCATGGCCCTGGACGAGGCCGAACGGTTGGACAATCAATCTTTGGGCACCATCCGTCGCCTGCTGGACCAAGTCGCCTGCCAGTTAGTGGTCGCCCTGCCGCGGACTATTGAAGTACCCTCCTCGGTCTGCCACATGCTTACCCCCCTGCCCCAAGGGGTAACCCATATTTCAATCTACCACGCCGAGCAGGAGACTGGGGCATGACCCGGGATGCCTTGCCCGTATGTCTGGTCTGGCAGCGGTTGCTGACCGAGGGCAGCGCCCCGCCCAATCCGGCCCTGGAGGGGTTGATCCAGGCTGGCTACGCCCATACAGATAAAGGCCGGGTCCGCCTGGACGAATACGAGGCCCTGGCCGCCCTTGTGGACCAACATTGCCGCGAGCCGCTGGCTCGCCAGAAACAGGCCGAAAACACGGCTGCCGCCCTAGGTATTGAGATCTCTGTCACCGCCCACGCCGAGGACTGCCTGACCCTGCTCAGCGCCCTGGAACAGGACACTCCGGACGCGCACACCCAGCAACAGCTCAGCGCCTCCTGTTTCGGGGATTCCAAATACATCGCCCGCACCGGAATATTGAAACGGCTTTGGCAGCAATGGCTGCGCACCCAAGGGGCTCGCGGCGAAATGCGCCTTAAAGCCTTCAGCGCACTTCCCCACCACTCCAGCGGCCTGGATCTGGCTACTGTGACCGCGGCTTTGGGCAGCGCCCTGCTCGACGCCCCCACGGCCAGAAGCCCCCTGGATTTCGATCTGCGCGGTCTAACGCGGGTGGTGACCTGTGAAAACCTGACCCCGTTCCGCCAGCTCACGTTGGACACCGGCCTGCTCATCTATTCCCAGGGGTTTGCCTCGCGCTCCCTTAGCGGCTGGCTGGCCGCCCTGCCCGATACCTGCGTCTGGACCCATTTCGGGGATCTGGACGCCGCCGGCTTAGCGATTTTCGAGGACTTGCTCCGCAAAAGCGGAGTGCAGGGGCACTTTTGCCCTGATCCGGATGCCCTGAACAGCGTTCGCGAACATCTGCCGCAGTGGCCTGGCCATCAAGCCGTTCAACCCGATCGCTATGCAACATCTCAGGTCCGGGCCCTGGCCCGCCGGGCCGCCACTTTGGACACTGCTGTGGAGCAGGAAGGCCTTCTGGCCGCCTGTGCCCGGGCTGGCGTGGATGTGGCGGCCATCGGCCTTCAGGGGGCATATTGGTCCCCCTAAAGGGGCACTATTCACTCTTTCCCATCATAATATCCAAAATCGTACTTCCGGTTTGCTCCATGCCTTCGCGGCAAATCCGACCCAGATGGGCCACACTCTGTTCTGGGGAGTTCCCGAGGATGCCTTCCACCGCAACCGCACCCACACCGCGCTGGGCCAATAAAGCGGCCTGCACTGCGGCCCCGGCCGCAGTGGCCAACTTCAGGGCACACCCGGTCTTGGCCCCGTCGCACAGCACCCCGCCCAGATCCTCGATGACATTATTTATGGCCCGGGTCATGCCCGCCACATCCCCGCCCAAAGCATAGGCCAACCCGGCCGCCGAGCCTGCTCCTGCCGCCAACGAACAGCTGCACACCGCGGACAGGCGCCCAGTGTAGGTTTTGATATAGGCGGTTACCAAATGACTCAGCGCTATGGCCTTGAGCAGGGTCGAATCCGGACAATCCAAAAACGCCCCCGCCGCCCAGATGGGCAAAATCGCCGTCAATCCGTTGTTGCCGCTACCGGCCGAACTCATGGCCGGTAGCCCAACCCCGGCCATGCGCGCGTCAGCTGCCGCCGCGGTCACAATTTTTGCCGCCAAGAGCATATCCCGCTGGAGCACGCCATTCTGGGCCATACCCTCCAAGGCCTGGCCCACACCCAGACCACAGCCGTGGGCCAAGCCGTACTCCGCAAGGCGCTGATTCATCTCCACCCCCTGACGCACAAAGGCCAGTTCGGCATCCGTGGCCTGCTCCGCCAGCCCAAGCAGGGCCGCCAGCGTTTGCTCTTTGAGCCATTGTTCGACTTGCCGCACATCATGCCCGCCCGGATGGTCTTTTCCAACACTGAGGAGCGGACTCTCGGTCACGGGCCGTTCGTTATGGTGCAGGGAGACAATACAGTCGTGGGCGCCTTGGATCACGGCCTGGGACGTTTCCCCGCCGGCAGCGATCTCAACCTGGATAAACAGCCCGCGCGTATCCGGCAGCATTTCCACCGCCACCTGACCCGTCTGCACCAAGGCCGCGGCCTGCTCCACCTGTTCCCGACTCACTCCCTCCAAAACCTGCATGGAGCGGCCGGCGTCCCCGGCCACAGCGCCCATCGCCGCAGCCAAATCCAGGCCGCGCCGTCCGTCAGTCCCGGGAATCAACACCGCCAGGCCGTTTTTAAAGACATTGCCGTCCACCGTAACCCGGATACGCGCCGGGGGCCGGACTGGGAGCTGCTCGCTGGCCGCGGCCGCCGCCAGAGCCACGGCCACCGGTTCGGTGCACCCCAACGCCGGACGCACTTCAGCCTGTAAAAATTCGGACAATGTATACGCCATGGGCAAACTCCGTTTCACATTCCCTGCTCCGGGGCCGGTATAACGCCCGCCAGCAAACACCTGCCAGCGGCCCGACTCCTTTTCCCCGACATCCACTACGCCCCCACGGCCACGGGAGCAAGCCCACCGCCCCACCACTGCCCTTGGCCTCGACCCCCATTTCCCGTATCCTCATCTGCAACTTGCCCCACACCACTTGCGACCAAAGGACCACCCATGCCCCATCACGTTATCGTCGGCAGCGGCATTGCCGGCACCACTGCGGCCGAAGCCGCCCGCAAGGCCGACCCAAGCGCCAAAATCACCCTCGTCAGCGAGGAAACTCTGCCCCTGTATTACCGCATCCGGCTTCCGGAAGTGATCGCCGCAGAACAGGGACCTGAAGCGCTCCTGGCCAAAAAGCCAGACTGGTACGCCAAGCACCACATCGAGCTACGGTTGCAGACCCGGATCACCAACGCCGATCCAGCGAGCAAAACATTGACCACCGCCTCCGGAGAGGACATCGTTTATGATCGCCTTCTCCTGGCCACCGGCAGCCACAGTTTCGTGCCACCCATCAATGGCGCCGAACGCCAGGGAGTGTTTACCCTGCGGAACATGGACGATGCCGTGGCCCTGCGCCAGGCCGCTGCCACAGCCCAAAATGTGGTGGTCATCGGTGGCGGACTGCTGGGCCTGGAAGCCGGCAACGGCCTGCGTAAACGCGGCGCCGCGGTCACCGTGGTCGAATTTTTCCCCCGCCTGCTGCCCAGGCAACTCGATCCAGACGGTGCCGCGCGGCTACAGGCCATGCTTGAAGACATGGGCTTTGCCTTCCGGCTGGGCAGCAAAACCACAGCCGTTACCGGAGAAGAAGCTGTACAGGCCGTGCGCCTGGACAATGGGGAAGACCTCCCGGCCGACCTGGTGCTCATCTCCGCTGGCGTGCGTCCCAATCTGGATCTTGCCAAACAACTCGGCCTAGAAATCAACAAGGGCGTGGTCGTGGATGAACACCTCCGTACCAGCCATGCTGATGTCTTTGCCGCCGGCGACGTGGCCGAATTCCGGGAGCAACTCTACGGGATCTGGCCGGCGGCGATGGAACAAGGCCGATTGGCGGGGCAGAACCTGGCCGGAACAGCCGCCAGGTATACCGGATCGGTCATGGCCAACACCCTGAAGGTGGTTGGTATCGACCTGGCCTCGGCCGGGGAGATCGATCCGGAAGGGCGCTATGAATCCAAGGTCTTTGCCAACCGGGAGCAGTACACCAAAATCGTCCTCGGTGCGGACCAAGAGGTCATCGGTGCCATCCTCCTGGGCAATACCAAACCGTTTCGCAAGATCACCAAGACCATGCAGGCCGGCGAAAAGGCAGAGGCCCTCCTCTCGGAACTTTTCAACGACGCAAGCCAACCGTAGCCGTTCACGAAAGTGGGGTCCT
>JBNJGM010000048.1:4486-14274 GCA_051747685.1 Thermodesulfobacteriota bacterium | reverse complement strand
AGGGAAATTGTCCGGCCTGGAAAGGGTGCGTCACTGCTAACGTTCAGGCAGGCCGTAGCGGGGACAGATATCGCCAAGGAGGCAATGCTGGCATTGGGGGGATCGCGCTTTACAGGTTTCCCGGCCAAAGAGGACGAAATAATGGTTCAGCTTTCCCCATTGGGATTGGGGGAAAAGGGGGATGAGGTCCTGTTCGATATGATTGGGGGCCTTGGCGTCGGTGAGGCCGAGGCGATGTGCCAAACGTTTGACGTGGGTGTCTACGGCGATGCCTTCGTTGACCCCGAAGGCATTGGCGAGAACGATATTGGCGGTTTTTCGGGCGACGCCCGGCAGGGCAACGAGCTCGCCCATTGTGGACGGCACCTGTCCCTGGTGTTCCTTGACAATCCTGTGTGCTGTTGCAAGAAGGTTTTTCGCTTTGTTGTGAAAAAAGCCAGTGCTGCGGATGGTATTTTCAATGGCTTCCAAGTCGGCCTGCGCCAGGGTTTCGGGGTCGGGCCAGCGCTGGAAAAAGGCTGGGGTAACCATATTTACCCGCTGGTCTGTACATTGGGCGGACAAGATGGTGGCTACAAGCAATTCCCACGGGGATTGCCATTGTAAGGCTGAAGAGGGCTGAGGGTATTTTTGGGCCAGGCGGGTTAGGACAATTTCGGCACGCTGTACACGCTGCATGGAGGTATACTCCGGGTAAAAGTGTGTGAATTCGGAAATTTTTATTACCCTGAACCGGCCTAGGGATCAAGGCGCTCCGGCGCAATGCCTGTATTTTCACCTTTTACGACATGGGCTGATGTTATGCAAAAACTTGCTATCGGAATTACGATTATTGTCTCTTTGGCGGTGCTGGCGGCCTATAGCTGGGCAGACGCGGCGGACGGCGAACAATTGGTCCGCTCGCGGTGCACAGTGTGCCACAACAGCGACCGCATTGACCGGGAACTGGCGTCGAAATCCCCGGCACAATGGGAGCAGACAGTGGAACGTATGCGCAATCGTGGGGCTAAACTCAATGCCCAGGAGAAAAAGGCGGTGCTCGAATTTTTAACTGCTGCTGATTCGCTGTAACATAGCGGCCCATTTTCTGAGCGAAGATGGGGATCCTGCGCGTAGGGGCAGAGCCTAGGCGGAAAGTCTGTGGCCTTGTCCGTGCCCTAGCGCAAGGTGGGGTGGGTTGCGGTGCGGGCGTCGAAAATTCAGGGGAATGATATGAGTGCGGCCTTAGTGTATATGACCGCGGCAGACAAGCAAGAGGCGGGACGGATTGCGGCCACGCTCTTAGAGCAACGGCTGGTGGCCTGCGTGAACGTGCTTGGGACGGCAGAGTCCTTTTTTACCTGGCATGGTGCCGTGCAAAACGAAGCTGAAACTGTATTCGTGGCCAAAACCCGCGCTGAGTTGGTCCCGCAACTCACCACTGCCGTTCGTGGGGCGCACAGCTATGAATGCCCGTGTGTTGTGGCCTTGCCCATTATTGACGGGGATCCGGAATTTATCGCCTGGATACACGATGCAACCAAGGACGCCGCGGCAAGTTCTTAAAAAACACCAGGAATCCGTGAAATTCTTATACAAGGCCCGATTTGGGAATTGAGAATCCGAACTGTACCCCCCGCAACACCGTTGGAAAGCATTGCTTTCGATCCGCTAGCTGGAGGTTGGAGAGTGTGGTGCCCAGCAAGTACCAACATATCTTTACAGGCCAGGGAAAATTCTGAACTCGGGCCCACGGAGCCAGGAGGACGTGTATGATTGATGTGCGTGCTGAAAATTTGGAACACTATCTCCGCGAGACACTCGGCTCGGAGGTGCAACTCCAAGGGATCGGGGCAATTGGCTCGTTGGATGAACAAGGAATGAAGGATTTTGGGTATGGCAAGCCGCTATTGGTGACCTATACCCAAAATGGTCAAGAATACCAAGCGGTGCTGTCGATGATGCGCGGGGACCGCTACGGCCATCAATTTTATTGGGACCGCGCCGCTATCTTGATGTTCCAATACGATGCGGGAGGGCGCCTGGAGAAACACGCGAAACCGCTGGGCCTGGGATATATCGACGGGCAAGGCAAGCTTGTCCCCGTTCAGGAGCCACGCGAATTTTTTATTGTGAATGAAAAGGTGCCAGGGCAAGACTATTTTCATGACCTGGAGCGCATCCGGCACGGAGAATTCCAGCCGGCTGACGAGGAAATGGCCGCTTCATTTGCCCAGTGGCTGGCCCGGGTGCATAGCCAAAAACGAGACGAGCACGATCTCTATCTGCGCCGTATCCGCCAATTAATAGGTGATTCAGAGTGTATTTGGGGATTGATCGATACCTATCCCTATCCGTATTCTGAATTTCCCCCTGAACGCTTTCAAGCCCTAGAAAAGAAACTGATCGAATGGCGTTGGAAACTCAGACAGTATTCCCATCGCCTCAGCGCCACCCACGGCGATTTCCATCCCTGGAATGTATTGGTCCGCCCGGACGGCGATTTTGCTGTTTTGGACCGCAGTCGCGGCGAATGGGGCGAGCCAGCCGATGACGTGTCAACGATGAGCTGTAACTATCTGCTCTACGGCTTGTACCACGGAACGCGGTTGCAGGGTGACTTTGAACGTTTGTATATGCGTTTTTGGGAAGAATATCTTGAAGCCAGCGGAGACGAAGAAATCCTCGAGGTCATCGGGCCGTTTTATGTGTTTCGAGGATTGGTGATTGCCAATCCCGAGTGGTATCCCAATCACCCCCCGGAGGTGCGGCGCGGATTATTGCGCTTCATAGAGAATGTTTTGACCACCGACCGCTTCGATTACCGCAATATCAATGCCTATATGGAATAATTGGATGCGTGTGCTTGCATCGCATGGGTTTCAGGCCGCAATCTTACCGGGGTTGCGGCCTGATTTTGCGTTTAGCTCCGTAATTTGGGTACGAAAAACCTCTTCTTTCGAGTGGCTAGGTGGAATTCTTGGTGTCCAAAGGAATCGGAGCGGTTGGGGCGTCCCATGCAGCCCCCAGGCGGTTGTAGGAGATGGTTAAGCCCACAGCAAAAGCGACGGCAAGTACTCCAATGCCGACGTCATAAAAGGCGGGAGCGGTAAGGGCTAAGCGGAGCAGGAGGGTAGAGACGGCGTAGCCGGAATTACGGAATACGGCCTTAAACGAGGGCAAAAACTTTTGCGATACCAGTACCAGCAGAATGTCGCTAAAGATCAGTACTGTATAAAAGGTCTTGAAAAAGCCGTAGGGCGGTAAGCCGGTGAGCAGGCGCCACCCGTCATGAATGGCAATGCCCAAAAAGGAACCCAAAAGAACCAGCGCGACGGTTTTTTTGATATCGATAAAATAGTGCATATTGGCAGGGGATAAGGTGGCTGGATGGCGCCGTTGGAGGCGGTAATACCAACCCACGCCCACGAAAATACACAACGCCCCCACGCCGTCAGCCATAATGCGCAGCACCGGCAGAAGATCCCGGTCGAGGTCTATGGGTTCGGAAAAGGCGGACAATTCTTTAAACGAATTGCGGAGAAAAATAAGGGCCAGGATTTCGAATTGCTTGCCCACAGCTTGCGAGACAGAGCGGGGTAAGGCGAAAACCAAATCAATGACCTCTTTGGTCAAGACCAGGGTGAAGGCCAGATTAATGGCATAAAAATGCTTATCTGGGGTCAAAGCCGCCAATTGCGGGGGAAGCAGCCCTTGCCGGTTACATTCAATGCCGATGAGGCCGCCGATAAAGGCGACGATAAGCCCGGTGGAAACCCAGTTTTGGGCCCGGGGGTGATTCCAGATGCGGTGCAAGCGGGCGTAGAGTTTGGCGGGATGCCGAAAAAGGGACATGCGAGATACTCCTTGCCGAAAGGTACATGGTGTGTAGCTCACGCTAGGGGGCTCCGGCAAGTCGCTGTCTTGTGGTCCTTTGTTTTTTTCCCAAAGTTTAAATGGGGCGTACGCTCCGCCGCCCTTGGGAGCGGTACTACTGGATTGGCTCAAGCCGTTTCCAGGCCGTGCCTCTACCGTAACAAGCGGCAAGTCCGAATTTATTCATAAATTCAGGGGTTTTCCCCTAAAGGATGAGTGTTGTGGCGCAGATATCTTCCAGTGTGTTGACCTTGATTGGCGATACCCCCCTTGTTCCCATCCAACGCCTCAATCCCTATCCCCGGGTGCGTATTGAAGGGAAGTTGGAAAAACACAATCCTGGCGGCTCGGTGAAAGATCGGGTGGCTTTGGCTATGGTGGAAGCCGCGGAACGAGAGGGGCGGCTGACGGGAGAGTCAACCATAATTGAAGCCACCTCGGGTAATACGGGAATAGGCCTCGCCATGGTTTGTGCAGTGAAAGGGTATCCATTGCGCCTGCTCATGCCCGAATCCGCCTCAGAAGAACGCCGACGGATCTTGCGGGCCTATGGGGCCCAAATCCAATTGACGGCGGGTCATTTAGGTACCGACGGTGCCATTGAAGAGGCGTACCGCATGGCGCGGGAGGAGCCCGAACGCTACGTGCTGATGGACCAATTCAATAACCCCGCTTCGGTAGCCGCCCATTATTTGGGCACGGCTCCGGAAATTTGGGAACAAACCAACGGCGAAGTCAGCCATGTGGTGGTGGCCCTCGGCACCAGCGGCACGGCGATGGGCCTTGCAAAACGGTTGAAAGAATATAACCCCGCCGTCCAGGTTATTGGGGTGGAACCGTATGCCGGCCATAAGATCCAGGGGCTCAAAAATATGCAAGAGTCGTATCCCCCCGGGATTTTCCAGCGCGAGGCGCTGGACAGAATCATACGGGTGGATGACGAGCACGCCTTTAACGTCTGTCGGGCCTTGGCGGAGCAAGAGGGCGTTTTTGCGGGATTGAGTTCTGGAGCAGCCCTGGCTGGAGCCCTGGATTTGGCTGGAGAAATGCAAACCGGTCGGGTGGTGGTCATTTTTCCCGATAGCGGGGAGCGCTATTTGAGTACCCCTGTGTTCGATACGCCCGCAAAGCAGGGCTTGCGGTTGTTTGATCTGCAAAGTGGGGCGTTACAGCATGTCTATGCCCGCAAAAGTCCTTTAGGGGTTTTTACCCCAGGGCCGGCCCCAGACGAATTGCACGAGCCAGAAATGTGGCGCCGGTTGGTCTGGGCCGATCTTTTGGTGCGCTACCTGCAGCATAAGGGTATCGGTGTTCGCGGCTTGCTCGGGCTAGCGGATTGGGACGAGCAACTTACGCAACAGGCTGAAAAATATGGCTGCGGTTTAGCAGCGATGCGCACGGCCCTGTGTGCTGATACACAGGAGCTTTTCACCCGCCTGGGCCTGACCCACGACTGGCAGTGTTATGCAGCGAGCCAAGCCCGGGAGACGCAATTGGCCTTGTGCCGGGAGTTGTTGCGCAAGGGCCTGGGATACGAAAAATTGCGCTCTGTGTATTACGATGTCGGGCGGGATACGTCCTACGGCGCCTTGCGCCGGACTGATCTTGAGAAGATCAGCGTGGGAAAAACCGTGGACCTTGAGCGGTATGTGAAGGACAATCCCCGTGATTTTACCCTGCTCAAGCGTACCTCTTTGGCCGAGTTGAAAAGCGGGGATTTTTGGAAGACCGAATGGGGGAATGTGCGCCCGAGCTGGTATTTGCAAATGGCGGGTTCTATTTTGAACGATACCGCTGGTGCGGATGTGGTTTTGGCTGGCCGGGCGCACCATTTTCCGCATATGGAAAATCTTCGGGCCCTGTGGGCCGTGCGTGGCGCCCTGCCGCAGGTGTGGGTATTGACCCAGGCCGTGGAGGGCGAGGAGTTGCCCGGAGGGATTGAGGCGAGCAGTGAGGTGTTCGGCAGCCCTCAGGCGTTGCGCCTGTGGCTCTTATCCAGCGGGTACCGCAAGCCTTTGCAGTATTCCCGGGAGAATGTGACCATGTGGTCTCGCAATTGGCAGCGCCTCCAGGAAGCCGTGGGCGCCCTGCATATGCTTCGCGGGGAGACCGGGGCCCCGGATCCGGGATTCGAGCAGGCATTGTATGATCTCAAGACAACGTTTTGGGAGCAATTGGAAAACGATCTGGATTTGCAGCATTTTTGGCCGGAACTCTGGCATATGTGCCGTATGATTTTAAAGAAATCCGCTGCCAACCGCTTGGCCCCCCTCGAGGCAAAACAAGGCTGGCGTTTGGTGCGTGATATTGACGCTGTCTTAGGTGTTGTGGCGTGGCAGGAGCTGCCCTTGCGCCGAGAAGAGTGGCCGGAAAAGATGCGTACGTTGGTGCAACAACGCGAACAGGCACGTGCGGACCGCGATTTTGCCCAAGCCGACGCCTTGCGCCAGCATATTATACACGAGGGATATCGGGTGGAAGACACCCCTTCAGGCACGCGTTTGTTTGCTCAAGCGTAACTGCGTGCCTGAAGGGCATTTGTAGCCAGCTTGTAAAGTCCGCTCGCATACCCTGCACGGGTATGGATTCAGGAGGGAGGAGTGCGGTGGGTCGGGGACTTTATGGAGGTAGTACAGAGGCTATTTTTTTCCTGAGATGCGTTTGACGTCGATGCCGTATTTTTTGACCTTGTAATTGATGATCCGGTAACTTGCACGGAGGTTGCGGGCGGCTTGGAGCATATTGCCCTTGGTTTTTTTCAAGGCTTCGACCAGAATTTCCTGTTCGAATCGGGCTACAGCCTCGCCAAAGGAGAGGTCGGTATCCGTGGCTGAGCTCTCGGCGGTCTGGAGTGAGGGCGGCAGATGATAGGTGCGGATGACGTCTTCATTGCACAATAAAACCGCGCGTTCCACACAATTGCGCAGTTCGCGTACATTGCCCGGCCAATGGTATTGGACCAACAGGTCTATGGCCGGGGAGGAAACCCGCTTGATAGATTTTTGATATTCGCGGGCAAAATGGGACAAAAAATGTTCCGCGAGCGGAAGAATATCGTCTTGGCGCTCCCGCAATGGGGGAATAAAGACGGGAAAGACATTGATCCGGTAGTAGAGGTCTTCGCGGAAGATGCCCTCTTCGAGTAATTGTTCCAAAGGCCGGTGGGTGGCGCAGACGAGACGGGCATCGACTTTAATGGGCCGTTCACTGCCCAAACGCTGGATTTCCCCTTCTTGAATAGCCCGTAAGAGTTTGGCCTGGGCCTCGGCACTGAGTTCCCCGATTTCATCCAGAAAAAGCGTGCCCTCATGGGCCAGCTCAAAGCGGCCTTTTTTGGCGCTCACCGCACCGGTGAACGCCCCTTTTTCATGCCCAAAAAGTTCGCTTTCCAACAAATCCGCCGGCAGGGCGGCGCAATTGAGCTTGACGCAGGCTTTGTCCCGCCGGGGACTGGCCCGATGGATGGCCTCAGCCAAAAGCTCTTTGCCGGTCCCGGATTCGCCGCGTAAAAGAACGGTGGCCCGGCTGGGGGCGACTTGATAAATGTGTTGTAAAACCAAGGCCATGGTTTTGGAAAAAGCGATGATTTCTTCAGTATCTACCTGAAGGAGTTCGCCATTTTGATGCAATAACCCAAAGCGCTGCCATTGTTCCCGGCGGGCGAGGTCGTCTTGGATATGGGCGGCCTGGCGGGCAATAATGCCCGCCAGGGCCTCTAAGAACCGACAGTGTTCTTCCAGTTTTTCTTTGGCTGCGGTGGGCATGTCAGCGCTCAAGACCCCAATGCTCTCCTGCTCTTCACTTTCGTGTTCTTGCGAGGGGCTGGGCAAGAGTATGGGGACGCAAATAAAAGCGCTGGCGGCCAATTCCCCTGGGGGGCGGTCGAAAGCCCGGTTCAAGAATTCCGAATTGTCAGCCATGCGCGGAATTATCGAAGGCGTGCCGGAGGCGAGAACCTGCCCGGAAATGCCCTGGCCCGGGGCGTACCGCACATTGGCTGCGGCATCGTCCCCATAGGTCAACTGGAATTGTAAGGTTGCTGTTTGGGGGTCGAAAATGGCCAAGGACAAACGTTCGTAGCCGTGGTTAGCCGCAATGATATCAAGCAGCCGCTTCAGCCCGGTTTGCAAGGGGCTTTGTGGGTCGAGTTCGCGCAATACGTGTTTGAGCGTGTTGAGAAACGGCATGCACTCGGTCATGATCAGGCGGCTCCTGCCTGGCGCCCAAGTTCAGCGGCGGTGAGATTCACGTCCACAATAGCGGGCTTGAGATGGCTGCGAATGCTTTTTTCAAAGGCGGCAAACCCAAACGGCAGAATTCCAGATCCGAACAAGGCGCCCAAAAGGACAATGTTGGCCGTTAAAACGCTCCCAGCCTGTCGGGCTAGCGTCAGACAGGGTAAAAAGAGAGCTTCTGCTGCACAGTCGCGGATGGTGGTTTCCATTTCGGCTGCATCGGGATAGTGTTCCTTGCCCATGGCCACTCCGGGAGGCAGCGATGTGTTTTGATTGGAAAAGACCTTACCAGCCGTGTGCAGGTAGGGCAGTGCCCGCAATGTCTCCAAGGGTTCGAAACCGAGCAGGATATCGGCTTCGCCGTGGTCGATACGTGGGCTGCTATATCCCCCGATCAAAACCGTTGATTCCACGACTCCGCCGCGCTGGGCCATACCGTGGATTTCTCCTGAGGTCACCGCAGCGCCTTCGTCCAAAGCGGTTCGGGCCAAAAGCGTAGTTGCCGTCAATGTGCCCTGTCCCCCCACACCGGCGAGAAAGATACGTAATTTATCCATTGTCGCTCCTTTTGCGCGCTTTTATTCCCTGACAAACCTGCACGCAGAGCATGCACCCTGTACAGTGGTCCGCGTTGATATCCACGGTGTCTCCGGTAATCGTGAAAGCTGGGCAGGCCAATTGTTCGGCGCAGTGGCGGACATCCGGCCCGTTTTCTTCTACATAGGCAACTTGGGGTGTCTTTTTGCCCAAGACGCGTTTGGCGAACAGGGCGCAGGGATCTTCTGCGATAAGAACCCGGACCCCGCGTTGGGTTTTGAAATCCTGCAGGGCTTCGCGGGTTGCTTTGTGGTTTAGGGCCTTTGTTTTTCGCACTTGGCTTACCCCGCAGCCGCGTACGATTTGTTCGATGTCCACCTTGTGCGCGTTGGGCCCTAAGGCGGTCTGATCCACTCCGGGGTGGGGCTGGTGGCCGGTCATGGCTGTGGTGCGGTTGTCCAGTACGACGACCAAGATATTGTGGTCGTTGTAGACCGCGTTGACCAAGCCGGTTATTCCGGAATGGAAAAACGTTGAATCGCCGATAAAAGCGACAACATCTTTGCCAGTGGCTGTAGCCATTCCCGAGGCACCGGAAATCGAAGAGCCCATACAGAACAAGAAATCTGCTGTTCGAAGCGGCGGCAGAATGCCCAACGTATAGCACCCGATGTCTGAAGAATATATGGCCTCGTCGCCAAAAACTTGGCGTACGGCATGATATGTTGCCCTATGGGAACAGCCGGCGCAGAGATTGGGCGGACGATTGGGAAGGTTGCTTTGGGTGGGGCAGGCTGGCTCAGATGGGGGCTGGCCCTGGATTGTCTGGGCGAGGGCGTTGGCCACAATTCTGGTGGAGAATTCACCACAACGGGGAAGGGTTTCCCCTTTACCAGTGACTTCGAGGGAAAGTCCATGCCGCTGGGCCAATTCTCGAACTGCGGTTTCTAAAAAGGGTTCGAGTTCTTCGACAACGACCACCTTTTCCCGGCCCTGCACAAATTCAAGGAGGAGTTGTTCAGGCAGCGGGTAGGTTATTTTGAGTTCCAGGACACTGAATTGATCGGCTTGGGGCATGTCGTACAGGGCGTCCTGGACATACGCGCGGCAAATGCTGCTGGTGATAATACCGATGGGGCCCGTCCCGGTCACGGTGGTCCA
>JBNJGM010000048.1:0-4386 GCA_051747685.1 Thermodesulfobacteriota bacterium | reverse complement strand
CATCAAGGGGTCGGCGGCCACATTTACCCCGACGTGTTTCATGGTCACCAAAGTGGGAACCCCGCCAAGGGCGGCACCTCCGCCAACTTCCAACGCTACTTTTTCGTTGACTGAGTATTCAAAATGGAAATTGCCCTCCGGTGAAACCCGGAATAATGTATCCGGAACTTCTGAGGAAGGGGTTCCAGGGTAACAGGTCACACAACCGACCCCGGCCTCAAGGGCGCCGCGGGCGATGGCCTCGTTGCCCAGCAGCAGGTGGGTTGCTCCCGGGGTATCGGCAAGCAAAGGATGTGGCATGGTTCTATCCGTATGGGTTAAGGGTTAGGGGGCAGCGGTCCGGCTTCGGGTCGTGATATCTGATGCCGACGTTTGTCGCCGTGTCGCAAATCAAGCGCCGGTCACAAAAGGCGTGGACTATGACGCTGCGTCGGTGTTGTGCTTTTGGAGTTGATTGATTTTGTATTCCAGAAAATCTTTTTGTCTGGTATCTTGTGAGTCGCGTAGGGTTTTGTAGGTTGAGATCGCGGTTTGCCACTCTTGGGCCGCCTCGGCGGTGGCCGCTAGCTCGGTAAGCAAAAACTGGCGGTACGGCTCCGCGATGTCCCCACGGATGTCTTCCAGGGTCTGGAGGGCGTTTTCGGGCTGGTCCTGAAGCCGTTGGGTTTTCGCCAGTCCGAAAGTGGCTACAGTATGCAAGGGGTCTTCGGAGGGGGTACTGTCCAGAAGCCCTTGCCAGGCGTTTTGGGCTTGGTCGTAATCTTCAGCCTCCATGCTCAGTCGCGCCATTTCAAGGCGCACGCCTTGGCGCATGGAGGAGGGCGCCTGCGGGAGGAAATCCGCCAAGGCTTGAGCGGCCTGTTCCGGATTCTGCTGCGTTAGGATTTGCCCCAATTCGTTTTGGGCAGCAGCGATTTGGCGTTGCTTAAAAAGCGTAAACCCGGAATAGCCCGCCGCCACAAGGACAATGGCGCCGAGGACGACACCAATGAGTTTTAGATTCTCGGTGATCTTGCGGAGTAAGGGATGCAGATCGTCTTTGCTCCCTTGTTCAACGTGTCCGCTGGTATGGTCGTGTGGCTGGTGGGGTAGCATACTGGTAGAGTCCTTAGGTTGTATTGACGGTAGACAACGGCCCGCTCTTCCCGGGGTGTAATGATATTCGGGAAAGGCGGACTCCTCAAGGAAAAAACGGTGTACTTATACTGGCAAAGAAGGCAAAGGTCAAAAGGTTCGCACGGCGGTGTCTAAGCCCGGTCAGCGCCGCTCGCATAGGGCTCAGCGGATTTTTGCGACCGTCGGGTCCGGCCCTTGTCAATATGCAAGTGGATGATTAAATCTCGTTACTTGGATCCTTGAATCAAAGGTGTTCCAGTCCTGGTTCCGAAATTTTGCCCCGGGCCCGAAAAGGGCGCGTGGTACATTGGCCAAGCGGTGCTTGATAGCTCGGTGGTGCGCTAAAAGAGGGGTTGGGTTATTAACTGGCGCAGGAGTGGTTCCAGGCCGTGTCTAAAACCCCGGAACCGGGTTTCTGGATTCAGGCTCGTTACTTAACCTGGCGAGCGGTTAGACTGTTCGTAGTTTGAATCAAGTGGCCCCAGAGGCCCAAATGAAGGAGGCTTCATGCGAAAGTTTGTGTCAATCACCGTAATGACAGCAACTATGCTGTTTGTGTCTGGAGCGATAGCTCTGGCAAAAGTGCCCGATTTTACCGATCTGGCCAAAAAGACTGGCAAGGCCGTCGTCAATATTAGTACTGTAAAAAATGTTAAGCAGTCGCAGGGGGCCCAAGAGCTGTTTGAACGCTTCCAAGGGCGTGGGGGGCCGTTTGAAGATTTTTTCGACCAATTTGAGCGTTTTTTCGGGCCCAATCAAATGCCAGAGCGCCAACAACGCTCCCTGGGCTCGGGGTTTATTCTTTCCAAAGATGGCTACTTAGTGACGAATAACCATGTCGTGGAAAAAGCGGAAGAGATTACCGTTAACCTACAGGACGGCGAACAATCGTACCAAGCTGAGGTTGTGGGCCGTGATCCGGCCACGGATCTTGCCTTGTTGAAAATCGACGTTGACCGAGATTTGCCGACGCTTGAGTTTGGATCCTCTGAACAAATGGAGATTGGAGATTGGGTCCTGGCCATCGGTAACCCCTTTGGCCTTGGGCATAGTGTCACCGCAGGCATTATCAGCGCCCAAGGACGCGTTATCGGGGCTGGTCCTTATGACGATTTTTTACAAACCGATGCTTCAATCAACCCTGGCAATAGCGGGGGGCCCCTTTTGAACACCAAGGGGGAAGTGATCGGGATCAATACTGCCATCGTGGCCAGCGGCCAGGGCATTGGATTTGCCATTCCCGCGGCTATGGCCGAGCAAGTGATTGCCCAGCTCAAAAAACACCAGAAGGTCAAGCGCGGTTGGTTGGGTGTGACCATCCAGGATGTGGACAAAAATACGGCCAAGGCTTTGGGGCTGGATGAGGCCCAAGGGGCGCTGATCGCTGGTGTGCGTGAGGGCGATCCCGCCGCCAAAGCCGGGTTGCAAGCGGGGGATGTGGTTGTTTCCCTCAACGGCGAGAAGGTTGAGGATGCCGACACCCTGACCCGGCGTATCGGTCGCATGAAACCTGGAGCCAAGATCACAATGTCTGTCTGGCGTCAGGGGGAAGTTAAAAAGCTTGACGTGGTTCTGGGGGAACGGGACACCGAACAGCGCCAGGATCGACTCCAAGAGAAAGAGGGAGAGGATACAAGTGCCCAACTCGGCATTGTTGTCCGCCCGTTGCGCGAACAGGAGGCCCGTCAGTTGGAGATGGAATCGGCCCAAGGCTTGCTCATCCAGGATGTCAAACAGGGATCCTTAGCGGCTGAGGCCGGTTTACGCCCCGGTGATGTGATACTTTCGGCGAACGGCGAAGGCGTGGAAACCGTGGGGGAACTCTCCGCCTTGCTCAAGGAAGATGCCGCGGAAAAAGGAGCAGTTATGTTCCAAGTGCAACGCAAAGGACAAAATCTCTTTGTGAGTATCGCGTTGCCAGACGAGGACGAGGCCAACTAAATACGAAAGAGCCACACGCGGGGGGTTGTTGTTTCAGCCCTTCGCGTGTGTTTTTTGTTGAGGCAGCACGCACCGGGTACAAGGGCAGTATCCGGTGGGGAGGGCGAGCAGGATATGGCCAGAACCGCATATGAACTCCGGGAACCGGGGTGTAAAATAAATTTATTTTTACAGATAATCGCACGCCGGTCGGACGGGTACCACGAACTTGAGAGTTTGTTTTATCCGTTATCCCGACCCACGGATCGTTTGTATTTTTCGCCCGGTTCTGCTGCAAGCGGGCTGAGTTTGAGCTGTTCTGACCCCTGTTTGAACACAGAGCACAACAGTATCCACACCGCCTATACGGCTTTTGTCCGGGAAAGCGGTGTGGCCCCTGACCTGCAGATCCATTTAGAAAAACGTGTGCCCTACGGGGCCGGGCTTGGCGGGGGCAGTGCAGATGCCGCCTGCGTCTTGCAGTATCTTCATGCCCATACGGCTCCGGATATGGATCCTCGGCGTGTGGAGCAGATTGCTATGGAAGTGGGCGCTGATGTGCCCTTTTTTTTGACCTCGAAACCCTGTTGGGTGCGGGGGCTCGGGGAGCTTTTGGAACCGGTGCCTCTTTCCCTCGGCCAGTGGCGATTGCTTCTGGTTTGTCCAGAGCTAAGCGTGAATACAGGCTGGGCTTATCAACGATGGGACGCCCAACACCAGTTTGAGCAAAATCTTGCCGAAGAAAGCTTGACATGGGCCCAACTGGCGTATAAAGAATGCTGCTCTAGCGGCGCATTCGTTCTTTTCAATAGTTTCGAGCAGGTTGTTTTCCCGCAGTACCCTGAACTACGGGAGTTGAAACAGGCGCTTCTCGTCGCTGGAGTGTCTGCATGCGTGATGAGCGGTTCTGGAGCTTCCCTCGTAGCCTTGACACGGGAGCCGAGTTCACTACAATCTGCCTGCTCGATATTGGAAGCCCGCGGGGTTTCTTTCTTTGTCATCTGATCGTGCTGGGGTGTCGCCAAGTGGTAAGGCAACGGGTTTTGGTCTCGTCATTCGGGGGTTCAAATCCTCCCACCCCAGCCAATTTTATTTTTAATGGGGCGTTACCATGCCAGGCCACGGTGAACTCAAAATTTTGACCGGTTCCGCCAACCCTAAGCTGGCCGAAGCCATCTGCGAACATCTTGGGTGCAACCTCACCCCAGCCATCGTCGGAAGTTTCAGTGACGGGGAAATCCGTGTTGAAGTCGGTGCCAACGTCCGTGGCGACGATGTCTTTGTCGTTCAACCCACCTGTCCGCCCGTCAACCACAATCTTATGGAATTGTGTTTGATCCTGGATGCGCT
>JBNJGM010000047.1:0-14584 GCA_051747685.1 Thermodesulfobacteriota bacterium | reverse complement strand
CGGCCTCCAGCGTCGATTCCGAACCCGATAGCGATTTCGATCCCGAAGAAAGAAAATCCTAACATGCACTGCACTGGATGCGTATGCGTCGTGCCAGAGGGTTTTGCGGGGTCGGACCCGCCCAACATATTGTAATCATGAAATAAACCTCTCAAATTGGCCTTCTAGGAGCCTTTAGAACCCACATTTTGGGGGCAAAATGGGGCGGATTGGTGTAGGAGACCGAAGACGGGCGTGCGCCACACTCCCCTACAAAAGGCAATCTCCTAAGGGAGTCTCTGCCTGAGGCCACGGCGGTTGGAGGCAAGCGGCTTTTTTGTTCTTGCCAAAGCAGGTGGGGAAGCATACCAGGAAATGGGTGTTTTTGGGGTGTGGATTGTGCAGGGGGAAACACAAACCAGCGCTTTTTGTAAGGCATTGCGCCAAGCGTCAGGGCCTGTGCCGGAGAAATGGGCCGGCAGAAAAGAGACGGTCGTTAGCTGTAAAAAGATATTGAGGCTCGTATGCGTATTATCATCATCGGTGCCGGTGAAGTCGGCTACCATATCGCCAGCCGTTTGGCTTCGGAAGATAAGGATGTCGTGGTCATCGATAGTAATGAGAAGGTGCTCAGTCGCGTTTCCGAGCAGTTGGACGTGCAGACGGTCCATGGTTCGGGTTCGAGCCCGAAGATATTGGAACGGGCGGGAGTCCGGGATGCGGAGATTTTACTGGCGGTCACCGACAGTGACGAGATCAATCTCATCGCCTGCACCTTCGCCAATATCCTCTCCCCGGGGCTGCGCAAACTGGCCCGGATCCGCAATCCGGAATACACCGACTACCAAGAGGTGTTGGCCAAGGATATTTTGGATATCGATATGGTCATCAACCCCGAAGAAGAGGTCATCCGGACCATTGAGCGGCTGATGGGGGCGCCGGGGGCGGTGGAGATCAGCGATTTTTCCGAAGGCCGCATTAAATTGGTAGGGCTCTGGGTCCGCGAGGACAGCCCCGTGGCCGGCACTAAACTTTTCGACCTCCGGGAAAAGGTGGGGCACGAACGCTTGATCGTCGCCGCTATTATCCGCGATGACCGTTTGATTATTCCCCAGGGGGACAACGCCCTCAAAGACGGGGATCTCATCTATTTTGTCTGTGAAGACCAATATCTGAATAAGGTCCTCCACGGCTTTGGTATCCATAGTGAAACCTTGCGCAATGTGCTGATCATCGGCGGCGGCAACATCGGCTACAAATTGGCTAAAGGCCTAGAAAAGCGCAATGTGCATGTCAAAATCATCGAACTCGACCGCAATCGGTGCGAATTTCTCGCCGAAAATTTGAACCGCACCGTGGTGCTGCAAGGCGACGGCACGGACCAGGAACTGCTTTTGGAGGAAAATGTCCGGAGCATGGATGTGGTGGTCACGGTCACCGGGGATGAGGAGTACAATGTGCTCTGTTCGCTCTTGGCCAAGAATCTGGGCTCGAAGATGACCATTACCCGGATCAATAAATTCGCCTACCTGCCCTTGGTGCGCACCGTGGGGCTGGAGAATACGGTCAGCCCCCGCCTTTCCGCAGTCAACGCTATTTTGAAGCACGTGCGTGAGGGCCGGGTGATCTCTGCGATTTCCATTAAGGAGGAGGCCGAGGCCCTGGAGGCCATCGCCCAGGCCAAATCGGAGCTTGTGGGCAAGCCGATTAAGGATTTGCCCTTTCCCCAAGGGGCTATCGTCCTCTGCCTGATCCGCGGCGAGGAGGTCATCATTCCCACCGGTGATTCGGTTATTGAGCCCAATGACCGCGTGATCGTGCTCTCGACCCGCCGCAATATCTCCCGGGTGGAAAAGGCGCTAACCGTGAAGCTGGAGTATTTGTAGCCATGCGCTGGGGATACACACTGCAGGTGGTCGGGCTGGTGGTCTTCTTCACCGGCTTGTCCATGATCATCCCCTTGGGATTTGGGCTCTATTATAAAGACGGGTCGGTGCTGCCCCTTTTGGAGTCCATTGCCCTGACCTGTTCGGTGGGGTTGGGGTTGTATCTGGCGCTGCGGAAATATCAGGTCAAGGTCATGACCCACCGCGAAGGTATGGCGGTGGTGGCCCTGGGCTGGACGGCTGCGGGGATTTTCGGGGGGATGCCCTATTTTTTCGCCGACATTTTCCCTTCCTTTGTGGATTGTGTTTTTGAATCCATGTCCGGCTTCACGACCACCGGGGCCTCGGTGTTGACCGAGATTGAGGGCCTGCCAAAGGGTATTTTGATGTGGCGCAGCCTGACCCATTGGCTGGGGGGAATGGGGATCATCGTGCTTTCCCTGGCCATTTTGCCCTTTTTGGGGGTCGGCGGCATGCAGCTGTACAAAGCGGAAGTGCCCGGACCCACTCCGGATAAGCTCCGCCCCCGGATCAAGGATACGGCCAAATTGCTGTGGCAGGTCTACGCCCTGTTTTCGTTTCTGGAGTTCATCCTCTTGCTCGGCGGGGGCATGGATGTCTTTAATTCCCTGTGCCACACCTTCGGTACCATGGCTACAGGTGGCTTTTCTACCAAAAACGCCTCCATCGCGGCCTTTGATTCCGTGTATATCGATACCGTGATCATCGTGTTTATGTTCATTGCGGGCACGAATTTCGCCTTGCATCTCCAATTATTGCGGGGCCAACCCCTGGCTTTGTGGCGGGATCCGGAATTCCGGTTTTTTGCCGCACTTGTCGGCCTTTTTATCGCCATAATCACGCTCGTGGGTTACGGCGGGGTCTACCCGACCCTGGGCGAGTCATTGCGCTACGCCTCCTTTCAAGTCATCTCCATTCTCACCACCACCGGCTACGCTACCGCCGACTACGAATTATGGGCCCCGCTGCCGCAGGTCCTGCTTGTGTTTTGCATGTTCGTTGGGGGCTGTGCTGGATCCACCGGCGGCGGTATCAAGAGTATGCGCATTATTCTTATGGTCAAACAGTCCTATCGGGAATTGGTGCGCCTGGTACACCCGCGGGCCGTGTTGCCAGTCAAATTGGGCGGGCGATCGGTCTCGGAAGGAGTCTTGGGCGGTGTTTGGGGGTATTTTGTCCTTTTTTTGATCCTTTTTCTGCTCTCGGCCTTTGCCCTGGCGGCCATGGGCGTGGATGTGGTGACCTCGTTCGCAGCTGTCGTGGCCTGTATCGGGAATATCGGTCCCGGTATCGGCACGGTGGGGCCGACGGATAATTACGCCCATTTACCGCTGCCCGGGAAGGCCATTTTAACGTTTTGCATGCTCTTGGGGCGCCTGGAGATTTATACCGTGATCATTTTGCTCATCCCGGAATTTTGGCGCAAATGAGGGTTGTGGGGGCCTGAGCAAACAAGTTCGGGAACAGTCCATGTGACAGGCAGTTGTTTAACGGGTTAAAATATCAGTCGATTTGTTCGATGGACCCACTGGGCATGGGTGTGGGCAGAGAAAACCTGTCCGATTCCAGTCTCAAGGAGAAAAAAGGGCAGAAAAGGGCTTGTGCTATATCGCACAAGAGGGTATCAGGCGAAGCTGTGAACGATGTATGGAAACCACGGGATGGGAAGCAGCGGTGCCTTTGGCATAAATTCCCTGGAAATGCAGGCGGTTGCCTGCTTACAAACCAGGGGTGCACCGGAGATTGATAAAAAAATCACAAA
Organism: Thermodesulfobacteriota bacterium; assembly: GCA_051747685.1. GTDB lineage: Bacteria > Desulfobacterota > Desulfovibrionia > Desulfovibrionales > Desulfohalobiaceae > Desulfohalobium. Next base: position 10,936 of record JBNJGM010000047.1, on the reverse strand, counting down.
ATCCTGGGTGAAGCTCTTGAAAGATGAGCACAATCTAAGTACATCGGAGACAGCTCTTTTGGGGAAAACAAGGGTTGTATCGTCGAAACTTTGAATGGAGGTAATCGCAACATGTCCAAATTGGTACCACCGCATGGAGGCAAAGGCCTCACTGAATGCCTGCTTGAGGGCGCTGCACGTGAAGAAGAACTCAAGAAAGCGCAAGGGCTGACAAAGATTGAAATCCACCCGCAGGAGAAGGGTGACCTGATCATGATGGGTATTGGCGGATTCAGTCCGTTGACCGGGTTCATGAATCGGGCGGATTGGAAGTCCGTGTGTGAAAAGTTTACGTTGGCCGATGGCACATTCTGGCCGGTGCCGGTGATGCTCTCCGTGAGCAAAGACGAAGCCGCATCCATCAAGGAAGGCGATGAGATCACCCTGGAGTGTGACGGCGAAATCTACGCCACCATGAAGGTGGAAGAAAAATTCGCCATGAGCGAAGATGATAAGAAATGGGAAGCCGACATGGTCTATAAGGGCAACGGTGAAGACTCCGAGGGAGACTTCCTGAAAAACGCCCTGGAAGATCACGTTGGTGTACAAAAGGTCATGCAGCGCAAAGAGTTCTGCCTGGCCGGCCCGGTGAAGGTTCTTTCCGAAGGCGACTATCCGACGAATCCGAAGTACCGCGGCGTGTACATGCGCCCGGCGGAAACCCGGAAGGTCTTTGAAGAGCGCGGCTGGTCCAAGGTGGCTGCCCTGCAATTGCGCAACCCCATGCACCGCTCCCACGAGCATTTGGCCAAAATCGCCATTGATGTCTGTGACGGGGTGCTCATCCACTCCCTGATCGGGAATCTCAAGCCCGGCGACATTCCGGCTGATGTGCGTTTGCGCTGCATCGAGACCTTGATCGATGGCTACTTCGTCAAGGAAAACATCCAACAAGGCGGCTATCCCTTGGATATGCGCTACGCCGGCCCGCGTGAAGCCCTGCTGCACGCTACCTTCCGCCAGAACTACGGCTGTAGTCATATGATTATCGGCCGGGACCACGCCGGTGTTGGCGACTTTTATACCCTGTTCGAGGCCCAGGAAATCTTTGACCGCATCCCGTATGCCACGGAAGAAGAGCGGTGCAACGTCGAGCCCGGTAAAGCCCTGCTTTGCGAGCCGATGAAGATCGACTGGACCTTTTACTGCTTTAAGTGCGACGGCATGGCCTCCATGAAGACCTGCCCGCACGGCAAAGACGACCGGGTCATCCTTTCCGGCACCAAATTGCGCAAAGCCCTTTCCGAAGGTGAGCCGGTACCGGATCACTTCGGCCGTGAGGAAGTATTGAACATCCTGCGGGAGTACTACGAAGGGTTGACCGAAAAGGTCGAAATCAAAATGCAAAAAGCCGCTTCCGGCGATGAAATGAAATAAGTCGCACAAGCTCCCGGCGCTCTTCCGAAGAGTGGCCGGGAGCTGTTCACTGTGGAATTTCCGTGTGCCGAAATGTGAAATTTAAGACAAAACGCAAAAAATAGCGCTTAAGTAGCTGAAAAAATAGATGTTTTTGCTTGCGCTAAATTTCACTTTCTCCTTGACACTCTGGTCAGGGGTTGGTATTTCGCAACACACGGTTGCTTTGTAAAGGCGCCAAATCGAGCTGCCTTACAATACATTCCCATAACGGGAGTGTGGCAAGGTTCAGTTTAACACTTTAGAGGAGGTGGGACACCATGCCAACCTATGTCAATCCGGAAAAGTGCGATGGCTGCAAGGGTGGCGAAAAGACGGCCTGCATGTACATCTGTCCGAACGATCTGATGATCTTGGACGAAAAAGAAATGCTGGCTTTCAACCAGGAGCCTGAGGCTTGCTGGGAATGCTACTCCTGCATCAAGATCTGCCCCCAGGGCGCGATCACCGCACGTCCCTACGCTGATTTCGCTCCTTTGGGCGGCACCAGCATCCCGCTGCGCAGCGCCGAGGACATCATGTGGACTGTTCAGTTCCGCAACGGCGAAGTAAAGCGCTTCAAATTCCCCATCCGTACCACGGCGGAAGGCTCCATCAAACCTTTCGAGGGCAAACCCGAGCCGGGCGATCTGGAAAGTGAACTCCTGTTCACTGAATCGGAATTGTCCAAACCGAAGGAACTCCTGAACAGCCGTTTCGATTGTCAGGACGAAGAATTGACCCAGTGCTGGCTGGACACGGAATGCGCCGGAGCCAACCGGTAGTTTCTTGCCTTTGAAACTGGATGCCCTGAAAATCAAGGAGGAGCTAGAATGCCTCAGATTCCTGTGAAAGACGAGCCCAAAGGCCTGCCCCTGGCAGAGCCTGAAGTGGTAGAGATGGAAGTCGATGCGTTGATTGTTGGCGGCGGAATGGGGTCCTGCGGGACGGCCTTTGAGGCTGTGCGCTGGGCCGACAAATTCGCCCCAGACCTGAATATCCTGTTGCTGGACAAAGCCGCGCTGGAGCGTTCCGGTGCTGTTGCGCAGGGCCTGTCCGCTATCAATACCTACCTTGGCGACAATGATGCCGATGACTACGTGCGCATGGTCCGCACCGACCTTATGGGCATTGTCCGCGAAGACCTTATCTATGACCTTGGCCGCCACGTTGACGACTCCGTGCACCTCTTCGAGGAATGGGGCCTGCCGTGCTGGGTCAAGAAAGACGGCAAGAACATCGACGGCGCCAAAGCCAAATCCGAGGGCTTGTCCCTGCGCACTGGAGCCACTCCGGTCCGTTCCGGTCGCTGGCAGATGATGATCAACGGTGAATCCTACAAGAACATCGTTGCTGAAGCCGCCAAGAACGCTTTGGGCGAAGACCGCTACATGGAGCGCATCTTCATCGTGAAGCTGCTCTTGGACGCCAAAGAGCCGAACCGGATCGCCGGGGCCGTTGGTTTTTCCGTGCGCGAAAACAAAGTGTTCATCTTCAAAGCCAACGCCATCAACGTGGCCTGCGGCGGCGCCGTGAACGTGTACCGCCCCCGCTCCACTGGTGAAGGCATGGGTCGTGCCTGGTATCCGGTTTGGAACGCTGGTTCCACCTACACCATGGTGGCCCAGGTCGGCGGCGAAATGACCATGATGGAAAACCGCTTCGTACCCGCCCGCTTTAAAGACGGGTATGGCCCGGTCGGTGCCTGGTTCTTGCTCTTTAAGGCCAAAGCCACCAACTCCAAGGGCGAAGACTATTGCCAGACCAACGCGGCCATGCTCAAGCCCTATCAGGATCGCGGTTACGCCATCGGTGCGGTTATTCCCACCTGCCTGCGTAACCATATGATGCTGCGGGAAATCCGTGAAGGCCGCGGCCCCATCTATATGGATACGGCCACGGCTCTGCAGACCACCTTTAAGGAACTCAACAAGCAAGAGCAGAAGCATCTGGAGAGCGAAGCCTGGGAAGACTTCCTCGACATGTGCGTTGGCCAGGCCAACCTGTGGGCGGCCATGAATATCAAGCCTGAAGAAACAGGCTCTGAAATCATGCCCACTGAGCCGTATCTCCTCGGCTCCCACTCCGGTTGCTGCGGCATCTGGGTTTCCGGCCCGGACGAAGACTGGGTTCCTGACGAATACAAAATCAAGGCTGACAACGGCAAGATCTACAACCGTATGACCACTGTGAACGGTCTGTGGACCTGCGCTGACGGTGTCGGGGCTTCCGGACACAAATTCTCTTCCGGTTCCCACGCTGAAGGCCGGATCGTTGGCAAGCAGATGGTCCGCTGGTGCGTTGACCACAAGGATTTCAAACCGACCCTGAAGCAGTCCGCTGAAGAGTTGAAAAAAGAAATCTATCAGCCGTACTACACCTACCAGGACAACAAAGCCGCTTCCACGGATCCGGTGGTCAACCCCAACTATATCTCGCCGCGCAACTTCATGTTCCGCTTGACCAAGTGCACGGACGAGTACGGCGGCGGCTGTTCCACCTACTACACCACGTCGGAAGCCCTGCTGAAGACTGGTTTTGAATTGATGGATATGATGGAAGAAGACTCCAAGCTTTTGGCTGCTCGTGACCTGCACGAACTGCTGCGCTGCTGGGAGAACTTCCACCGCCTGTGGACGGTGCGCCTGCATATGCAGCACATCGAATTCCGCAAGGAAAGCCGTTACCCCGGATTCTACTATCGTGCCGATTACATGGGCATTGATGACAGCAAATGGCGTTGCTTTGTCAACTCCAAGTACGATCCGGAAAAGGGCGAGACAACCTTGTTCAAACGCCCCTACATTCAGGTCATTCCCGATCCTATGTCCCCGTAGGATACGTGGCTAGTGGCTGCGGGCCTCCGGGCCCGCAGCCCTTTTTTTATCCGCTGCTGGTCACTATCAGACGGGCACATGACTCCGTTGCGCCAGCGCAGTCCAAAGCAATCACAGAGCGCCCAGCCAGCTTGGGCTGGCGCAATGCTGTGTTTCGGGCACAGCATTTAAGGCGGCGCCCGCAAAAAGGTCTGAGCGATATCGTATATTGTGACTGGAATAGCTGGCTGGCAAATGGTGACGGACACCGCCTTAAAATGGTCTAGGCCTGAACTTGGACAAGCTGGGCGCTTGGAGTTTGGGCTTAGACCATTTTAAGCTCATTTAGTCCGGAAAAAGGATTACCTAGGGAGGTAGCAAATGTCGAAAGCCATACTCGTTATCGGGGGCGGCTTTGCCGGAATCACGGCTGCTCTCGAGGCTGCGGAAGTCGGCCATGAGGTGTACCTCGTGGAAAAAGGCCCGTTTTTGGGCGGACGGGTGATGCAGCTGAACAAATATTTCCCCAAGCTGTGCCCGCCCTCGTGTGGCCTGGAGATTCAATTCCAGCGCATCAAGAACAACAAGAACATCACCTGCTTGACGTTATCCGAGGTCACGGCGGTGTCCGGGCAGGCCGGAAATTACGAGGCCACGGTGAAAGTCAAGCCGCGGCATACCGCGCCAAACAGCGTTGATTTGAGCGGTTTGGCTGCCAAGCTGAAACAATCGGTCAAAGACGATTTTGAATTTGGCTTGGCCTCGCGCAAGGCCTTGTACATGGACGTGCCCTTTGCGTTCCCGCACCGTTACGTGCTGGAGCCGGCCGCGCTGTCCGAGGAGGACCGGGCCCTGCTCAAAGAGCATGAGGCCATTGATTTAGCGGCCCAGGAAAAGAATGTGACCCTCAATGTCGGCAGCATCGTGGTCGCTACTGGGTGGAAGCCATACGATGTCACCAATTTGGAGACCCTGGGCGCTGGCAAGCTGGACAATTGTATCTCCAATATGCAGATGGAACGCCTCGCCGCCCCGAGCGGCCCCACTGAGGGGCAGATCCTGCGTCCCTCGGACAATGCGGCGCCGAAAAAAGTCGCCTTTGTGCAGTGCGCCGGGTCCCGCGATGAGAACCACCTGAGCTATTGCTCATATATCTGCTGTATGGCCTCCTTGAAGCAGGCCCAATACCTGCGGGAGCAATATCCGGATTGCGAGGTCACCATTTATTATATCGACCTGCGTACTCCGGGGCGCTATGAGAATTTCTCCAAAAAGATTTTGGATGATCCCAAGGTCCACGCGGTCAAGGGCAAGGTGGCTGATGTGGAACTCGATGTCTCGGGTGAGGATGTCTGGGTGACTGTGGAAGACGCCGTCTCCGGATCCAAGGGACAGGAAAAGTACGATATGGTGGTGCTGGCAACCGGGATGCAGCCGAGCCTGGCCGGAGAGAAGCTCCCGTTCGCTCTGCAGCTGGATGAAGAAGGCTTTGTCACCGGAGATGAGCAGGGGATTTTCGCTGCCGGATGCGCCAAGCAGCCGCTGGATGTGATGAAATCCGCTCAGTCGGCCACCGGCGCCGCGATGCAAGCGATCCAAACGGTGAGAGGGAGGTAGTCACATGGCCGAGAAGATCGGTATTTACTTTGACGAGGCGAGCGTCAATGGCATGATCAATTTTGATGCCCTCGTGCAAAAATTGCAGAACAAGTGGGGCGAGTTTTGTCCCGTCATGAAATCCCACCCCCATTTGGCCGGAGACGAAGGCCGGAAGATGATCCAGGCGGATATAGACGCCGGGACCATCGACGGGGTGTGCATCTGCGGGACCTCACCGCGGATGGACTGGGACATGTATGACTTTGGCAAAGACGTGGTCGTGGATCGGGTCAATTTGCGCGAGATTTGCGTCTACGCCTTCCGCAATCCCGACGGGTCAGCCCTGGATCCCCAGAGCGAACCCCCGGAGTTGCTCCAGGAAATGGCCCGCGACTATATTAATATGGGCGTGGTCAAATTGCGTAATATGCAACAACCGAGCCCGGAAACCCTTGATTCCGTAAAGCGGATCCTTGTTCTCGGCGGTGGCTGGAGCGGCCTTACCGCGGCAGTCAACGCAGCCCAGGCCGGTTATGAGGTGGTGCTGGTGGAAAAGGAAGCGCAACTCGGGGGTTATGCCGCCAAGATGCACAAGACTATCCCCTTTGCCGCCCCATATGCCCAAGCCCATGACACGGGCGTGGAGCAAAAAATCAGCGCGGTCCAGGGCAATTCAAACATCACCGTGTATACCGGGAGCAAGCTGGAAAAATTGGCCGGGCAACCCGGTGATTTTGAGGCCACGATTCAAACCGGCTCCGGTGAAAAAATTGAGGCAGTTGGTGCAACGGTCGTGGCTACGGGTTGGGCCGCGCAGGATGAGAAATTCCTGGCCCCCTTTGGCTATGGTTCCATGCCCAACGTGGTGACCTCCATGCAAATGGAGGAAATGGCCAAAGAGGGCGCCATCAAGCGCCCGAGTGACGGAAAAACTCCGCAGAATGTGCTCTTTTTGACCGGATTCGGGGACAAACTTGAGCCCTTTGCCGCAGAAGAAAAGGCCCAGGCCGAAGCCGAAGCGCAAAAAGCCGAGCAGTCCGCGGATGATGACGAGCCGGTAATTGCTGAGGAATTCAAAAAAACCGAATCCTACAGGCACTTGCCGTATACCGCAGAGATCACCTCGCTGACCGCCTTGAAGCAAGCGCGGTATGTGCGCGAAATGGCCCCGGACACCTCGGCCTATATGGTCTATGAGCATATGATGGTCCCCGGGATCAACGAATTGTACTACAAGTCCGCCCAGGATGATCCCGGGATCATGCTGACCAAAGGGGACATCGGCGCTATTAAGGAAGGCCCCAATAACACGGTCCAGGTAGAGGTTTTCAATACTTTGATCGGTGAGGACATCCTCTTGGAAGCGGATATGCTGGTGGTGCCCACGGCCATGGTTCCAACCACGGCCCTGGAGCCGGTGATCCAATTGCAATACCGTCAAGGTGAGGCCTTTCCGGATCTGGAACTCTTCGACGGGTTTGCCGATTCCAACTATATCTGCTTTCCCTATGAGACGCGCCGCACCGGGATATATGCCGCGGGATCGGTACGCCAGCCCATGACCTTGGCGACCTCGGAAACCGACGCCCTTGGCGCGGCCCTGAAATCCATCCAGTGCATTGAATCGGTGAACCGCGGTATGTCGGTACATCCGCGCTCCGGGGACATGACCTATCCGATATTCAATTTCACCCGCTGTACCCAATGCAAAAGGTGTACGGAAGAATGTCCCTTCGGGGCCTTGGATGACGACGAAAAGGGCACCCCGCTGCCGAACCTGGCTCGCTGCCGCCGTTGCGGCACCTGCATGGGCGCCTGCCCGGAGCGGGTCATCTCCTTTGACAACTATGGCGTTGGGCAGATCGGCTCCATGATCCGGGAGATCAATGTCCCGGATGAGATGGAAACCGACGGTCCCCGCATCCTGGTTCTGGCCTGTGAAAACGACGCCTATCCGGCGTTGGACATGGCGGCTATGCGCGGCAACCATTGGTCGCCGTACGTACGCTTCATCCCGGTGCGTTGCCTCGGTTCCGTGAATACCATTTGGGTGGCCGATGCCATGGGCAAAGGTATCGACGGCGTCCTCCTGCTGGGCTGCAAATACGGCGACGACTACCAGTGCCACTTTGTCAAGGGCAGTGAGTTGTGCAGTCGGCGCATGCAGAACATCGCGGAAACGCTGGATCGGCTCGGTGTGGAAAAAGAGCGCGTGGTGCAAAAAGAAGTCGCCATTGACGACTATAATATAGTGCCTGAACTCATAGATTCATTTGTGGACTATGTGACCGCACTGGGACCGAATCCGTATAAGGGCTTCTAGAAGGAGAGATATATGTCCGAACCCGTAAAGATTCAGCCGGACCTGGATTTTATCAAGGAGCTGCAGGAGGTCGGGGGCGATACCCTGAAGAAATGCTACCAATGCGCTACCTGTAGTGTGGTCTGTCCCCTGTCGCCCATTGATAAGCCCTATCCCCGCAAGGAGATGGTCTGGGCCCAATGGGGATTGCGTGATAAACTCATTAACGACATCGATATTTGGCTGTGCCACAATTGCGGCCAATGCTCCGATCTTTGTCCCCGCGGGGCCAAGCCCGGGGATTTATTGGCCGGGCTGCGTAATATGGCCTACCGGAAGTTGGTGGAGCCGACGATTTTGGGCAAATGGATGAGTTCGGCGAAGTACTTGCCGCAGCTTATCGGCATACCGGCGATTATCTATCTGATCATCTGGATCATTCGCGCCGGCATGCTCGGAACGGCCTTCCCCCTCAACGCCGAGGGCAAAGTGGAATACGGCGTGCTATTCCCAGGCGACTACACCATCGACACCATCTTCGGGATCGCGGCGCTTTTTGTGATCTATACCTTTTATAAGGGAATACGAAAATTGATCACCTCCTTTCAGGAGCAACCAAAAACCTTTGTTATCGGGTTCGAACCCAAAGGGATTTGGGCGTCCTTGTGGGATACCATAAAGGACGAGATCGTTACCCACCGGAAGTGGAAAGATTGCGGAGCGGATACAGCAGCGGATGAGCAAAAATTCAAAGGCCATTTGCTGACCTTTTATGCCTTTGTGGCCCTTTTTATCGTCACGAGTATTGTGGCTGTGACCCATTGGGGCGGGAAAGTCATTCCCATTTTGGCCCCCATAGGACACACTCCCATGCCGTTGTGGCATCCGGTCAAAATCCTGGCCAATGTCGGCGCCATCGGGCTTTTGGTCGGTCTGACCTATCTGACAAAACGCCGTTTGAATCAGGACCCGAATACGCATGCCTCAACGTTTTATGATTGGTATTTGCTCGGCGTGATCTGGGTAGTGACTGTGACCGGGGTTCTGTGCGAGCTTTTACGCTTGGCCAATGTCGCTGGCTTAGCGTACCCCATGTACTACCTGCACCTGATCTCGGTGTTTATGCTTATTGCCTACCTGCCGTGGTCGAAATTGGGGCACCTGGTCTACCGGACCGCGGCCCTGACCTATGCCCGGCATATAGGTCGACTGCCCATGGCTTCTAAGAGCCAAAAGAAAAAATTATTCGTCATCTAAAGGAGGCTGACATGGCTGAAGCTCGTAAAGTATTTCCCATGCAGACGTTCGTGTCCTTCATGCGGGGCAAACCGGGTAAATACAATAAAGATGTCCTGGAATTGCTGAGTTTCATGACCCAGCACGAAGTCACACCGGAAACAGCCCCGTTGGCCTCCGGTCTGAGTAAAGCCTGGATTTACGAACAACATCCGGATTTGACCCGGCTGAAGAAAGAGGACATTGCCGAATACGGGGAAAACGTTTCGGTCATGCCGCTTCCTGCCGAGGCCATGGAAGAGGTAAAAGCGGTTTTCAAGCGGGTCCAGGGGTACAAACAGACCATCGCTGACCAGGAAACCCAGATTAAAGACCTCGAGGCCGTTAAGGAAGAAAACGGCAAAACAATCGCTGCCCTGGAAAGCAAGGTCAACGATTACGAAAAGCAGATGAAAAACGAAGGCGAAAAACAGATTATGGCCTCGGCCAAGAAAGTCGAAGACTACTTGGGCAAGGTGGATGATCTGTTGGCCAAGATCGAGGAAGTCAAAAAACACGGCGTGGTTTCGGTTTCCGGCGATGCGGCCGGTGGCGCGGCCTCGGCCGGAGATGATGCTGCGGCTGGGGGATCCAGTGAGCCGGAGGCCGATTTCGGTTTCGGTTCCAGCCCCGGCGGCGACGAGTTCGGATTCTAAAACAGCCCCTGGCGCTGTTGTGTTTAGCCCGGCAGAGAGGTTCTCCCTCCCTGCCGGGCTTTTTTTGCGCGTTGTCCCCCGCCGCGGCGTAGGGAGAAGGACTTAAATTTCCAGACAATATGGACATGCAGGTGCAGTCCTAGCAATCGGGGGCTAACGAGAAACGGCTGACGGTGGCCCATGGATTGGGTCCGCGAGGAGTAGGCGATAGCTGGGGGGTACTTATGAACCCCTCCCCCTTGGGTGCCAAGGGGGAGGGGTGAAAGCGGAGGGCTTTTTAGCGGGACGTCGGCTTTGGAGACTAGGAGACCGAGTCAAAGAGTTCAGTAATTTCGTTTTCTGGTTTTTTGTCCAGCAGGCTGACGATGAAGATCGTAGCGGCACAGAAAATAAAGCCGGGCAGGATTTCATACAGATCGAACAGCCCACCACTCATATTTTTCCAGACAATGACCGTGACCGCGCCGACGATCATGCCGGCCAGGGTGCCGTTGCGGGTCATGCGACGCCAAAAAAGCGAAAGCAGAACCACTGGCCCAAACGCGGCACCGAACCCGCCCCAGGCGTAGGCCACAAGATCCAGCACTTTGCTCTCAGGATCAGCGGCCAGTGCGGTAGCGATCAGGGCCAAAATGACCACCGCGACTCGGCCGATCCAAACGAGTTCCTTTTGCGGGGCCTCTTTGCGCAGGATTTGTTTGTAAAAATCCTCGGCAATGGCGCTGGAGCAGACCAAGAGTTGGGAGTCCACCGTGGACATGATGGCCGACAAAATGGCGGCCAAAAGAATTCCGGCGATCCAGGGGTTAAACAGGGCCTGGGTCAGGGCGATGAACACTGTTTCCGAGTTCTCC
>JBNJGM010000046.1:11485-15062 GCA_051747685.1 Thermodesulfobacteriota bacterium | reverse complement strand
GGTCAAACGGCCTCCAACGTCGATTCCGAACCCGATAGCGATTTCGATCCCGAAGAAAGAAAATCCCAACAAACGGATGCACTGGACGCTCATTCTTCGCGCCAGTGATCCGAAGCGTTACTCGGCGCCGACCCGATGATCCGGCTCTAAATACGGATCCTCGGCCGTGAGGTGGGAAATATAGTCGGCCACCCCTTCTTCCAGGGAGCGCATGGTGACCGGGCATCCGGCCTGCTGCAGGCGTCGCATGCAGGCTTGGGTGTAATACTGATACTTGGCCCGCAGGGTATGCGGCATTTCGATATATTCGATCTCTTCCGAAGCGTTCATGGCTGAAAACACGGCTCGGGCCAAATCATTCCAACTCCGAGAGGTTCCGCTGCCCACATTGTAGATACCGGTAATCTCCGGATGTTCTACAAGCCAGGCCATGACCGCCACACAATCTTTGATGTACACAAAATCCCGCCGCTGCTCCCCGTGTTCGTATTCTGGGCGGTAGGAGCGAAACAGCCGAATGCGCCCGGTATCCCGGACCTGTTCATAGGCTTTGCAGACCACACTGCGCATATCCTGTTTATGATACTCGTTCGGCCCGAAAACATTAAAAAATTTCAGTCCGACCACATTGTTGAGAAACCCGTTGCGCATAACCCATAGATCGAACAATTGTTTGGAGTAGCCGTACATATTCAAGGGTTTGAGCGTCGTGGCCAAGCGGGGATCGTCGTCGAACCCGAAACGGCCATCGCCATAGGTGGCCGCGCTTGAGGCGTAGATAAACCGTGCCCCGTGACGGTAGGCGTATTCAGCCAGCACCCGACTGTAGCGGTAATTATTTTCCATCAAAAAATCCGCATCCGTCTCGGTGGTCGAGGAACAGGCCCCCATATGGATAATCGCCGTGGGCACCGGCATCTGTTCGGCGCGAACTTTAGCCAAATACGCGTCGCGGTGCAGATAGTCCTGATAATCCAAATTGACCAAATTTTTCCATTTTTCGCTGCAGGCGAGGTTGTCCACCACAAGGATGTCCGAGACCCCCATCTGATTGAGTTGCCAGACAAAGGCACTCCCGATAAAACCGGCTCCACCGGTGACAACGATCATAATTCCTCCAAACCTCGTATGAAAATGGGGCCAACACCCCGTTTTCCGGCCCAGCCGGCACCATTCGAGAACCAAAGGACAGCCAAGCGTCCTTTGCCATCCATAGGGAGACACGGCCCATGTTGAGCATCCTCGACTACCGCGCGGGAAACCTCACCAGTGTCCGGCGTGCGCTGGACCACCTCGGCATCCCCTGCACCATTACCTCGTCTGCCGCTACAATAGAAGCCAGCCACGGCATCATTTTCCCTGGTGTGGGCGCGGCGGGCACGGCCATGCACCATCTCCAGGCCAGCGGCTTGGACCGGGTGTTGCACGAGCAAACCCAAAAAGGCAAGCCGCTTTTGGGGATCTGTCTCGGCTGCCAGATTGTGCTCGAGTCCACCCCGGAGAACGCCACCCAAACCTTAGGGCTTCTCCCCGGGCGCTGCGAACGGTTCGAGGAGAGTTGGACTGACGCCCAGGGGCTGCCCATCAATATTCCCCACATGGGCTGGAACAATGTCCGCCTCCAGGCCCCCTGCCCTTTGTTTACGGACATTTCCGAGCAAGCCGCATTCTATTTCGTACACGGCTATTACCCCGTCCCGGACGAGGCATATGTTTTGGGAACCACCGATTACGGGCAATCCTTTTGCAGTGTTCTGGGACAGGAAGGCCTGTGGGCCGTACAATTCCATCCGGAAAAAAGCGGTCGCCCGGGCCTACAGCTTCTTGCGAATTTTTACCGCTACTGCCAGGAGGTTTCCGGTGCTCAATAAACGCATCATTCCCTGCCTCGACGTGCGTGACGGCCGTCTGACAAAAGGTATTCGCTTCAAAGGCAATGTTGATATCGGTGACCCTGTAGAAACCGCTAAACGGTATTACGAACAGGGGGCCGACGAAATCGTCTTCTACGACATCACCGCCTCGCATGAAAAACGCTCTATTTTTCTCGACGTGGTCGAGCGGGTAGCTTCCCAGATTTTCATTCCCTTTTCCGTGGGTGGCGGTATCGGTTCAGTAGAGGATATGCGCCAGGTCCTCTGGGCGGGTGCCGAAAAAATTTCTATCAATTCCGCAGCAGTCAAACAGCCTGACCTTATCGAACAGGGTGCGGCCGCCTTTGGCTCACAATGTGTCGTCGTGGGCATGGATGTGTTACGGGTCCCCCCCTCGCAGGCCATCCCCTCCGGCTACGAAATCGTCATCCACGGCGGTCGCAAGCATATGGGCATCGACGCCTTGTGGTGGGCCCGGGAAGTCCAGCGCCTTGGCGCCGGCGAAATCTGCCTCAATTCCATCGACGCCGACGGCACCAAGGACGGCTACGAACTTGAGCTCACCCAGCGCGTGGCCGACAGCGTACGCATCCCGGTCATTGCCTCTGGCGGGGCTGGAACAGCACACCACATGACCGAGGCCGTGACCACCGGCCACGCCTCTGCAGCCCTGATCGCCTCCATTGTCCACTATGGACAGTATACTATCCCGGAGATCAAAAAGAGCATGCATGATGAGGGCGTCCCGGTGCGCATGGTCTGGTAAAAAAAGTTCTCGGGCACAGGAGCAGGTGTATTCTTGCCGCCTGCCCTTGATTTAAGAGGCTCAGAAACATTCTCGGTTTTTGCGGCGGACAAATCTAAACAGCCCAGAGTCAAGCCATAATAAAAGCCCCGGAGAAATCTCCGGGGCTTTTGTTGCCTCTGCTCTCAAAATGGGGCTCACCCGTCAGACGCTGTGTTCCGGGCGCACCATATCCGCGTCATAGGTTCCGCTGTTGCCCCCTGATTTGTGGACCAACCGGCAACCGCTGATAACAATATCGCGCTGTACGGCCTTGCACATATCGTACACAGTCATAGCCGCCACCTGAGCCGCCACTAGGGCTTCCATCTCTACCCCGGTTTCAGCGGTGGTTCTGGCTTCGGCCTCAATCTCGATACAGTGGTTGGCCGGGTCAGGAGTCAAGCGCACGTCCAAATAACTCAAGAAAAGCGGATGGCACATAGGAATAAGCTGCCCTGTAGATTTAGCGGCCTGAATCCCAGCAATTTTGGCTGTGGTCAGTACATCGCCTTTGGGCAGAGCGTGCTCGGTTAACCGAGCAAATGTCTGGGCATTGAGTTCGACCCGGCTACGAACCACGGCCTTGCGCTCTGTCTTGGCCTTGTGCCCGACATCAACCATGGTCACATCCCCGTCTCCGGTCACATGGGTCAAACGCTCCCCAGACATATCAATCTCCCATGGCCTTTTTGAAGAAATTGCGCACCCGCGTCCGCGGTCGTTCTTCCTCGAGTTTGGCAAATTCTTCCAGCAGTTCCTCCTGGCGCTTGGTCAACTTCGTCGGTGTCTTGACTTGGATGGTGACATAGAGATCACCGACCTTGCCACTACCGGGGTGGGGGAGACCGAGATTTTTCAAACGAAAGGTTTCACCGCTTTGGGTTCCCCTGGGCACATCCATGGGCACATACTCGTC
>JBNJGM010000046.1:0-11385 GCA_051747685.1 Thermodesulfobacteriota bacterium | reverse complement strand
GCCACCGGCGGAAGAAAACCCAAAAAAATCGCCGAAAATATCGGAAAAGGCGCTGAAAATATCTTCGGCGTCTTGAAAATTTTGGTAGCCGCCGTTGCCGTTAACCCCTTCATGGCCGAACTGGTCATAGCGGGCCCGTTTATCCGCGTCCCGTAGCACCTCATAGGCCTCAGCTGCCTCTTTGAAACGGTACTCCGCCTCAGGGTCATCCGGGTTCCGGTCGGGATGGTACTCAAAGGCTATCTTCCGATAGGCCTTTTTAATATCTCCCTCCGAGGCATCACGTCCGACACCGAGAATATCGTAATAATCCTTCTTACTCATGATTGGCCTTTATAGCGACTTGCTCCAAATTTTCACTCGGGATGACCTCACCAGCCGCGATTTCCCGCAATGCGGTCACGACTTCCTTGTTTTTGGATTGTACCAACTTCGGGTACCCATCCCGATATTCTTCCACCCGTTTGATAGCCATTTGGGCGACTAAAAACCGGTTATTCGTTTGTTCCAAACAATCTTCTACTGTAATGCGCGCCATACGACCCCCCTGCTGAAACAGCTCAAACGCCACAGAATTTATAAAAACATAAACAAAAATATGTATCTTGTTTAGCTAAAGCCGTCAAGGAGTCTACCCAGCCCTGGCTCCAGCGTCTGGGCTGTCAAACGCCAAAAAGGGCATTGCGGGGTTCGCGTCCAGCTCGGAGCTTATGCCGGGGCTTTGTTTCCGCCACCCCGGCATAGGCAAAACCAATTTTTTGGCCTTGACCGGGGCCAGGAAAATCCTCTATCGCCCAAGTCTTTGCACATAACTCGCGCAACCGCGACGTCAAGGGGCGGCTTCATGGGAACCCGGAAAAAACTCAGTTATGTTCAGAAATCCTGTATCGGCAAAGCCGGGAAACTCATGCATTCGGCCGGTATGCTCTGGCCTGGTGCCCGGCTGGGTATCGCCTTTTCCGGCGGTGTCGACAGTTGGGCGCTCTTACAAATTTTACGCATCTATCGCAAACGGCTCCCGTTTCCAATTGAACTCATGGCCCTGCACATCAACCCCGGCTTTGCACCCGAAAACCACCTGCCCCTGGCAGCCTGGCTCCAGGAAAATGGTATACCGGCCCACTTGGAGTGCCTGGACATCGGGCCGCGAGCCCATACCAGCGAGAACCGGACCAACTCCCCGTGTTTTTGGTGTAGCCTCAAGCGACGCCAGCGGCTTTTTCAACTGTGTCAGACGTATAACCTGACGCATTTGGCCTTTGGACACACCAGCGACGATCTTGTGCAGACGTTTTTTATGAATATGACCACAAACGGCCGCATTGAAGGTATGTATCCCAAAGAATCCTTTTTCAAAGGATCTCTGGAGGTCATTCGCCCTCTGCTCTGGATCGATAAGTTCCAAATCCAACGCGCGGCCAAGGCTTGGAACCTTCCCATCGTGGACAACCCCTGCCCCTCAGCCCACAACAGCCGCCGAAGCGACGTCGAGCACTGGCTCGAAAATCTCTGGGCCGGGGACAAACGCATTCGGAAAAATATTGTCAGCGCCCTGCGCCGCTGGCAACAATTCGGGCCCCATGACTGAAACGCCCCTTTCTCCTCCGCACTTCACTTTACCTTTTGGGCCCACGGCGCCGTGGCTGGCTCCACTGGCTGGTTTTTCTGACCTTCCCTTCCGGCTTTTGTGCCGGGAAAACGGCGCCCGCGTAGCCTGTACGGAAATGGTCAGCGTCAAAGGGCTCTCATATAACAGCCCTGGAACATGGGATCTTTTGCGTACCACGCCAAAGGACTCCCCCTTAGTCGTCCAACTCTTCGGGGGGGAGGCCGCATTTTTTCCCGAGCCGGTGCAGCGACTCTGGGACAGCGGATTTGTCTACTTCGACCTCAACGCCGGCTGCCCGGTGCGCAAAGTCATGAAAACAGGGGCCGGGGCCGCGCTCATGGAAGACCCCACGCGGCTTTTGCACATCGTTCACGCCATACAAGAGGCCGCCCCAGTCCAGATGGGGGTCAAACTCCGGCTCACCCGGGAAAAGACCCTGGCCCCGTTACTTCGCCTACGGGACGACTTAGCCCGCAGCGGCGTGAGTTGGCTCACATTGCATCCCCGGACCGCCCAACAAGGGTATGCCGGCAACGCCTTTTGGCCAGCGCTCACACAAATGGCCCACGAGAGTCCGGTACCCATTTTGGCCAGCGGCGACCTTTTCGACGCCCACGCCGCCCACCGCTGCATGGAGCAAACCGGTGTGCACGGGGTGATGTTCGCCCGGGGCGCATTGCGCAACCCCCGTATTTTCGACGAATTGAGATCGTTAGCCGGTGCCCCACAGTCGGGGGACCGCCGGGCCGCGGAATCACCCGCAGCAGCCGTAGCCGAGTTGGTGCGCCGCCACGGTGAACTTTGCCGCAGCCACGACCCCAGCCGCGCAATGCTGGTAAAAATGCGCTCCTTTGTCCCACGCTACGTCAAGGGTTTTCCCGGGGCGAAACATGTGCGCCAAGGCATCATTGCCTGCGAGGATTGGTCCGCTTTTGACCGCTTTGTGCACCGCTTGGAAACCGAACTCATGGCTGCTGCCCCCGAGTAGCGCCGCACCCCTTGCAGATCTGAGTTGCCCCGTCCTTAGGGCAAACAATTATAACGATTTAGCCCCTCTTCTCACTGCTCTTGTGCGCTGTGCACAAGCCGGGACAAGGGGCAGAAACCAAAAGGATACCACTATGCCAGAAATACTCCGCGCCGACACGGCAGGCTTTTGCATGGGCGTCGACTTGGCCTTGCGCAAACTCAACTCTCAGGTCAAAGCCGAGGACCAGAGTTCCATCTTCACCTTCGGGCCCATTATCCACAACCCCCAAGTATTGGCCCATTACGCCGCCCAAGGCGTTTGCGAGGCCAACACCCCCAGCGCCATCCCCGCAAACAGCCGAGCGGTCATCCGCGCCCACGGCATTCCCCGGTTTTTAGAGGAGCAATTGCGCACAAAAGGAGTTATACTGGTCGACGCCACCTGCCCCAAGGTCAAAAAAGCGCAGATCCTGATTGAAAAGGAAACCAGTCAAGGCCGTCACCTTCTGCTCTTCGGTGAGAGCGACCATCCGGAAGTCAAAGGGTTACTCAGTTACGCTGACGCAGACGCGCTCGTCTTTGACTCCCTTCCCCAACTGCAAGAGCAGCGGCTGCACCCAGAAAAACAGTATTTCCTCGCGGCGCAAACAACCCAAGACCGCGAAGAATTCCGCAATATCCGGGACTATCTCCATGGGCATGTCGATGCCGCAATGCCCATTTTTGACACCATCTGCGACGCCACCCGTGAACGCCAGATGGAGGCCAAACGCCTCGCCGAAAAAGTCGACTATATGATTGTGGTCGGAGGATTGACCAGCGGCAACACCCGTCGCCTGGCGCAGGTCATCACCGCCCAGGGCACGCCCTGCGCCCACATTGAGCAGGCCGAAGAACTCCCAGTTCCCGGACTAGAAAATGTCCAACGCATCGGGCTCACCGCTGGGGCCTCAACCCCTAAATACATCATCGATGCCGTGGAGCACCGACTGCTCACCTTGTAGTGGCGGGCCCCAGAAAATCCCTAGACACAAGGTGCCGGCCAGGGATCTAGCAAATCCGCGGCAATTGTTCCCCCTCGAGCATATCCAAAAGCCGCTTTCCGCCGATGGGGGTCTGCAAAACCACTTTGCCCGGCGGGTCTGCAGTCACCGACCCGATCTGACAGGCGCCCTGTCCTTCCGGATGTCTCTGCATACAGGCCAATGCCGCAGCAGCGTGCTCTTCGGGAAGGATACAGATCGCCTTGCCTTCATTAGCCAAATACAAAGGGTCTAATCCCAGAAACGAACAGCCCGAGCGCACCGCCTCCGAGACCGGAATCAGGGCTTCTTCAATGACCATTGCCACACCGGATTGGCCGGCTATCTCGTTGAGGGTCGTGGCCAGCCCCCCCCGGGTCGGGTCGCGCAGCACATGCACCTCGCCGACATTTTGCACCACATCAAGCAGCATATGGTTCAACGCCGCACTATCGCTTTGCACCGGGGTGTCGAATTGCAGACCCTGCCGCTGGCTCAAAATCGTGAGGCCGTGATCCCCCATGCCCCCGGTGAGAAGCACAGCGTCCCCGGCACGGGCTTTATCCCCTTGCGGCGGGGAGGAACTTTGCAATTCTCCCCAGCCCGTGGTGTTGATGAACACCTTGTCCACCGCCCCCCGGGGCACAACTTTGGTATCCCCGGTAACGATACGCACTCCCGCCTGCCGCGCCGCCGCGGCCATGGAGCGAACCACCGCCTCCAAGGTCGCAAAGGGCAAACCCTCCTCAATGATCATCGCACAACTCAAATAGGCCGGGCGCGCTCCGAGCATGGCCACATCGTTGACTGTCCCATGCACGGCCAAAGAGCCAATGTCCCCGCCAGGAAAAAACAACGGATCAACGGTAAAACTATCCGTACTCACCGCCACCGGCCCACTCAGATCAAGCACGGCAGCGTCGTCCAGCCGATTGAGGGTGGCATTGTCGAAATGCCGGACAAACAGGTCACTGACCAAACGCTGTGAGGCTTTCCCCCCACTGCCGAAATCAAGCAAAACAGTATCTGGAAAGGTCATAACATCTCTCATAGCGGGTAAGGGGTACAGGAGAAGGTCGGAGGCTCCGGAGAACCCGGGCGTGGAGCCCCCAGAGAACATTATAGGGCGTATTTGTAATACGCGGCGCAACTGCCTTCGGTGGAAACCATGCACGGCCCCACCGGGTTCGCCGGAGTGCATCGTGTGCCGAACACCGGACACTGGTTTGGAGCGAGTTGGCCCTTTAATATCTCGCCGCAGCGGCATCCTGGCAATGGTTCGACCTCCGGCCATTGCAGGTTGAGCACCTCACGGGCATCGTAGGCGGCGAATTCAGGGCGAATTTCCAAACCGCTGGCCGGCAATTCTCCCAAGCCGCGCCACAAGGTATCGCAGGGGGCAAAAACCTCTTCCATGAGGGCAACGGCTTTCGGATTGCCCTGTTCAGCGACAGCCCGGGTATAGACGTTAGCAATCTGCGGCTTTGCGGCGTCCCGTTGTCTCAGTAACTCCTGCAGGCCAGCCAGAATATCCACAGGCTCGAAGCCAGCCACTGCACCGGGCGTGGCGTACGTTTGGGCCACAAAGGCATAGGGTTCGAGGCCGATGACGGCGGAAACGTGTCCGGGGAGTAAAAAGCCGTCTACAGCGCACTCCCGGTCCTCCAGCAAAGCGTTCAGGGCCGGGGGAACCAATTTATGCAGGCTCAACACGCTGAAATTGCCCACCCCAAGTTGCTTGGCCCTGTATATCGTTGCGGCCACGGTCGGGGCAGTGGTTTCAAAACCTATGCCCAAAAAAACAACCATACTCTCAGGTCGATCCTGCGCCAATTGCAGGGCGTCAAACGGCGAATACACGACTTCAATCTGCGCCCCTTCAGCTTGAGCGGCTTTGAGACTCCGCCCCTCAGGACCGGGGACACGGAGCAAATCGCCGAACGTGGCCAGGATTACCCCGGGGCGCTGCGCCAACTCCAAAAAAGCCGCCACTTCCCGCTCGTGCGTTACACAAACCGGGCACCCTGGCCCGGACAAATGGGTCAGTCCCTCGGGCAGCAGAGAGCGGAGCCCGCTTTGGAACATACTAACGGTATGCGTTCCGCACACTTCCATAAACCGAAACCCCTTGCCGATGCGTGCCTGCAACTCACGAACAAGCGCCTGGCATAGCTGAGGATCTTGAAATTGCGCCCACAAATGTTCCACGGTGGCTCCTTCTGTTCCCGAACCCTTTACATACTTTGCTTTTTGCCTTTTGAGTTGCTATAAGTGTTCTTTAGTGGTGTCAATCGCAACCAGGCCGACACCAGTAGCCTAGTTGGGTGTGGCGGGGTTCCCGCCACCTATCAGACTGCCTAGCCAGTTGGGGATCCATGACCCATACAAAGCCCTCGTTTACGCCTTTTGCGGGAAAAGGCCATGGTGCTGTGCCGACCCGCGAAACCTGCCAGAAACTTTGGCGGGAATACGGCATGCTGGAGAACATCCAAACCCACAGTAGCTTGGTGGCCAGCATCGCCGTCCAACTCGGCACCTTAGCTCAGCAACGGGGATGGAACATCGGGCTTGAATATCTGCAAGCCGCGGCTCTATTGCATGACCTCGGGAAAACCCATTCCATTCGCTTCGGGGGGAACCATTGTCAACTTGGCGCGGCCTGGACCATGCAAGCCACCGGCAATCCCGCCATTGCCCAAGGGGTCATGCACCATGTCTATTGGCCTGGGCCCTTGGAGCCGAAAACCCACTTTCTTCCGCTGGCCGTTCTCTACGCGGACAAACGCGTGCGGCACGATGAAATTGTTTCTGTGAGACAACGTTTTGACGACATCCGCCAGCGCTATGGGCGTTCGCCCCGCCGCTGCGCCAGGATCGAAACCACTCGAAGCCAGGCCCTTAAACTCGAGCAAAGCTTGAGCACGGCCATGGGAGTTGACTTACATGCGTATTCTTTTGATTGTCGGGGGCTGGTCGAACGAACGTGAGATTTCCTTAACCGGTGGAAAAGCCATTGCTGCTGCGTTGCGCGAAATCGGACACCACATCGACTGGCTCGATCCAGCCGTCGAATTCGCCCAACTCGCCAAAAAAGCAGCCCAAGCCGACTTTGCCTTTCTCAACCTTCACGGGGCACCGGGCGAAGACGGCCTTATTCAAGCTTTTCTGGACCGCCTGGGATGTCCCTATCAAGGGTCGGGACCGGCAGGATCATTACTAGCCCTGGATAAAGCCGCCGCCAAATCACTCTATGTGCATGCGGGGTTGGCCACCCCGCCTTGGGAACTCCTTATCCCCAACCACGACCCCGAATGGCAGCCATCCTTACGCTTCCCGCTTTTCATCAAGCCGAATCAAGGCGGTTCTAGCCTGGGAGTGCAACGCGTGTATTCACAGCAAGAACTTCAGGCCCAACTCAGCGACCCAAAATACCATTTTCCGGCATTCCTTTTGGAAGAAGCGGTTCAGGGAAACGAAGTCACCTGTGCCATTGTCGGCGAGACCGCATTGCCCCCTATACTTATTCAGCCGGCCCAAGACGCTCCCTTTTTTGACTACCATAGTAAATATACACCCGAGGCGGCCCAGGAAATCTGCCCTGCGCCACTTTCCAAAGCCGTGACCGCGGCAGTGCAGGAAGCAGCTCGCCGCGCCCATAAAACCCTGGGCCTGCAAGGGTACAGCCGAACGGATTTTATTCTTGCCGACGGCACCCCATATGCCCTAGAAACCAACACGTTGCCCGGCATGACCCCAAACAGCCTCTTGCCCCTTGCCGCAGCAGCACGGGGGCAGAGCTTTGCCGAGTTAGTTCAGGAGCTTATTGATCTGGGCCTCGCTCGCACCCCCTGCCACGGCCCAGGGGCGCCACCGCAGCAACACGACTCATAGGTTTCCCCGACGCACGCACGCCAAGGGCGTGCGTCGGGATCCGGGAAACGGGCCACGTAAGCAGGTCCATTTACTGATAACGGGCCGCTTTGTACGCAAAACCACCCAACCCACCTTCGTGGCAGGAGACGCATCCGGCATGAGCTCTTACGCGAGCCGATCGAAACTCTGGATGATCGGGTATTCTCTTCTCTGGCTTTTGGCTTTGCCGTTTTTGGCGCTAAACCAACGAATCCGGGACGGCTGGGGGCAGCGGTTGCTGCGCAAAGCCCCACATATTCGGGCCGATGTGTGGATCCAGGCGGCGTCCGTAGGCGAAGCCCGTTTAGCCCGTACGCTCCTTCACGGATTCACGCCAGCGCAGACCTGTCATATTCTGGTTACCAGCTGTACCCGGGAAGGCTTGGAGGTTATCCGCGCCGCCACGCTCTCTGGCCGGGTCGTCCTGCATACAGCGTTTTTTCCGTTCGATATCCCCAGGATCATGCGCAAAGCCCTTGAACGGTGGCGGCCGCGCTGTGTCCTGCTTTTAGAAACGGAATTGTGGCCCGGCCTGCTTGTGCATTGTCGTGACAAAAACATCCCCGCCCATGTGGTCAACGGCCGGATGGGCCGGCGCACCTTGCCGCAATATCTGTTTCTCCAGCGCCTGTGGCAGGATGCCGCACCTTCAGCCGTGCACGCCATCGCAACGAGCGATGCCCGGCGCTTCGCCACACTTTTCCCCTCTCTAAGCCCAGCGGTTATGTCCAACATCAAATTCGACACCTGTCTGCCAACGACTCCCCTGCCGTTTATCCACAACCCCCTCTCGCACTTTTTCAAGCCCCAATCCCAACTGCTTGTGCTGGGTTCGGTACGCCGAGAAGAGGAGGGAGAAATCGAATGGGTGCTGGATCATATTCTGCGCCAACGCCCGCGGACCCTTATCGCCCTTTTTCCGCGGCATCTCCAACGGATCACCGCATGGCAACAACGGCTAGAAAAAATGGGCTTGCCTTGGGTGCTTCGCAGCCAAATGCGGGCCACGCCCGCCCTTGGCACGATCATTCTCTGGGACACCATGGGCGAATTAGACGCGGCGTACGCCCTGGCTCGAGGCGTTTTCGTCGGGGGGAGTTTAGCGCCGGTGGGGGGACAAAATTTCCTGGAACCCCTCGGCCAGGGAGTGGTCCCGGTTATCGGCCCGTTTTGGGAGAATTTTGCCTGGGTTGGCTCGGCCATCTGCGAACAAAGCCTGGTCTGGTGTGGCCAATCAAAGCACGAGGTGGCCCAATTGCTGTTGCAAACGATGAAACGGCCACCAAATAGAGAAAAAGTTCACGCCAAATTCAAAGCGTATATCGCCTCCAGACAAGGCGGTACCGCCTATGTCCACAATGTATTGCGGCAAACCGCCTGTGGTAACAAGCAGGAAAAAGCCCGATGACGAATACCGCACCGCGTTGCGTGGGCATTATTCCCGCCCGATACGCCTCCTCCCGCTTTCCGGGCAAACCCTTGGCCCCTATTTTGGGCCGGCCCATGTTTTGGCATGTCTATGCACGGGCCTGCCGAAGTCCGTCGCTGACCCAAGTGATAGTGGCCACCGATGATGAGCGGATCGCTGCCAAGGCCCACGAAGAACAGGTGCCGGTCCAAATGACCCGCGCCGGCCACCCCAGTGGATCAGACCGGATTTTGGAAGTCGCGGAACGCTTAGGGCTTGACGCCGAAGACATCCTCGTGAACATCCAAGGCGACGAACCCGCATTGGAGCCAGCCATGCTCTCGGAACTGGTGCGTGTATTCACGCGGCCCGAGGTACGGGTCAGCACCTTAGTCCGAGACCTGCCTGCGAAAGAGGTCTCCAACCCGAACACGGTAAAGGTCGTCACCGATCGCGAAGGACGGGCCCTTTATTTTTCACGAGCCCCGATACCCTATACAACGCACAAGACTCCGGTATTTTTGGGGCATGTCGGGCTCTACGCCTATCGCTTAAGCAGCTTGCGCGCCTTTAGCGCCTTGGGACCAAGCGAGCTTGAACAAATCGAACACCTCGAACAACTTCGTTTTTTGGAAGCGGGTATCCCTATCCACACGGTGCACACGACATATCGCTGCCACGGCGTGGACTGCCCTGAAGACATCGCTCACGTGGAACATATCTTGAAGGAGAGCCTATAAATGGATGCGATCTTAGCTTTGGAAGATGGAACCGTCTTTTACGGGAAGAGTTTTACCGGTGCTGGGGAGGCCAGCGGAGAAGTCATCTTCAACACCGGGATGACCGGTTACCAGGAGATTTTGACCGACCCCTCCTACCATCGGCAAATGGTCTGCATGACCTACCCGCACATCGGCAATTACGGCATCAACCCCGAAGACATTGAGTCCGACCGGATCCGCGTCGGTGCGTTTATCGTCAAGGAATGTTGTAAAGAGCCTTCGAACTGGCAAGCCACAGAAAC
This sequence comes from Thermodesulfobacteriota bacterium, assembly GCA_051747685.1. Lineage (GTDB taxonomy): Bacteria > Desulfobacterota > Desulfovibrionia > Desulfovibrionales > Desulfohalobiaceae > Desulfohalobium. The sequence goes on along the minus strand of JBNJGM010000046.1, from coordinate 1,441 downwards.
ATTGCCCCAATATCTGCAAAAGCAGGGAGTCATGGGCATTGAAGGCATCGACACCCGGGCCTTGACGCGACACATCCGCCTCTATGGTGCTATGCGCGGGATCATGACCACCGCGGATGACCCGGACACCGCCGTGGACAAAGCCCGGCATATCCCTCCAATGCAAGGCCTTGACCTTGCAAAAGATGTCAGCTGCTCGCAACCGTATTTCTGGACAGAGCACGGCCCGAAGCCAGCACATTTGGAGCGGCTTGACTGGCCAGAGGGAAAACTGAAGGTGGCGGTCTACGATTTTGGCGTCAAATACAATATCTTGCGCGAACTTGCCGAACAGGGGGTAGCCCCCTTGGTTGTCCCAGGCGACACGCCTGCGCCACGCATCCGGGCTCTTGGTGTAGACGGTGTCTTTCTTTCCAACGGGCCCGGTGACCCGGAACCCGTGGAAAACGCCATTGCTGCGGCCCGAGATTTGAGCCAGGACACCCCCATCGGGGGTATCTGCCTGGGGCACCAGATTCTGGCCCTGGCCCTGGGAGGGCAAACCTACAAACTCAAATTCGGACACCACGGCTGCAATCATCCGGTCCAGGACAGCGCCACCGGAAGAATTGAAATTTCTTCCCAAAACCATGGTTTTTGTGCGGACGTGTCCATGCTGGAGGAGTTGGAAACCACCCACATCAATTTAAACGACCAAACCCTGGAAGGCTTCCGCCATCGCGACCGCCCCCTTATGGCTGTACAATACCACCCTGAGGCCGGTCCCGGCCCCAATGACGCCAAACCCTTTTTCCGCCGTTTTGCCCAAATGATCAGCGCCTAAAATGCGCAAGCCGGCCCCAGACCGGGACCGGCTTGCTCCGAAAAAGCCTCTTTGAACGCCATTTCGAACGCAGCACGAGGCCGGAATCCGGCCTTATGAACGTCCGCTGCGTTGCGCCCTCGCGTATAATTCACCGCCGTGACAATCATTGGCCACCACGACAGGAAAATCGGCCACTTCCAGTTCCCGGATGGCCTCCGGACCCAAATCGGGATAGGCAATGACCCGCGCTGAAAGGATACGCTGGGCCAAAAGCGCCCCAGCGCCGCCGGTGGCGCCGAAATACACACCGCCGTAGTCTTGCAGGGCTTGGCGCACACCACTGCTGCGCCGGCCTTTACCGATAGTCGCCGCCACTCCGCGGCGCAACAGTTCCGGGGTATAGGTGTCCATACGATAGCTGGTGGTCGGGCCTGCTGCGCCAATGGCGCTCCCCGGCGGCGCCGGCGTTGGCCCCACATAGTACAAAACACTGCCTTGCAAGGGAAACGGTGCCTCTTCTCCCGCGGCCAACGCCTCGCACACGCGTTTATGGGCCGCATCACGGGCGGTGTAAATAGTTCCCGAGAGCAGCACCATATCGCCGGCACGGAGGGTACGAACCTGCTCCCGCTGCAG
>JBNJGM010000045.1:0-16061 GCA_051747685.1 Thermodesulfobacteriota bacterium | reverse complement strand
CCCCCACATCCCGATCGTGTGGACAGCCCTCGGTCTTGCCGGAATTGTCCTGCTTGCCGGCCTCGGGGCCTGCGGCCAGGATCCCATCCGCATCGGCTTCGCCGGACCGCTGACCGGGGTGTATTCGGATCTCGGCGTTCACGGCCGCAACGGCGCCACTCTGGCCGTGGAAGAAATCAATGACCGCGGCGGCATTCACGGGCGTTCCTTGCGCCTTTTGCCCCGCGACGACGGCAATACCGCCGCCCAAGCCAAAGCCGTGGACCGGGAACTTATACAGCAGGGGGTGGTGGCCATTATCGGCCATATGACTTCCAGCCAGAGCGTTGCCGCGCTGCCGGTAGTCAACAAGGCCGAAGTCGTGCTCCTGAGCCCGACAACCTCCACCCCCCGCTTGTCGGGAAAAAAGGATTACTTTTTTCGGGTCCAGGCCAGTACCGACCGCACTGCCCGGGCCCTAGGCCGCTTCGCCCGCCAATCGCTCCAGCTAGGCCGGGTCAACACTCTGGAGGACTTAGGCAACGCCGCCTACACGACCCCCTTTGTCCAAAACTTCAGCGCCGCTTTCGCCCAAAACGGCAGTCGTGTCTTGGAGCACTGCACGTTTTCCGCGCAAGGCTCTCACAATCGGGCCACGGCACTCGACTGCGTGCGCCGCAACCGCCCCGATGGGGTGCTGTTGGCCACCTCAGCCCGGGACGCTGCCGGAGTGCTCCAAGGCCTGCGGGAAACGCACCCGGAATGCACCGCCATGGTCAGCGGCTGGGCGGCCACCCGTTCGCTGCTCACGCTGGGCGGTTCGGCCGTAGAAGGGGTCTATGCCGCGCAGCGCAATTTTGCCGACCCCGACAACCAAGCATATCAAGCCTTTGTCCAACGCTATGCAGACCGCTTCGGCCAATCCCCCTCTTTCGCGGCCGTGAACAGCTACGATGCGGTCCGGGTTCTGGCACGGGCACTAGAGGCAAATCAGGGCAAGCGCCGTGGTTTGCGCCGCGCTTTGTGCAAAACCGAAAATTTCCCTTCTCTCTACGGAACCCTGAGTCTTGACGCCTACGGCGACGCTGTGGCCCCCACCCATATCTTTCAGGTCCAAAACGGCACGTTCACCCTTTTACAAACCATCAAGCCCGAGTAAAATGGCCATGGCCCAACGACCCCTTTCCCGCCTTGTCCACACCTTTCTGGCGAAATGGATCCTTTTGCCCGGGGCGGTGTGCCTGCTCATCGGCACGGTTATTTGGTGGCATATAGCCAATCAGGAAATCCGCCAAACCCAACAGCATCAGGCCGCAACCCTGAGTCGCTTCGTGGCCGGGTACCTCGAGAATTGCGAAGAAGATCTGCGCCTGATCGCCTCTCGAGTGGAGGATAGCGCTTTCTTTCCCCTTGCGGCCCAATCCATTATAACCCACAAAGACCATTTCCAAGCCCTGTATCTGCTCAACGAGTCAGGAGCAGTGCGCCACTCCATCCCGCAAGGCTCGACAGGCAAAGATTTTTCCGGCCTGCTCAACGAGCCGCCCCCGGAAAAGGGGACCGTGACCACCGCCCCGTATTATTCTCCCCGCAGCGAGGGTATTGTGGCCAGTATGGTCTATCGCATCGGGCCAAACCGCCTCGTATTGGCGGAACTCAACCTCAAGGCCCTCCAAAAGGCGGTTTTGGCGTTCACCGACCAAATCGCCCACGGGGAAGCCTTTTTGACCGACCAATACGGCAATCTCCTGGCCCACCCCAAAATGGACTTGGTGGCGCAACAAACCAATTTCAGCTTTTTGAATCACCCGGATGCGATAACGGCTTCGCAACCGATCTCCCGCCTTTTGTACACCAACAAAGATTGGATTCTTTTCAGCGCCACGAGCGTACCGCACCAAACCTGGCAGGCCATTGTCAGCCAAAAGGCCTTTGTGCTCTTCAGGCCAGCCATGTGGGCCATTTCCCTGTCCTTTGCTGCGCTGATCTTTCTCCTTGTATTTTTCACCCTCCTTGCCCAGCGCAGAATGCATAAACACGTCATCCGTCCGCTCACGGAACTCAATAGCGATCTGGAGGAGTTGAGCCAACGCCCCATGCTGACTTCCCACCCCCCTTCCCCCCATCCCGAAGAACGCGCCGCGTTCGCCGAACTCGTCACCCTGCACCAGACCTTCCAGCGGATGCAAAAGGCCATCGGACAACGCGAAACCGCGTTGTGGGAGAATAAAGAACATCTGCGCATCACCTTGCAATCCATCGGCGACGGCGTGGTCACCACAGACACACAGGGGCGGCTGACCAATATGAACCCTGTAGCTGAGCAGCTCACCGGCTGGAGTGCCGCCGAGGTAGTCGGGTGCCCAGCCCATGAAATATTGCGCCTCAGCCGCGATTCGGCCAATGAGCCCTCCCCTGATCCGGTACACGAGGTTCTGCAAAGCGGGAGCATCAGGGAATTGCCCGCTTTCGCCCAGCTGCACGCCCGGGATGGGCAAACCTATTATATAGCCGATTCAGCCGCGCCTATCCGGAACACCCACGGCGATCTCCTCGGGGTGGTGCTCGTCTTCCGCGACGAAACCGACCAGGTACGGCAAAACAAACTGCTCCAAGAAAGCAAGGAACGGCTCCAACTCGCCCTTGATGGGAGTAATACCGGGCTGTGGGATTGGTATATCCAAAGCGGCACAGCGGTGATCAACGAGAAATGGGCCGAAATGCTCGGTTATAGCGTAAAAGAGCTCCAGCCGGTCAGCATCCAGACCTGGCGGGACGTATGCCATCCAGAGGACCTGGACATGGCTGAAGAACGCCTGCGGCAATACTTTGCCGGTGAAATCCCCGTGTACAAATGTGAATTGCGCCTGCGGCACAAAAATGGGCACTGGGCCTGGGTTATCGCCAGAGCCAAAATCGCGGAATGGGACGCTGAGGGGCACCCCATCCGGCTTACCGGCACCCATGTGGATATCACTGAACGCAAGTATGCTGAAGAACAACTGCGGTATATGAGCTTCCACGACACCTTGACCGATCTCTACAACCGCAATTTTTTTGAAGAGCAGATGCACCGCCTCGCCCAGAGCCGCTCCGCGCCTTTGGGCCTTATTATTTGCGATGTGGATGGCCTGAAGATCATCAACGACACCCTGGGCCATGAAGCCGGGGACCGCCTGCTTCGCAAGGCCGCGCATATCCTCAAACACACGTTTCGCACCGAAGATGTCATCGCCCGCATAGGCGGCGACGAATTCGCGGTCTTGCTGCCACAGGCCGATGAAACCTTGCTTCAAACCATTGTCCAACGCTTGCGCCAAGCCGTGGTGCAGGCCAACACCCAGGACCATGCCTGCGAAATCTCCTTATCCATCGGCTACGCGTTGCACGATGGGGAAAACAACAATTTGCACGCCACCTTCGAGCAGGCGGACAACGCCATGTACCGCGAAAAAATGCAGCAACAAAAAAGCTCCCGTAGCGCCATCGTCCAGGCCCTGACCAAAGCCCTGGAGGTGCGCGACTACGAAACAGACGGCCATTGCGACCGCCTCCAGGAATCCGTGCTCACCTTGGCCGAATGCCTCAACCTTACAGAAAGCGATAAAAACGAGCTTTTACTGTTGGCCCGTTTCCACGACCTGGGCAAGGTCGGCATCCGCGACGCAATTTTGCACAAGCCCGGCCCGTTAACCGATGAAGAATTTGCCGAGATGCGCGAACACAGCCGCATCGGCCACGATATCGCCCTCTGTGTGCCCGACCTCAGCCCCACCGCGGATTGGATCCTCAAGCACCACGAATGGTGGAACGGCAAGGGCTACCCCCTGGGCCTCAAAGGTGAAGACATCCCCTTGCCGGCACGCATCCTGGCCATCGCTGACGCCTACGACGCCATGACCTCGGATCGCCCTTACCGCAAGGCCTTGAGCCATGACGAGGCCATCGCCGAATTAGAGCGCCACGCTGGCACCCAATTCGATCCTGAGTTGGTCAGCACATTCCTGGCCCTGGCCCCGTTTCTCCCCGGCCCCAAACCGTCTTCGCCGCATTGAACACACAATATTGCCTCGCCCAATGCCTCTGTCCCAGGCTCCGGCTTGCGCCCCGCCGGTTTTCCTTTTATCGTAAAGGAAAAATTCGCTTAACAACCTCTCGCATGGTTGCCGTATGCCAGAAAAACCATCCTGCCAGGCACTTTTGCACTCGCTCCTCGACGACCAAGAATCGCCTAAGGAGCCACAAGAAACCGTTTTCTCCAGAACGAAATTTCTTGAAACCGTTTTTGCGCAGGCGCCGGACGGCATCGTCACTCTGGATACCGAACACCGGGTGTTGGACTGGAACGCGGCTGCGCAACACATCTTCGGTTATAGCCGCGAAGAGGCCCAAGGCCACGACTTGGATGAATTGATCAACACCCCGGAGAGCCTGCAAGAGGCCAGGCCCCTTTCGCGCCAACTTTTACGCCAAAAACCTGTAGTAGCCACGGAAACCGTGCGCTATGCCAAAAACGGCACCCCTGTCCCTGTCCGCGTTTCCGGAGCCCCCATCATAATCGACGGCGTATTACATGGCCTCGTGGCCATATATACAGACATCACCGACCGGAAAAGGGCCGAAAAAGCCCTGGTGGAACAAAAACACGCGGCTGAAACAGCGCACAAGCAATGGCAGCTGACCTTCGACACTGTGCCGGACCTAATCGCCCTAATCGACACCCAGCATCGGATCTTTCGGGTCAACCGGGCCATGGCCGAGCGCCTCGGGCGCCAGCCTGAAGAGCTTATCGGCCAAGCCTGTCACACCCTCGTCCACAATTGCGAGACCCCGCCGTCGTTTTGTCCCCACAGCCAACTCCTGCAAACCGGGGCCACCGCCACTGTGGAAATCACCGAAGACAACCTCGGCGGCGATTTTGCGATCTCTGTTTCCCCCTTGCGCGACCAGGAGGGCACCCTTTTGGGCAGCGTGCACATCGCCCGGGATATCACCGCACGCAAACGCGACGAAGAGCGCCTCAAAAAAATCTCCCAAGAATTCGAACAGGTCTTTAACGGCACGCAGGACGCCATGTTCCTCGTTGCCGTGGAGGATGACAACACTTTCCGCTATATCCGCACCAACAAAGCGCACCAAAAAGCCACCGGGTTGAGCCTGGAAACATTGCGGGACAAAACCCCGCACGAACTTGTGGGCCAAAAGGCGGGCGAGGCCATAGCCGCGAATTACCGGCGCTGTATCGCAACCGCTGGGCCGCTTGAATATGAAGAAGAATTGGACCTGCCCGGGGGCCGGAAAATCTGGGCCACCACCCTGACCCCGGTCTTTAAAAAAGGGCGCTTGGTTTCCATTGTCGGTTCCTCCCAGGACATCACCGAGCGCAAGGAAAACGAAAAGCACCTGCAGTACTTGGCTACAACAGACGAGCTCACCGGCCTGTATAACCGCCGCCATTTCATGCACCTTATGGACGCTGAGATGCATAGTGCCCTGCGCTATGGCCACCCCCTGGCCTTTATCTCCTTGGATCTCGACAACTTTAAAACCATCAACGACACCTACGGCCACGCCGCTGGCGACACAGTTCTGGAACATCTCGCCGCAGTGTTACGAGCCGAAAAACGGCGACCGGACAGCCTGGGGCGGCTTGGCGGGGAGGAATTTGGCATCCTCGCGCCACATACCGAACTCAAGGGAGCCGTCCAATTCGCCGAACGAATCCGGCACCAACTCGCCGCCTCCCCGGTTGCCTACGCCCAGGGAACGCTCCAGGTCACGACCAGCCTCGGCGTAACCCACTTGACCGGGAAAAACGACTCCCTTGACGCCGTGCTCAAACGAGCCGATGACGCCCTGTACGAGGCCAAGCGCAGCGGAAAAAACCGGGTCGGTACCCGGAGCGAATAGGATAGGGAAGAGGAGGCTGCGAACAGGGTAAAAAAACAAAAAACAGAGGGAGTTGAGAAGAGAAGGGTGGTGCGCAACTACGATAGGGGGCAAAACAGCCAGCAAAGGCCCGCGGCAGGTTCACTGGCGCGAAGAATGAGCGGCCAGTGCCTCCTTTTGTGGGATTTTTTTTCTTCGGGATCGAAATCGCTATCGGGTTCGGATTCGACGCTAGAGGCCGCTTGACCCTCTCGAACGTGGCAGCCCGCCGAGACGGCTGAGCATCACGGCCATCCGGTCGAGTTCATCCTTTCGCTTCCAGCTTTTTATCTTGTCCAGCGCCTTGCCGAAACTCCCCGACACGCACCATACCGGCCAGATCCCTGTCCGTGGCCGCTATAATCCGGATGTCCAAGGGGACGGCCTGTCCACCTCCAATGCGCTCGATTTCCCGGTACTGGAGTACGTGCAGCAGTTTCACCTGGGCCTCAAGGGGGAGATCGCCTCTTTCGTCCCCAAAGCCGATCCGCCACATCGGACCCGACAACCGGGCATGGCCAAATGACACAAAAAATGCTAAGAATTAAGGTTCTGTATCTGTAAAACACACCCACAACACGAATCCCTGGATATATTTCGTCTCCTAAACCGGCCGTCTTTTCCCGCCCACTAAACAGGGGAGAGGGGATTGCCCCGGCGCGATTGAATACGCCTACTACGAACATTGTGCTCTTCGCACCCAGAAGAGGGAGGACCCCAGACATGAGATGGTATGTCACGATTTTGCTCAGCATATGCTTGGTTATACCCGCAAATGCTTTCGCCCAGAAAGAAGACAAAGACGCCCCCCCGCCGATGGTCAAGGTCGCCGAAGTCCAATTACGCAACGCCAACACCCCAAACAAATATGTGGGCCATGTCGAAGCGCGAACCTCCATCAACCTTCGGGCCCGCGTCGACGGCTACCTGGCACAAGTCAATTTCGAGGAGGGCACCTTTGTGGAAAAAGGGCAACGTTTATATACCATCGAACAGGGACCCTATCAGGCCCGCGTCGCTTCGGCCCAAGCCAAGGTAGCCCAGGCCGAGGCCGATGTGTTCAAATCCCAAAACCGCCTGAAACGGCTCCAGTCCGCTCAGAGTCAAAGCGTGCCGCAGACTGACATGGACGACGCCAAAGCCGCAGTGGACATGGCCAAAGGGCGCCTGCAGGAAGCCGAGGCCAACCTACAGACCGCTCGCATAAACCTGAACTACACCACCATTGAAGCTCCCATAAGCGGGCGGGTCGGAAAAAGTTTCTTTAAAGAAGGCGACCTCGTCGATCCTTCGTCGGGTCCCCTGGCCGAAGTCGTCAGCATGGACCCCATCCGGGTACAATTTTCCGTAAATGAGCGCGAAGTCGGGGCTCTGCATCAGGCCGTAAACTCTGCCGACTCCAAAACGAAAAACGGCACATTGCCGCTGCGCCTGCAATTCACGGACAAAACCACCTACCCCCATAACGGCACGATGGAATTTATGGACAACAAAATGGACCCGGACACCGGGACCATTTCCGCCTGGGCCTCCTTCGCCAATCCCGACGGCCGCCTCATTCCCGGGGAATACGTCAATGTTTTGCTGCCCTCCGGTCCGCCACAAAAGCGCCCCTCTGTGCCACAGGTTGCGGTCCAACAGGACAGCGACGGAGCCTTTGTCTTTGTCGTGGATGACGAGAGCACAGTCCGCAAACGCCAGATTACCACCGGAGAGAGCGTCGCGGACGCGTTTATCGTCAACTCCGGCCTCAGCACAGGCGAACGCGTAGTTGTCGAGGGCGTCCAGAAAGTGGCCCCCGGAAAGCGGGTTACAGTCCGCAATGCGGAAATAAAGGATAACTAATCCATGTTCTCCAGAATATTCATCGAACGTCCCAGGTTCGCGGTGGTTCTCGCGATCCTTATCACTTTGGCTGGAATGATCGCCCTCTACTCGCTGCCAGTGGCAGAACATCCAGACATCACCCCTCCGGTTATCCGTATAAGCGCCGCCTATCCCGGAGCCAGCGCCCAAGTGGTTCAAGACACCATCGCCGCGCCCATTGAAAAGCAAATGAACGGTGTCGAGGACATGCTCTATATGCAGTCCGAATCCACAGATGACGGGCGCTATTCCCTGGAAGTGACCTTTTCCGTGGACTCTGATCCAGATATTGACCAAGTCAATGTCCAGAACCGACTCCAACTTGCCGAATCCAGTCTGCCACAAGAAGTATTGGACCAAGGCATCGACGTCCGGCGCCGTTCCTCTGATATGCTCGGGGTGGTTTCCTTCACCTCACCCGATGAATCCCGCGACCGGCTTTTTATGAGCAACTACATCAGCCGGACCATTTCCGACGCAGTCCAGCGCATCGATGGAGTCAGCGACGTCTTCATCTTCGGCGAGGCCGAATACAGTATGCGCATCTGGATTGACCCGGACAAACTCACCGCCCTCAATATGAGCGGCGACGAGGTCATCCAGGCCATGCGGGAGCAAAGCGTGCAGGCCACGCTGGGCTCAATTGGCACCGCTCCGACTGTACCCGGCCAAAAACTCCAATATACCCTCAAAGCCCGGGGCCGCCTTAAGTCCGTAGAAGAATTTGAAAATATCATCATCCGCAGCAACGACGAGGGCGGCCAGGTTCGGGTCAAAGATGTGGCCGAGGTCGAACTGGGCAACAAAACCTATAGCGCCGCTGGCAATATCAACAACCAAGCCGCGGTCAATGTCGCCCTGTACCGCTCTTCGGAAGCCAATGCCCTGGAGACAATGGAAGAGGCCCGGGCGGAACTCAAGCGGCTGGGGGAACGCTTGCCTGACGGCATGAGCTATTCCATCCCCTACGACACCACCAAATACATTCAGGCCACCATCGACGAGATCGTTACCACCTTGTCCTTGGTTTGCATCCTAGTGGTTCTGGTCATCTTCATCTTTCTACAAAACTTCAGGGCCACGCTCATCCCGGCCGCAGCTGTGCCCGTATCCATCATTGGGACCTTTGCGGTCTTACTGGCCATGGGCTTCAACCTCAACACCATCACCCTCTTCGCCCTTATTCTGGCCATCGGACTGGTGGTCGACGACGCCATTGTGGTCGTGGAAAACGTGCACCGTATCATGGAAAAAGAGGACTTGAGCCCCAAGCAGGCCTCCATTAAGGCCATGGAGCAAGTGTCAGCGCCGATCATAGCGACTTCCCTCGTACTGCTGGCTATCTTTATTCCTGTGGCCTTCATGCCCGGGATTACTGGTCTTTTATATAAACAATTCGGGCTCACCCTGTGCGTGTCGATCATCATTTCCTCCTTTTGCGCCCTGACCCTGAGCCCGGCCCTGTGCACCGTGCTGCTCTCAAAGCCCAAGCCCCACCACCGCGGCCCCTTCGGCTGGTTCAACTCCCTCTTGGGCAAAACCCGTACCGGCTACACCACCGTCGTCGGGATGCTTATCCGGCACATAGTTCTTGCCTTAGGGCTTTTCCTCCTTGTCATTGGTGGCTCCTGGTATTTTTACGGCCATTTGCCCACCAGTTTTCTCCCCCAAGAAGATAAAGGCGGCTTTCTCATCGATGTGCAACTCCCTGAGGGCGCCACATTACAGCGCACGGCCACCGTCACGGAACGGGCGACACAGATGGTGCAAGAACTTGAGGGTGTGGAAAACGTCCTGAGTATTAACGGTTTCAGTCTTATGACCGGCAGTGCTGAAAATGTCGGTTTTCTCATCGCCGACCTCGACCCCTGGGAAGAGCGCAAGTCCCCGGAACTACACATCAATTCCCTAGTGGACAAGACAAACAAAAAACTCAACGCCATCACCACCGCGACCATTCGCTCCTTTGTGCCCCCGCCGATCCAAGGACTAGGGCTTACCGGAGGATTCGATTTCCAGCTCCAGGCCACCGAAGGACAGCCACCCACGGAACTCGCGGGCGTGGCCCAGGAGCTGGCCGGCCGCGCCAACCAAGAGTCCATGCTTACCGGGGTGTATACGACCTTTTCGGCCGACACGCCCCAGATCAACCTCGAACTGGACCGCACCCAAATGGGGCAGCTCGGGGTGCCGGTCAGCCGGTTTTTCGGAACCTTGAACCAGCAACTCGGCGCCCAGTACGTGAACGACTTCAACCTCTACGGTCGCACGTACCAGGTAAAAATGCGCTCTCAGGCTGAATACCGCGAAAACCGTGAAGACATCCTGGATCTCCACGTCCTCAATGATAAAGGCCAAAACGTGCCCGTGGAGAATTTCGTGGATCTGTCTACAACTATCGGTGCCAAGACGATCAACCGGTATAACCAGTTCTCCAGCGCCGCACTCAAAGGCCAGGCCGCGCCGGGATATTCATCCGGACAAGCTATGGCGGCCATGAAACAATTGGCCGACGAAACTCTGCCCGACGGATACGCCTTTGAATGGTCCTCCATGTCCTATCAGGAGCAAAAAGCCAGCGGCACGGTGATCTACCTCTATGCCCTGGCCATTGTCTTCGCCTATCTCTTTTTGGTCGCTCTGTATGAGTCCTGGAATCTTCCCTTATCCATCGTGCTCTCAGTGATGGTGGCCACCCTAGGCAGCTTTGTCGGGCTCTGGGTGAGTTCCTACTCCTTGTCCATCTATGCCCAAATTGGACTGGTGCTGCTGATCGGACTGGCGGCGAAAAACGCCATTTTAATCGTGGAATTCGCCAGGAATAGTAAAACAGAAGGGGCCACAACCTACAAAGCTGCCCTGGAAGCCGCAGGCGTGCGGTTCCGACCGGTGCTCATGACCGCACTGACATTTATCCTCGGCGTGGCGCCACTGGTTTGGGCCACCGGCGCTGGAGCCGCCAGCCGGCGGCACATCGGCATCGTGGTCTTTTCCGGGATGATCGCCGCCACCACGTTGGGAATATTACTCATTCCGTCGCTGTACTATTTCTTCCAACGCATCCGGGAAAAGGGCAGAGCCTGGCGCAACAAAATCCGTTCCAAGGGGTAATCCCTCCTCGGCCCATGCGCTGCTACCCTACGCCGCGCTCGAGCCGGGGGCCTACGCTACAACTACTGGGCTCGTTCCAGAACAACACCTGGCGCGAGCCCAGGGTAAACAAACAAGAGATGAGGCCATATATGTACGCAGACCGTTTCACATTTCCCCGCAGCCGTTTTGCCCCCATCCAGCGCCTGCGGTTCTGCCTGGCAGTGGCCATGTTGGCTCTTCTCTGCGGCTGTGCCACCGTGGGGCCGGATTATAGTGGTGTCCGGCCCGATGCCCCCCAGGCGTGGGAAACCGAAATGGACAAAGGGCTGCAGGCGACGCGACCAAAGAACAGCACCATGACCAATTGGTGGAAGGCATTAAACGACCCCGTACTCAATCGCTTGGAACGCCGGGCCGTAACCGGCAACCTGGACCTGCGAAGCGCCCTGTCGAGACTGCGGCAGGCCCGGATCAAACGTGGCATTAGCAGCTCCGGACAATTCCCGGCACTGGAGGGCAGCGGACAGTTCCAGCGCCAACACATCCGTGAAAACTCGGGGCCGCCCAACGGCGGTGAAGAACTGGATTACTACAACGCCCAATTCGACTCTTCTTGGGAATTGGATATCTTCGGCGGCATACGCCGTTCTGTCGAAGCCGCCCAGGCCGAACTTGAGGCCAGCCGCGCCGGGGTCAGCGACGTTCTGACGAGTCTCATGGCCGAAGTTGCCCTGAATTACATTGAAGTACGGACTTTCCAGCAGAGGCTGCAAATCACCAAAGCCAATATCGACACCCAGAAAAAGACCTACGAGCTCAATACGTCGCGTTATGAAGCCGGATTGACCAACGAATTGGCCGTACAACAGTCGTTGCGCAACCTCGAGCAAACCCGTGCCCGAGTGGCACAGTTGGAAAACGGGCTTCAGGCGGCGAAAAACCGTTTAGCCATCCTGCTCGGACAGTCCCCCGGCTCCCTGAAATCGCAATTGCAGCCCGTCCGACCGCTGCCAGAGGTCCCCGCAGAGGTGGCCGTAGGCATCCCGGCCGAGGCCATGCGGCGGCGTCCGGACATCCAGCAAGCCGAGCGAGAGCTCGCCGCCCAAACCGCCCGCATCGGAGTGGCCACTGCCCAGCTCTACCCCAAATTCCACCTGCTGGGCACCATCGGCCTGGAAGCCCTGGTCTCCGGCAGTGATTTCCTCTCCTCCCAGAGCATGTTCTGGAACATCGGCCCCGGAGTCTCCTGGAATATTTTCCGGGGCCGGGAATTGCGCCTGAACATCGACCTGCAGACCGAAGAGCAGCAACAGGCCCTGATCGCTTACAAATCTACGGTCTTAAACGCCCAGGGAGAAATCGAGACCGCCCTGACCGCCTACGCCAAGGAACAGCTGCGCCAAAACGCCCTAGAAAAAGCCGTTGCCGCGGCCCAGCGCACTGAAGAAGTGGCCCGGGACCAATACAAAGCCGGGCTGGTCGACTTTTACAACGTCCTCGACGCCCAACGCTCCCTCCTGGAACTGGAAGATGAACTCATCCAATCCCAAGGCGAAGTCGCCTCCAATCTGGCGCGGCTGTACAAAGCGCTGGGCGGGGGCTGGAGCTATCCAGAAAAACAAGCGGCAGGATTGGACACCCCGGTACAAAAGGTGGACTCGCCCCAGGAGCAATAACCGTATCTGCCGCACAGGGACATTACTGATACAAAAGGAATAGGATTTTGGCCGCCCCCCATAGGGGCGGCTTCCCGTTCATGCCTTCACACGGCCAAACGCACTGAAACCGCCCCTCAGCCGGGCAAATTCACAATGCACAGCCACTGATACAAAAGCGAAGATGGCTTCACCATCGTATAGTGCAGAACTGTGCCCCCAAAAAACGTTTTCAGCGTTGACACCCCACCTCACTTCCCCCTATGTAAAAATATACTCGAACCACGTTTGACACCAGCATTCACAACTCACGGGTTCTGCAAAAAACGGCTTTGTGAACGGCTCTAGTTCCGCCTTACCGCCTAGCGCATCGCTCTCTCACCATATCCCGCTTGCCCCGGGACCCGCCCTTCCGCCTTTGTTGGCCCAGGAGCACGAACATGGCTGTTGTGGAAATCATCCGCCGTTTGGCGGCCCTGATCCTCCTCTGTTTAGGGGGCGTGTACCTGGTCTGGCCGGGCAGCCCGGTTGTCGTGCTCAAGGCCCTCCCCGATACTCCCAAGCCCGACTCCGACGCTGCCGAGCGCCGCGTCGACCTGCCCGCCCCGGCCTGGCCCGATCTCGTGGCCAAAATCACGCAAAACAGCCCGGACATAGCCCCCCATACCTGGGAGACCGCTTTGCCGCGCTATGTTTTTCCGGCTGACCACCGCGCTTTTGCCGATTTCCACGCCCGCACCCTCCGTTTTGCCACTGATCCGGCAACAGGGACCTGGTTCAGTCTTTTGCGTGCGTATCCGCAAGAGATCTACGGCCTGCCGCAGCAATTCCTCTATCCCTTACGTTGGCCGGGGCTGGGCCTGATAGGTGCTGGACTGGCCCTGTATATCCTTTTGCCCCGCCCAGGTTCCAACGAACACTGGCTGCGCTACTCCCGAGGCCCGGCGGTCATTGCTCCGGATCTGCTGGGGCTCGTGCTCACACCGTTTTTCCTCGCCCTGCCGGTGGCCGTAGTGGCCAACACTGCCCCGGGGGCCGTTTTTACCCCCACCCAAGGCGGCTGGATCTGGCTGTATATCATCTTCAGCCTGCTGGCACTTTTAGGGATCGCCCTGCTCGTAGCCGGCCTGCGTTACGCTGTCCGCGGCTACCGCCTTTTGCCCCACGGGCTCCAGATCCGCACTCTGCGCGGCCGACAAGACTATTCCTGGTCCAGTCTCCAAGCGTGGGAGTCGTACAACACGAACACCTCGCGCCGTTTGGGGAAACTGCTTCTGCTCACCGGCTCCTTTTCCGCCATTGGCCTGGGCCTGGCCCTGCAGAACGCCCCTGAGCGCGGCCTACGGCTGCACTTCCGGGGCCGTGCCCGACCGCTGGAAATTATGGCCAACCACCTGCCTGGCTTTGCCGACATTACGCTCGCTGTGCGCGACCACGCGCCCCACTCGTAACCCCACCATTGGAGGTTTCCATGGATCAAGGCATTCTTATCGGCCTGCTGGTCATGTTCGCGTTCATCGCCCTGGTCATTCGAAGCAACACAAAAAAGCGGAGGGGCTTTGCCAGCCACGAACATGACCCCATGTACCGGGAAGACCACCCCGGGGAGGCTCAGGACGACGAAAAAGACGACGACAGCGACGACTGAGCACGTTTCTCTTGGTGACGAACGCTTGCCTCGTCCCGCCCGTTCTTGCGGCCCCTGCCGCCCGTCTCGAACCCAAAGGGGACTCTCATGCACCGCCTGCCTTTTTTTTGCCTGCCCTTGCTTGTCTCCTGGCTCTGCCTGTTCCCGGTTACCGGCCACACCGCCGACCCCGTGGGCGGAGAGACCATCACCTGGCGCGAGCTTGTTTTCCAGCCCCCGCCAGGTTGGTTCCGGACCTCCGCAGAACAAGGCAGGGACGAGGCCGTGGCTGTATTCACCACCAAATCAGATGGGATTCTGGCCGTGGTCACGGTCTCTGTGCTCGACACCACGCTGCCCGAGACCGACGGGACCGTGGCCCTGCTCAAAAAATTGCATACCAAATATACGAGCCAGACCAGCATCAAGGATCCCCACATCCAAGAGGAATCAGCGGTCTCGGTCATGAGCCAAAAGCAAGCGCCCTTTCTCACCTACCAAAGCCGGAACAAACGCTATTTCCTCTTTTTCCCCCCGGGCAACGACGAAATTTACAACATCAATGTCGTGATCCCGGCCGCAGCTGAAAAGCACAAGCCGCCCGACTTCGTGAACGACTTTCTCAGCCGCGTCCAGACCTCCGAGGCCTGGCAGGAAGCCGAAGCCGAGGCCGCAGAAGATCGCCTTGAGGCCATGCAGCAGGTCCGCCTGCGCATGCCGCCGGTGCAGACCGCGCCATTTCTGGAGATCGAATCCCTGAGCCAAACCCAGTGGGACGGGGCGGTGGCCTCCGCCCAGCAGGCCGTTGGCATGCTCTACGGTGATCTCTCACCGGAGGAACAGAAAAAATTTGATGCCTCCTGGGCCCCGATGCGCGGGTTTCCCACCCAAGAATGCGTAGACTATCTCAACGGTCTCAACCCTTTGCTCGGGGAGTTTCTGGCCCTGCGTACGGCCATTAACCGCACCAGCGGCCAGTTGGAGCAGGCCATGATCGAGGCCGGCTGGGCCGCGGAACTCGACGCCGAATCCCTCACCCGCCAATACCTGGCCCTGGCCGCACGCTACCGCAATTTCTTGTATTCCCTGCAAAACCGCATGGATGCGGTGGCCCAGGACATCGCCGCCCTCGGCGACCCGCCGGACGCCAAAGCGCTCAGACAACAGGCCCAGCAGGGCTATCAGAGCTCCAAAGAATACGTCCGCTCCCTGGGCAAAACCGCAACCGGGCCGGAGGGGCTCTGGGTAGGGTACCTAAAATTTGAACAAGGTGTCCCTGGCCTCAAAAGCGTCAAGAAGGAGCCGCTTTTATTTGTGATCTACAATACGGCTCCGCCGGAGGAAACGCCTCGCTTCCGGGCCATCAACCTGGAAAACGATGACGAGGCGCCCACGGCCTGGGTCGACGCGTTACCATTGCAGAAGTTTCGACTCCTGGATCTGGTGAATCAAGACACCATTGAGGGTGAGCTTGGTGATGACGTATCCTGGTCCATCTATGCCCGACGTCAGGTCGGTGCTGAACTTCCGATTTTTCGCGGGGCCGAATTGGATCTCTATGAACAGGAAGCAGGAAAAAAATTAGCGGCCCTCGCCGAACAGAAAAAACATATCGATGATTGGAAAGAGGGGCTCAAGCATCTGGTCTCCGTGGCCATGACGGAAAGCACTCTTGAAGACGCCCGTTTCCATTACCGCATGCGCCCCTATTTCCTCCAGGCGGCCCAACAGTTTTTAACCACTAGAGACTGGGCCGGCAGTGTCGAAGGGGATCAGTACACCATGCAGGCCCTGATGCAAAAATACAGCGGGCAAACACCCCCTCCGCCCGAGGACGACGCCGGCGAGGAAGAACGCACACAAGAAGCCGAGGCAGAAGAGCACGAACCGAGTGAGGAAAAAACCGCTGCCCC
>JBNJGM010000044.1:12280-17414 GCA_051747685.1 Thermodesulfobacteriota bacterium | reverse complement strand
TCAATGGTCTACCAGCCCCGGTTCCGGAATGTTGCCCCTGGCCTGGAAACGAGCGGGGGGGCGTGAGCAGGGCTGGAGGCGTAAAAAACCGGAACCGGGTGCACAGCTTGAGGTGGCATAAAAAAACGGCCCGGTCGCCGAATGTGGCGACCGGGCCGTAGAGCGCCCTGGGGCGCGGGGGGTTATTTGACTTCAGTGTAGTCGGCGTCCACGACATCTTCGTCGTCTTGGCCGGCACTGGAGGCGTCTTGCTGGGCTTGCTCGCCTCCGGCCTCGCCGCCGGCGGCTTGCCCGCCCTGTTGCTGTTCGTACAGCTTCTGGGCGAGTTGGTGCGAGGCCTGGGAGAGCTCATCAGTGGCCTTCTTGATGGCCTCTTCGTCTTCGCCTTCCATGGTCTTTTTCAGGGCTTCGATCTTTTGTTCGATGTCCGCCTTGACCTCGTCCTCGACCTTGTCGCCGAGATCGCGCAGGGATTTTTCTGTGGTGTAGATCAGGTTGTCCGCCTGGTTGCGGGCCTCGATCAGCTTGCGCTTTTTCTCGTCTTCCTCGGCGTGGGATTCGGCCTCCTTGACCATCTTGTCGATTTCATCTTCGGACAGGCCGCTGGAGGGCTGGATGCTGATGGACTGTTCCTTGCCGGTGCCGAGGTCCTTGGCCGAGACATTGACCATGCCGTTGGCGTCGATATCAAAGGTGACCTCGATTTGCGGCACACCGCGCGGCGCGGCCGGAATACCGGTCAATTCGAAGCGTCCCAGGCTCTTGTTGTCTTGGGCCATGGGGCGCTCGCCCTGCAACACATGGATGGACACCGAGGGCTGGTTGTCCGCGGCCGTGGTGAACACCTGGCTCTTGCGGGCCGGGATGGTCGTGTTCTTTTCAATGAGTTTGGTGAACACGCCGCCCATGGTTTCGATGCCCAGCGACAGCGGGGTCACGTCGAGCAAGAGCACGTCCTTGACGTCGCCGCCGAGGATGCCGCCCTGAATGGCCGCGCCCATGGCCACGACCTCGTCGGGGTTCACGCCGCGGTGCGGTTCCTTGCCAAAGAATTCCTGGACCTTTTTCTGCACCAAGGGCATGCGGGTCATGCCACCGACCAGGATGACTTCGTCGATCTCCCCGGCCTTG
This sequence comes from Thermodesulfobacteriota bacterium, assembly GCA_051747685.1. Lineage (GTDB taxonomy): Bacteria > Desulfobacterota > Desulfovibrionia > Desulfovibrionales > Desulfohalobiaceae > Desulfohalobium. The sequence goes on along the minus strand of JBNJGM010000044.1, from coordinate 16,283 downwards.
AGTTCAGCGTCCTGCAGGGCTGTTTTGCACGGGCCCATGGTCCGCTCGACCAGATCTTCGACCAGGCCTTCGAGTTTGGCCCGGGAGAGCTTCATGTTCATATGCTTGGGGCCGGCTTGGTCGGCGGTGATAAACGGCAGATTGATTTCCGCCTCCATGGAGGTGGAGAGTTCTTTTTTGGCCTTTTCCGCGGATTCACGCAGCCGTTGCAGGGCCATGCGATCGGCGGAGAGGTCGATGCCGTTTTCCTTTTTGAATTCCTCCACCAAGTGGTTCACGATGCGCTGGTCAAAGTCTTCGCCGCCGAGGAAGGTATCGCCGTGGGTGGAGCGGACCTCAACCACGTTGTCCCCAACTTCGAGGATGGAAATATCAAAGGTGCCGCCGCCCAAGTCGAAAACCGCGATCTTTTCGTTGGTTTTCTTGTCCAAGCCGTAGGCCAGGGAGGCTGCGGTGGGCTCGTTGATGATCCGTTTGACGTCCAGTCCGGCGATGCGCCCGGCGTCGCGGGTGGCCTGGCGTTGGCTGTCGTTGAAGTAGGCCGGCACGGTGATAACCGCTTCGGTCACGGTTTCGCCCAGATAGGCCTCGGCGTCGCTTTTGAGTTTTTGCAACAGCATGGCCGAGATTTCCGGGGGGCTGTATTTTTTGTCTTCTACTTCAACGTAGGCGTCGTTTTTGGAGCCGGCCACGATCTTGTAGGGGCTCTTTTCCCGCCATTCTTTGATCTGCGGGTCGTCGTAGTCCCGGCCCATCAGCCGTTTGACACTGTGGACGGTACGTTCCGGGTTGGTGACCGACTGCCGCTTGGCAATATCGCCCACCAAACGTTCTTTATCCGTAAAGGCAATAATGGACGGCGTGGTGCGTCCCCCTTCGGGGTTATTCACGCATTTCGCTTCCTTGCCTTCCATGACGTAGACACAACTGTTCGTTGTCCCCAGGTCTATGCCGATAATTTTACCCATATCAAAAGCCTCCTTTTATTGTCGCTTTTTGTGTTCTGATTCAAGAAGGTAAGTCGGGCCCGCCGTTAGTAAAGGGGGCGGCTACGAATTTTTGCAATTTTTGCTGACCATAACTTTGGCCGGGCGCAATAAGCGGCCCTTGAGACGGTAGCCGCGCTGCATAATCTGGCAGACCATGCCCTTGTCCATATCCTCGCGCTCTTCTTCAGCCAAGGCCTCGTGGATAGCGGGGTCAAACTCTTCCCCGACCTCGCCGAGTTGTTCCAGGCCGTGTTTGTGCAAGGTGTCTAAAAAGAGTTTGTGGGTCATTTCCACGCCTTGGACTACATCCTGGCAGCCCTCAACATTTTTGCCGTGCTGCAGAGCGAGTTCCAGGGTATCAAGAGTGGGGACAATATCCTCAAGCACCTTTTCCGAGGCGAATTTGACATGGTCGTCCTTTTCTTTGGTCATGCGGCGCTTGTAATTTTCCGCGTCGGCCAGGGCGCGGAGTTTTTCATTTTGGGCCTCGTGCATCTGCGGGCAGTCAGGGCAGATCCGCTCCTGGCACAGGGCGTAGAGTTCTTCTTCAGAAAGGTCTTCAGCCGCATTGGTTTCTGCCGGTTGTTCCGTGTCCTGCACCTCAGTGTTGGCGTTCTCGGTTTGGGCGGCAGTATTGGTGTTTTTTTTCATAAAGGGCTCCTGCTTGCGTTTGGGTGCTGGCCGTGTCGCGGGCCGCTGGAATCGCCTGGATTGGGCGCGGGTGTTTGCGGCGGTGTCCGCAACAACAGCGGTAGCGCTTCAAGCGACAGTGGCTTGGTATATCTGCTTTGCAGGAGTTGAGTAAGTATCTGAGCGGTGAAGTCAACCACCGGAACCATTTTTGCGGGGTTCTTCCCCTGGAACCGATGCTGTTGGCCACGCCACGGGGTGGCTGTGGAAGGGGGGAGGAGGCAACGTTGCGCACAGGCCTCCAGAGAGATCAAAAAGCCGTGTGCCGCGCGTATCGCGCCCGGTCCACGGCCCATGATCCTACGAAAGCGGCCGAGATGGTCTCGGCCGCTTTCGCAGGAATTCGGAGGGAAAAAGGTCGCTGCGTTAGGCCCCGTCGTCTTCCATGACCAGATAGACATAGTCGCGCAGGGCTTGGGGCCAGGGGCGGGGCTTGATCCCGGTGGCCGCGGTGAAGGCCTCGCAATCCAATACGGAATAGTGGGGCCGCGGCGCGGTTTGGGGGTATTCCGCAGCGGTGATGGCCTCCACCGGGCAGGAACTGCCGAACAGGTTCAGGGCCTCTGAGGCGAGTTCGCACCAGCTGGCCCGCCCGCTGTTGGCGAGGTGGTACACCCCCGGGGGGGCTTTATGGAGCAGGTGCAGCGTGTAGCCAGCCAAATCCAGGGTGTATGTCGGGGAGCCGAGTTGGTCGTGGATGACGCGCAACCGGGGATGGGTGGCGGCCAGACGGCGCATGGTGGTCACGAAATTGGCTTTGCCCGGGCCGAAGAGCCAGGCCGTGCGAATGATATACAGCCGGGGCAGGCCTTGCTGGAGAAGGGCTTTTTCCCCTTCGAGTTTGGTTTGGCCGTAGACATTGCAGGGCCGGGTGGGATCGTCGGGCGTATACGGGGTCTGTTTTTCCCCGCCAAAGACAAAATCGGTACTGTAATGGATCAGGGCGGTCTCCCGGTTGGGCAGGGAGCGGCCCAGCCGGCAGGGAAACCCCTGGTTGATGTTCCGGGCGTTGGCGACGTCGGTTTCCGCCCCGTCCACATGGGTGTAGGCTATGGCGTTGACCACGACATCGGGGTGGTAGCTGTGCAGGGTCGCCCGCAGCGCTTCTTGGGAATCGAGGTCCACATCCTCGCGGCCAAGGGCGTGGACGCGCCAGCCTTCTTGGGTCCATTTCCGGGTGACGGCCTGGCCCAACAGGCCCCGCCGGCCCCCGAAGACCACGGCGGTAGGGGGATTATCGTGTTGCATACCAACGGTCCATGAATTGGCGGTAGGCGCCGGATTGGACCTGGCGCAGCCATTCGGGATTGTCGGCGTACCATTGCAGGGTGCTCCGGATTCCTTCGGGCAAGCCCACCTGGGGCTGCCACCCGAGTTCCTGCCGGGTTTGGGAGAAATCCATGGCATAGCGCCGATCGTGGCCGGGCCGGTCGGTGACGAAACGGATTAACGATTGCGGCTTGTCCAATTCCCGCAAAAGGGCGGTGACCAATTCCAGGTTGCTGACCTCGGCTGCGCCGCCGAAATTGTAGACGGCGCCGGGGCGTCCGGCGCGCAGGGCGGCGTTCACGCCCCGGCAATGGTCCTGGACATGGATCCAGTCCCGGACATTGCCGCCGTCGCCGTAGATGGGCAGAGGTTCGTCGGCTTGGGCTTTGAGGTACATAAGGGGGATCAGTTTTTCCGGGAACTGGAAGGGGCCGTAATTATTGGAACAGCGGGTGACGATGCCGGGAAAGGTATAGGTCTGGACATAGGCGCGGACCAAGAGGTCGGCCGCTGCTTTGGAAGCGGCGTAGGGGCTGTTGGGGGCCAGCGGTGTGGCCTCGGTGAATTTTCCTTCCGGGCCCAGCGAGCCGTAGACCTCATCGGTGGAGACGTGCACGAAGCGTTGGAGGCCGTGTTTGCGGCTGGCCTCCAAGAGGACCTGGGTGCCCTGGACATTGGTGGTCACAAAGCAGGAAGGATCGTCAATGGAGCGGTCCACATGGGATTCGGCGGCGAAATTGACCACGGCGTCGATGGCGTAGTCGGCCAGGATACGCTGCATGGCCTCGGCGTCGGCGATATCGGCCTGCTCGAAAAAATAGCGCGATCCGCCGTGGGTTTTTGCCAAGGGGGCGACGTTGGCGGGGTTGCCGGCGTAGGTCAGCTTGTCCACGTTGACCACGAGCGCCTCGGGCGAGGTCTCGAAAAGATGGTAGAGATAGTTGGAGCCGATAAATCCACAGCCCCCGGTAACCATAATGCGCATGAACCTCTCCTTGTCGTGGCCTCGGCGCAGTGAGGCCCTGGTGTTTGCGGGCGGGTTTGGTGTTGCGTTG
>JBNJGM010000044.1:0-12180 GCA_051747685.1 Thermodesulfobacteriota bacterium | reverse complement strand
AGGCCCGGTTCCGGCATTTTGCCCTTGGCCTGGAAAAGGGCGCGTGGTCCAATTGTGAGACGGTACCCGGTCCTCCGGCGTTCGCAGGACTAAGGGCTGTGGTTGCGAACGGGCGCAGGAGGCTTTCCAGGCCCGGTGCACAACCCCGGAACCGGGTTCATGTGTATTTAGGTTGTGGCCAGGCCCGGTTTCGGGGAAACGTGCTTACACAATATCCAGGCCCCAGCGGGCCAGGCCGATGCACACCAGGAGCGCCCCTTCGCTGCGGCTGATGCGCCATCCCGTTCGGGTGCAGACCAACACCACCACGAAGCTCAAGACCAGCAGGCGCAGGCTGGGCAGGGCCGAGGCGGAAACATCCAGCGGGTTGAGCAGGCAGGTCAAGCCCAGCACCCCGGCAAAATTGAAAAGATCGCTGCCCAGGAGATTGCCCATGACCATATCGTTTTTGCCTTTCAGCGAGGCCTGCAGGCAGGTCACGAGTTCGGGCAGGGAGGTCCCGGCGGCCACGATGGTCACCCCGATAATCCAATCACTGACCCCGAAGCCCAGGGCCAGCGTGGAGGCGCCCTCCACGAGCCAGTTGCCGCCCAGGGCTACAGCCGTAAACCCGGCCGCAATGGCGATGCCATCTTTGGCGGAGCCCTCGCGCTGGGAGCCAGGCGCAAACCCGGGAGGCAGGCGTTGGGCGCGGGTCAACAGTAAAGTAAGAAAGAGCAGCAGGGTGGTGACGAGTACGATCCCTGCCGGGCGCCCCAGATACAGATCCTGGGCGGCCACGAGCACGAAGCCAACCACCCCCAACAATACGGCGCCTTCGCGGCGGAGCATGATTTTCCGGGTGGGCACGGGACGCAGCAGGGCCATGAGACCCAGGATGATACTCAGGTTAAAGATGTTCGAGCCCACGATATTGGACAGGGAGATATCGCTGTAGCCTTTAAACGCGGCTGTGGAGGTGACCAAAAACTCGGGCAGTGAAGTGCCCATGGCCACCACGGTCAGGCCGATGACCAATTCGGAAATCCGAAAGCGTCGGGCCAGGGCCGCGGCGCTGTCCACGATCCAGTCCGCGCCTTTCCACAGCAAGACAACGCTGATCCCGATCTGGGCCAGGGGAAGGAGGTAGTTCATAGGTCTCTGGCTTAGCGATTTTGTACAGATGCCGTGCCCGGGTCGGTCACGACCCCTGGTTCAAGGAGGCCTTGTGCACATCCTGCCACGCCGGCTCCTGCCAGGGCAACGCCTGGGCCTGCTCCAGGGAGATTTCCCATTCCTGGGTCTGTCCCGCAGCGGAGACGAGCACGGTCAACATCCCTTCGTGCCGGCGGGCTTTGCCGGAAAAGGAGGCGGTCAGGGCCGCGGCGGAGCGGATGGCGGTTTCGTCCCATTGGGCCCCGGGCAAGGGGCGGGCCACGCCCAAGGGGCCGGGAAGATCTTTGAGTTTGACTACAATGTCCTCTTTGCCCACGGCCTCGGCCAGGGCGGTATTGTCCTGCTGGTTGCGGCCCACGCACAACCAGCGCGAACCGGCCCAGAATTGGCGTCCCAGGTTGGCTAAGGCAAAGGCCGCAGCCGGGGGCGGTGGGTCGTGTTGCAGAAGCGGCCAGTACCGTTTTGCGGATTCCGCTTCCGTGAGCAAGCAACCGCCGGCGGGCTGCGGGATGGAGGTGATCCCGTAATACTCGGCCAAACGCTGCTGCTCTTTGCGGCCCCGGCCGCGCAGGGCGAGCAAGCGCTCCCGGTCCACAAGGCCCTCGTGTTCCACAGCGGTGCTCGGCAGCAGCTGGGCGCTTAAGGGGCGCAGCAAGAGGTCTTCGACCCCGGCTTTTTTGCGGATGGCCTGCAAGGTGTCGGCGCGCTGGGACATGGGGCGCTGCCCCAGGACCTCTCCAGTAGCCACAAAGCGGGCGCCGTAGGCGGCAAGCTGGGCTTTGGCGAGCTGCAAAAGAAGAATTTTACAGTCCACGCAGGGGTTGAGGATTTTGCCGAAGCCGCTTTCCGGGCCGCGGGCAAGCATATCCACAAAGGCCTGCCCGGCGTCCACGGCCTGCAACGGGACGCCGTAGGTCTGCTCCCAGGCGGGCAGGCGCTCCGGCGACCCGAAAAACGGGGTCACATAATGCAGGCCCAGCACCCGGAGGTTCTGTTCTTGGAGGACTTTGGCGGCCAAAATGGAATCGAGCCCGCCGGAAAAAAGGATGAAACCGTCATAGTGTTCGTGCGCCATGCGGGGCTGTCTACCCCAGGCGCAACGCTTCGACAAGGGGCGGGCTGCCCCGGCGGCTGGCCGGTAAACTGGTCCACAATTTGGGCCCATGCCCCGGGCGTTGTCGGATAGGGCGCCGGTTGCCCTGGCCTGTGCCTTTTGATAGACAGCCGGTTTGAACCACGCACGAGTAAACAAGTGAGACGAGCATGGCCCGTAAGCAGAATGTTTCCCCGGAAGAATTGCGGCAAGAAGCCCTGGATACAGCCCTGACCACGATTGAACGCAAATACGGCCAAGGCGCGGTGATGCGCTTGTCCGACGAGGCCCATCAGGCGGTGCCCTTTATCTCTACGGGATCGCTGGGGCTGGATTTGGCCCTGGGCATCGGCGGAATTCCCCGGGGGCGCGTGGTGGAGATCTACGGCCCTGAGTCCTCGGGCAAGACCACCCTGGCCCTGGAGATTATCGCCCAGGCCCAAAAAGCCGGCGGCAATGCCGCGTTTGTGGACGCGGAGCACGCCTTGGACGTGAACTACGCCAAACGGTTGGGGGTCAAGACCGACGAGTTGGTGGTCTCCCAACCGGACTACGGGGAACAGGCCCTGGAAATCTCGGACTTGCTGGTGCGCTCCGGGGCCTTGGACGTCATTGTCGTGGACTCCGTGGCCGCGCTTATTCCCCAGGCCGAGTTGGAGGGCTCCATGGGCGAGACCCAGGTCGGCGGTCAGGCCCGCCTTATGTCCCACGCCATGCGCAAGCTCACGGGCTCCATCCACCGCTCGAAAACCTCGGTCATTTTCATCAACCAGATCCGGATGAAGATCGGCATGACCGGCTACGGCAGCCCGGAAACCACGACCGGCGGCAACGCCCTGAAGTTCTATTCCTCGGTGCGCCTGGATATCCGGCGTATCCAGACCCTGAAGGACAAGGACGAATTCTACGGCAACCGCGCCCGGGTCAAGGTGGTCAAAAACAAGGTCGCCCCCCCGTTTCGCGAGGCCCAATTCGATATCCTCTACGGCACCGGCATCTCCAAGGAAGGCGAATTGCTGGATTTGGGTGTGGAGTACGGCATCGTGGATAAATCCGGGTCCTGGTATGCCTACGGCTCGGAGCGCCTGGGCCAAGGCAAGGAGAATGTGCGCGCCTTTTTGCAGCAAAACCCGGAAATCCAGCAGGAGATTGAAAACAAGCTCCTTGTGCATTTGGGCCTGCGGGACAACGAACAGCAGCCCGCCGGAGAAGACAGCGGTGAAGCCCCCCAGCAGGAACAGCCCGCCGAATAGCAATCCCTGCACCTGATTTGTGCAACACGTTCAAGACAGACGGAGTATATGGTGGTCACGGCAGCCGAAATCAGACAGCGTTTCCTCGAATATTTCGCCCGTAACGGGCATGCGAAGGTCAAAAGCGCCCCCTTGGTGCCCCAGGACGATCCCAGTCTTTTATTCACCAATGCCGGGATGGTCCCCTTTAAAAAGGTGTTTTTGGGCCAGGAAAAACGGGGGTATGTCCGGGCCACGACCTCCCAGAAGTGTTTGCGGGTGGGCGGCAAGCACAACGATCTGGAAAATGTGGGCCGCACCGCGCGGCACCACACCTTTTTCGAGATGCTCGGCAATTTTTCCTTTGGGGATTATTTCAAGCGCGAGGCCGTGGATTTTGCCTGGCAGTTTTTGACCCGTGAATTGGGATTGCCCGAAGACCGCCTGTACGCCAGCGTGTATACGGACGACGACGAGGCCTACGGGTTGTGGGAGGAAATCGCCGGATTGCCGGCGAGCCGCATCTACCGCCTGGGCGAAAAGGACAATTTTTGGTCCATGGGGGATACCGGGCCGTGCGGGCCGTGTTCCGAAATTTTGATCGACCAGGGCAGCCATATGGCCTGCGGTCCGGAGTGCGAAATCGGCGTCTGCGAGTGCGATCGGTTCCTGGAGATCTGGAACCTGGTCTTTATGCAGTACGACCGCGACGCCTCAGGTACAATGACCCCCTTGCCCCAACCCTCCATTGACACCGGCATGGGCTTGGAACGTATCGCTGCCGTGTGCCAAGGGGTGTACTCCAATTTCGACACGGATTTGTTTTCCGGGCTGATCCGGTCCACGGCCGAGCGCGCCAACGTCACCTACGGGGACACTGAGGAAACCAACACCGCCTTGCGGGTCATCGCCGACCACAGCCGGGCGGTGGCCTTTATGCTCGCCGACGGTATCCTGCCCTCCAACGAAGGCCGGGGCTACGTCCTGCGGCGGCTTATCCGCCGGGCGTTTCGCTTTGGCCGGCAGATCGGTCTCAAAGACCCCTTTATCTTTGAGGTCTGCTCCCAGGTGGTCACGGAAATGGGCGCGGACTACCCCGAATTGCGGGATTCCTATCAATTTATGCGCAAAGTGGTCCACCAGGAGGAAAACCGGTTCGGAACCACCCTGGACAAAGGGTTGGCCCTTTTGGAGCAGGAGTTGGCCACCCTGCGCGAACACGAGCAGACACGGGTTCCCGGGGCAGTGGCCTTTAAACTCTACGATACGTTTGGCTTTCCCCTGGATATTGTCAATGATGTGGCCGAAGCCCGCGGCTTCAGCGTGGACGAGGCCGGATTCCAGGAATACATGCAGGCCCAGAAAGAGCGTTCCAAGGCGGCCTGGTCCGGCAGCGGGGCCAGCGACCTCGGGGCCCGCTTTGCCGCCTTGCTCGAGGCCGGGGTGCAGTCCGAATTCGTGGGCTATGAGGCCCTGCAGGCCACAAGCCGGGTGGCGGCCCTGCTCGACGCCAACGGGGAGAGTGTCCAGGAGCTTGTCGCCGGCGATACGGGGTATCTGGTCACGGCCCGGACCCCGTTTTACGGCGAGTCCGGCGGCCAGGTCGGGGACAGCGGCCGGGTGCGCGGCCCGCGCGGCGAGGCCGAGGTGCGCGACACCCTCAAGCCGGCCACTGAACTCACGGTCCACGTTGTGACCCTGAAACACGGCAGCCTGGCGGTGGACGATGGGGCGGAGCTGATCGTGGACGAAGGCGATCGGGTGGCCACGGCCCGTAACCACACCGTGACCCATCTGCTGCACGCAGCCCTGCGCGAGGTTGTGGGCGAGCACGTCAAACAGGCCGGATCCCTGGTGGCCCCGGATCGGCTGCGTTTCGACCTCACCCATATCCAGGCCCTGAGCGCCGAGGAATTGCAGCAGATTGAAGAGCGGGTGAATCAAGCCATTTTGGCGGATACCCCGGTGCAGTCCGCGGAGATGGAATACGCCCAGGCGGTACAAGAGGGCGCGGTGGCCCTTTTCGGCGAAAAATACGAGGATGAGGTCCGGGTTATCGAGATTCCCGGGGTCTCCCGGGAACTGTGCGGCGGCACGCACTTGCGGGCCACCGGCCAGGCCGGGTTTTTCTGCATTTTGAGCGAAGCCGCGGTTTCCGCTGGCGTGCGCCGGATTGAAGCCGCCACAGGGTGGCGGGCGTTGCGCACCTTCCAGCAGCAGCGCGCCCAGCTCCACGAGGCCGCCGGGCTGCTCAAAGCGCCCAGCGCCGAGGTGGTACCCCGAATTCAAGACCTCCAGGAGCAGCTCAAGGCCGCGCGCAAGGACAAGACCGCCCTGGAGGCGCAGTTGCAGTCCGCCAAGGGCGGCGACCTGATGGCCCAAGTCGAGGATATCGGCGGCATGGCGGTTTTGGCCACCGAAGTCGAGGCGCCGGATGTGAAGACCCTGCGGGGCATGATGGACGATGTGCGCTCAAAACTTTCTTCCGGGGTGGTGCTTTTGGCGGCAAAGCAAGAGGCCAAGGCCATGCTCATTCTCTATGTCAGTCAGGACCTGCACGAGACCTTCACCGCCCCGGAGCTTATCAAGCAGGTGGCCCAGGAAATCGGCGGCAGTGGCGGCGGGCGTCCGGATGTGGCCCAGGCCGGCGGGGGCAACCCCGACGGGATCCCGGCGGCATTGGAGGCCGTGCGCACCCTGGTGCGCAATAGGTAGGGCCGCGTCCCAGCAAGACAGACAACCAAGGAACAACCATGTCGGTTCCCATTTTGCACAAACGGCGGCTCATCCCCGGCCGGGTCAGTGAGCTGGTGATCGAGGCCCCGCAAATCGCGGCCAAGGCTGAACCGGGCAATTTCATTATTTTACGCCTCGTCGAAGCCGGCGAACGCATTCCGTTAACCATTGCCGACGCTGACAAGGACGCTGGGACAGTGACCTTGGTCTACTTGGTGGTCGGCAAATCCACGGCGCTTCTGGAGACGTTCGAGGTCGGGGACAGCATACTGGATGTCTGCGGCCCCTTGGGCCGGCCGACCCATATCGAGCCCCGGGGAACGGTGCTCTGCGTTGGCGGCGGCACCGGCATCGCGGCCATGCACCATATCGCCAAGGGGCACAGCCGGGCGGGCAACCATGTGGTTTCGGTCATCGGAGCGCGCAGCGCGGATTTATTGCTCTTCGAGCCCGAACTCGCGGCCATAAGCAGCGAGGTCCTGGTGGCCACCGACGACGGCTCCCGGGGACAGCAGGGATTGGTGACCGCTGTTTTGGAACAGCGTATCCAACAGGGGCAAGAGGCCGGAGAGCAGATTGGGGAGGTTGTGGCCGTGGGCCCGGTGCCCATGATGCGCGCCGTAGCCGATTTGACGCGGCCGTACGGGCTCAAAACCACGGTCAGCCTGAATTCCATTATGGTCGACGGCATCGGTATGTGCGGCTCCTGCCGGGTTACCGTGGGCGACGCGGTCCAATTCGCCTGTGTGGACGGGCCGGAATTCGACGCCCACGCCGTGGATTTCGCGGAAATGATGCGCCGGCAATGCACCTTTTCCGAACAGGAAAAACTCTCCCACGAAACCTTTTGTCGGAAATGCCATGACTAAGAAGAAATCCAAGATACTCCCCCGACGCCCGATGCCCATGCAGGACCCCACAACACGGGTGGGCAATTTCCATGAGGTCGCCAGCGGCTACAGCCTGGAAACAGCCCAGGAAGAGGCGAAACGCTGTCTGCAATGCAAGACCCCGACCTGCCAGGAAGGGTGTCCGGTTGAAGTCGATTGCAAGCGTTTTATCCGCGAGTTGGCTGCCGGGGATGTGGAACAGGCCTTTCGGACCATCAAGGAGACCAACAGCCTGCCCGCGGTCTGCGGCCGGGTCTGCCCCCAGGAAAACCAATGCGAAGGGCGCTGTAAAATGCGGCCCACCGGCCAACCCGTGGCCATCGGACGCCTGGAACGCTATGTGGCGGACGCTTTTTATGCTGGCAGCGCCTGCGAGGCGGCGGTGGGGCGCGAGGATTGCCCGCTGTTGCGCGAGGACCTGCGCGTCGCCGCTGTGGGGTCTGGTCCGGCGAGTCTGACCCTGGCCGGGTATTTGGCGGCCCAGGGCATCAGTGTTGAAATTTTTGAGGCCCTGCACCTGCCGGGCGGGGTCCTGTCCTACGGCATCCCGGAGTTCCGGCTGCCGAAATCCATCGTGCATACCGAGGTGCAGACCCTCAAGGAACAGGGCGTGGTTTTTCATATGAATTGGGTCGGCGGGAAAACCATGACTGTGGGCGATCTTTTCGAGCAGGGCTTTCAGGCGGTTTTTCTGGGCTTGGGGGCCGGTTTGCCGCGGTTTATGAACCTGCCCGGCGAGAATCTGATCGGGGTTTTTAGCGCCAACGAATATTTGACCCGGGTCAACCTCATGGGCGGCTACCGTTTTCCGGACTACGACACTCCGGTGTTTCCCGGGCGCAAGGTCACGGTTATCGGGGGCGGCAATGTGGCTATGGACGCGGCCCGGACCGCGCTGCGCCTTGGAGCCGAAGAGGTGCGCATCGTCTACCGCCGCACCCAGGAGGAAATGCCCGCGCGCCTCGAGGAAATGGAGCACGCCCTTGAGGAGGGGGTGCAATTGGAGATCTTGGCCTGTCCCACCGCGTTTCTCGGCGATGAAAACGGGCGGCTGCGCAGCATGCAGGTGCAGAAAATGTGTCTGGGCGAGCCCGACGCCAGCGGGCGGTGTCGCCCGGTTCCGGTGGAGGAAGAGGGGTACGAGGTGGAAACGGACCTGGCCATTATCGCGGTCGGTTCCGGCCCGAACCAGATTCTGCTCAGCGCGACCCCGGATCTGCAACTCGACAGCCGGGGCTATATCCAGGCCGACCCGGAGACATTGGAAACGAATATGCCTATGGTCTTTGCTGGTGGGGATATTGTCACCGGGGCGGCCACGGTGGTCGAAGCCATGGGCGCTGGCCGGCAGGCGGGCAAAGAGATCGCCCGGCGTTTGCGTAAGGCCTGATTCAAGCCTCTTTGTCTCCCTGGTTTTGGTATTGGGGCCACGGCCGGCGACCCAGAGCCACGGCGAGGTGGTGTCAGGCAAAGCGCTGGCAGGTGAGGCCCTGCCCGGCGAAGGGAGCTGTTCGCGCCGCGCTGGGGGCATTTTGTTTTCCACATTTCCACACCGCCTCCCGCAGGAGAGCAGGTGATCACGGACTGAGCAGAGCACAATAAACACTACTGACCCTCCTCGGCGGGGTGGCCCGAAACGGGCTCGGCCGTGGAAGCGTCAGTCAGGATACCATGGCACATATACCAGAGAACGACTCGCATGCCGAGTCCCAGGCGCAAGGGGAAGAGGTCCACGAACGCCCCGCAAACCAGAATGCAGACGAAGCGCCCCTGTATGCGGGCATCAAATTCCGTGAACAGGGGCAGGTGTATTATTTCAAGGCCACCGATTATCCGGTGTGTCCGCAGGACGCTGTGTTGGTCCACACCGATCAGGGCTTAGGGATCGGGCGGGTGGCCCTGGTGCGCAGTACCGTGCCCGAGGGGCTTGAAGACGAGGAGATCAAACCGATTTACCGTTTGGCCACCGAGGAGGACCTGGAGCAGGAGCGGGAGAACACCGCCTTGGGCCACGAGGCCTTGGTCTATTGCCGCGAGCGGATCACCGCCCACGGATTGGACATGAAATTGGTGGATGTGGAGGTCTTTTTCGACCGCGGGAAGATGCTCTTTTATTTTACCGCGCCCGGGCGGGTGGATTTTCGGGAATTGGTCAAGGATTTGGTCAAAGCCTACCGCACACGGATCGAATTGCGGCAAATAGGGGTGCGCCACGAGGCCCAGATGGTCGGGGGCATTGGCAATTGCGGGCAAGTGTGTTGCTGTCGGCGGTTTATGCGCCAATTCGAACCCGTGACCATCAAAATGGCCAAGGAGCAGCAACTCTTCCTCAACCCGGCCAAAATATCCGGGGTCTGCGGCCGATTGCTGTGTTGCTTGAGTTTTGAAAAAGAGGCCTACGCGGATTTCCAGCGCCGTTGCCCCAAGGTGGGCAAACACTATGAGACCGCCTGGGGGCGGTTGAAGGTGCTCCGGGCCAATCTGATGCGCGATTCGCTGGTGGTGCTCGACCATGAGGGCGAAGAACACGAGATCCTCTTGGAGGAGTGGGAGCGGGTTGTGGCCGAGGCCCGCGGCGGCCAGGTGAAAACTGGGGCGCCGGCGAAACCCGTGGCCCAACCGGATTCGGCGCCGCCCGCCACCCAGCAAAAGACACCAGCGGTGCAGCAAGAAACCACCGGGGCGCAGCAGGAGACAGGGCAGAAGGCTGATGCAAACGCGTCTGCGCCGGCGAAGCAGGAGCAGGCCCCGGGCAAGAAGCGCAGTGGGAAAAGCCGCCGCAAACGTCGCTCCAAGCGCCGCCAGGACAAATAGCCAGGATTGTACGGCAAAGGCTGGGTTTCGCGGCGGTGCTGTTGTGGCAGCAGTGACCGGCCTGGAGGGCGCAGGGTGTGCCTGCCATTTGGCTGGTGGCCCCAAACAGCGTACAGGCCGGGGCAAAATCTCCGGCACCGGCTTTGATGCTGTCTGTGGCAGCATGTATGGGTACAGGTCAGCCCCGTTTGCGCGGGGCGTTGTCATTTGGGCGCCTGGGCGCCGCGTCGCAGCGAATTGTCCAGTAGGCAAGGAGAACAAGAGTGTCCCGTTATTATATTACGACCCCGATTTATTACGTCAACGCCAACCCCCACTTGGGCCATGCCTATACCACCATTGTGGCCGATTGCGTGAACCGTTTCCACCGCTTGCTGGGCGAGGAGACCTTTTTCCTCACCGGCACCGACGAGCACGGGGACAAGATCGTGCAGGCGGCCGAGGAAAGCGGGCAGTCCCCGCAGGCCTATGTGGACCGCATCAGTGAAAAATTCCAACGCCAATTGCCGGATCTGCACATTTCCAACGACCGCTTTATCCGGACCACGGAAAAGGAGCATAAAGCCTGTGTGCAGCGCTTTTTGCAAACCGTGTACGATAATGGGGATCTGTATTTCGGGGAGTACGGCGGCTACTACTGCTTTGGCTGCGAGCGTTTCTACACCGAGAAAGAACTCGTGGAGGGCTTGTGCCCCGATCATTTGAAGGCCCCGGAATATATCGAGGAAAAGAATTATTTTTTCCGCATGCGCAAATACCAGGATTGGCTGATCTCCCATATCCAGGACAATCCGGATTTTATCCAGCCGGAGCGCTACCGCAACGAAGTGCTGGGTATGCTCCGCGAGCCGCTGGACGATTTGTGCATTTCCCGGCCAAAGACGCGTTTGACCTGGGGCATCGAGCTGCCCTTTGACGAGCGCTATGTGACCTATGTCTGGTTCGACGCGCTGATCAATTATATCACCGCCTTGGGCTGGCCCGACGGCGAACGGTTCCAGAAATTTTGGCCCGTGGCGCACCACCTGGTGGCCAAGGATATTTTAAAGCCCCACGCCATCTTTTGGCCGACTATGCTCAAGGCGGCCGGGTTGGAGCCCTACCAGGGTCTGCACGTGCATGGCTATTGGACGGTCAATGAGACCAAGATGTCCAAGAGTCTGGGCAACGTGGTCGCCCCGCTGGCCATGAAGGACACCTACGGCCTGGACGGGTTCCGCTATTTTTTGCTGCGAGAAATGCAGTTCGGCCTGGACGCCTCCTTTTCCGAAGAGGGGCTCGTGGCCCGGTTCAATGCGGACTTGGCCAATGATTTGGGGAACTTGTTTAATCGCGCCCTGGCCATGACCCACAAATATTTCGGCGGGCTGGTGCCTGAACCGGGTCGGCTGGAGGATGAGGACCATGCCATCCGCCAACTCGGGGTGCGCTCGGTGCAGGGCTATGCCGACAGCGGCAAGACCTTTGCCTTTGCCGCCGGCTTGCGGCAATTGTGGGATCTGGTGCGCGGATTGAATAAATATATCGACGCCACCGCACCCTGGGTCTTGTACAAATCCGGGGACACCGAACGTTTGGCCACGGTCATGTACACCGTGCTCGAGGGCATGCGCCAAGTGGCCCTGGCCCTCTGGCCGGTCATGCCCGATGCCAGTGGGGCCATGCTCCAGCAATTGGGGCAATCCCCGGACCCGAGCGGCCGGAATATGGAAGAGGATGTGCGGCGTTGGGATATCCTGGCTGTGGGCACGGAAGTGGCCAAAAAATCGAATCTTTTCCCCAGGCAGGAAGCGGTTGCCACAAAACAGGAACCCCCGTCCGAACCCCAGGGCGCCCAGAAGAAGCAGAAACAACCGGCTCCGGCTCAGCAGGGCACTGGAACCGGGGTGGCGAGCTTTGAGGATTTCCAGAAGGTCGAGTTGCTGGTGGGCACGGTGACCGCGGCGGAACCGGTGGCCAAGGCGGATAAGCTTTTGCAATTGCAGGTCGACGTCGGGGAAGAAAAGCCGCGGCAGGTGGTCTCCGGCATCGCCGAGTATTTCGCTGCGGATGCGGTGGTCGGCCAGCAGGTCGTGGTGGTGGCCAATCTGAAGCCGCGCAAAGTCTTTGGCATCCTGTCCCAGGGCATGATCCTGGCCGTGCATGCCCCGCAGGGGCTGCAATTGGTCCAACCTGGCGGTGCTGTGCCGGCCGGGAGCCGTGTGAGCTAGGCCTGGGTTGGCCGGAGCATGCGTATTGGAACCCCGCGCCAGGGCCGAGA